>JBBIOL010000158.1:0-6879 GCA_037443385.1 Anaeromyxobacteraceae bacterium
CATTGGGATTTGGGGAGCGCACGCGTCCCGCGTGTGGCCGGTGGCGTCGCGCCGGCTCCGGGCGCGTTCGCCTGGCTGCCCGACGGATCGATCGCGGTCCTCTCCCGGCGCGAGCCGGGCACCGGTGCGGGGACGCTCTCCCGCTGGCAGCCCGGAGGCGAGTCGAGGGTCGTCTCGCCGCGCGCCACCGCCTGGGCCGGCGGGAACGGTGGGCGCATCGCCTTCGCGGCCGAGGGGGAGGCCTGGCTCGCCGTGCCCGGCGCCGATCCGGTTCGCCTGGCCGGCGGGAAGGGGGCGTTCGAGCTGGCCCTCGCGCCGTCGCCCGGGACGGCGATCGCGGCGCGAGCGCGGGATGCCGCCGGTGCGCCGGTCCTCGTGCTCTGGAGGTCGGCCACGGCGCCCGGGGAGGTGGTGGCCCGGGACGTGGGTGCGTTCGCGTTCTCGGCCGACGGCGCCTGGCTGGGCGCGGTCGCCGGGGTCGCCCCGGGGACCGGGGGCCGCCTCGTCGCCGTCCCGGTGGTGGCGGCGCCGGGAGGGTCGCTCGCGACGGTGGAGGTGGCGGGTGGCGTGGGGGCGTTCCGGTGGGCGCCGTCCTCGCCGCGGCTCGCCTGGCTGGAGGCCTTCGACCCCCGCGTGCTCGCCGGGCGGCTCGTCACCGCCGTCCCCGGCCAGCCCCCGGCTCCACTCGGGGACCGGGTCACCTCCTTCGAGCTCTCCCCGTCCGGGGGCCAGGTGGCCTACGTCCGGCACGTCACCGACGGTGGATACTCGGCCCGGCTGGAGCTCTCGCCCTCCGGCGCCCCGGCGCCGGCCCCGGTGGGCGGGGATCCGTCCGCCTTCGCCTTCACCGGCGACGGTCGCTGGCTCCTCGCCGTCGCGCCCTGCCCCGCGTCCGGCGCGGGCTCCTGCCTCGTCCGGGCGCCCACGGCCGGGCCCGCGGCGCCGCAGGTGGTCGCCGAGGGCGTGGTCGGATTCGTCCCCGCGCCCCGGGCGGGCGACCGGATGCTGGTCGCGCTCGGCCGCAAGGACGGGGCGGGCGTGGACCTGGCGGGCTTCGTGGAGGGGAAGCTCGTCCCGGTGGATTCCCGAGCGCTGCCCGGCAGCGCGCTCCTGCTCCCGCCGGACGGGCGGCGTGCCGCCTGGATCGGGCTCGCCCCGGATCGCGCCGGCGTGCTCGTGGCCGATCTGCCGTAGGCCCGGCCCGCCCGGGCCGTTCGCGGAATGGCCGCGGCCGGGGTCGCGTGGTATCGGGAGAGGGTGGCCCAGGACGTCGCCGCGCTCCCCGAGGAGGTCCAGCGATTCGCGCGCTGGCTCTCCGGCGAGCGACGTGCCTCCGAGCGAACGGTCCGCGCCTACCTGGCCGACGTGACGGGCTACGTGGGCTGGCTCTCGGCCGCGGGGATCGCCCCGGCTGCGGCCACCCCCGGCGCGGTCCGGGGCTGGCTCGGGCGCGAGGCGGCCACGAACGGCCCCACCTCGCTCGCGCGAAAGCTCTCGACGCTTCGCACCTTCCATCGCTTCCTGGTCCGGGAGCGGCTGGCCGCCACCAACCCGGCGCGGGCCGTCCAGGCGCCGCGACGGCCGCGGAAGCTCCCGGAGGTCCTGCCCGAGGCCGACGTCGCCGCCCTGGTGCAGTCGCCCGGCGACCCCGTCCCCCTCGCGGTCCGGGACCGTGCCTTCCTCGAGCTCCTCTACTCCTCCGGGCTGCGCGTCTCCGAGCTCACCGGGCTCGACCTCGACGACCTCGACCTCGCCGAGGGGCTCGTCCGCGTGCTCGGCAAGGGGCGCAAGGAGCGGGTGGTCCCGGTGGGCGGTCCGGCCCGCGAGGCGCTGCGGCGCTGGATCGAGGAGGGGAGGCCGGCGCTGCTCGCCGGCCGCGACGGCGCCGGCGCCCGGGGTGCGCTCTTCGTGAACTACCGGGGCGGGCGGCTCACGGCCCGCTCGGTGGCCCGCCGCCTCGACCGCTGGGTGACGGCGGCCGGCCTCCCGCGCCACGTCCACCCGCACGTGCTCCGCCACTGCTTCGCGACCCACCTGCTCGGGAACGGCGCCGACCTGCGCGGCATCCAGGAGCTCCTGGGGCACGCCTCGCTCTCCACCACCCAGCGCTACACCCACCTCGACTGGAAGCGGCTCGCCGACGTCTACGACCGGGCCCACCCGCGCGCCCGGTCGGAGCCGTAGCGCCGCGGCGCGCCTCGCGGTACATCGTCCGGATGATGCGAGGGACGACGGTGCTCTGCGTGCGGCGCGAGGGTCGCGTGGCCATGGTCGGCGACGGCCAGGTGACGCTCGACAAGACGGTGATGAAGTCGGGCGCGCGGAAGGTCCGCCGGCTCGGCGACGGCAAGGTCCTGGCCGGGTTCGCCGGGGCCACCGCCGACGCCTTCACCCTCTTCGAGCTCTTCGAGAAGAAGCTGAAGGAGCACGGGCGGTCGCTGCCGCGCGCGGCGGTGGAGCTCGCCAAGCAGTGGCGGACCGACCGCTTCCTGCGCCGCCTGGAGGCGCTGCTCATGGTGGCGGACGAGGGCGCCCTCTTCGTGCTCTCCGGCTCGGGCGACGTCATCGAGCCGGACGCGGTCCCGGGCGGGGCGGTGGCCGCCATCGGGTCGGGGGCCCCCTACGCGCTCGCCGCGGCGCGGGCGCTCCTCGCCCACTCGTCCCTGCCGGCGCGCGCCGTCGCCGAGGAGTCGATGAAGCTCGCCGCCGAGATCTGCATCTACACGAACGACCGGCTGACCCTCGAGGAGATCTAGCCGATGCAGCCCAAGGACCTCACCCCGCGGGAGATCGTCGCCGAGCTCGACCGGCACATCGTCGGGCAGGACGCGGCGAAGCGCGCGGTGGCCAACGCGCTCCGGAACCGCTGGCGCCGCCAGCGCCTGGGCGCCGACCTGCGGGACGAGGTCCTGCCCAAGAACATCATCCTCATCGGCCCCACCGGCGTGGGGAAGACCGAGATCGCGCGCCGGCTGGCGCGCCTCGCCGACGCGCCGTTCGTCAAGGTCGAGGCCTCCAAGTTCACCGAGGTGGGCTACGTCGGGCGCGACGTCGACTCGATGATCCGCGACCTCGTCGAGGCCGCGGTGAAGCTGGTGAAGGAGGAGGAGCTCGAGAAGCTGCGGGCGCGGGCGCGCGAGGCGGCCGAGGACCGGGTGCTCCAGGCGCTGGGCCAGGCCGGCGATCGCGAGAAGGGGCGCGCGCGCCTGCGCGCCGGGACGCTCGACGACGAGACCGTGGAGGTCGAGGTCCCCGAGACGTCCGGTCCGCAGATCCCCATGGTGGCCGGCCCCGGCATGGAGGAGATGACCCAGGGGCTCCAGGACATGTTCAGGAACATGGGGCAGGGCGGGCTGGGCTCCATCTTCGGCGGGGGGAGGAGGCGTCGGAGGCGCCTGCCGGTGAAGGAGGCGCTCGAGCTGCTCTCCGAGGAGGAGGCCTCCCGGATGGTGGACATGGACCGGGTGGTGCGCGAGGCGCTCGATCGGGCCCAGAACCACGGCATCGTCTTCATCGACGAGATCGACAAGATCGCCACCCGCGAGGGGGCCGCCGGACCCGACGTGTCGCGCGGCGGCGTCCAGCGCGACCTGCTCCCGGTCGTGGAGGGCTCCCACGTCACGACCAAGTACGGGCCGGTTCGCACCGACCACGTGCTCTTCGTCGCCGCCGGGGCCTTTCACGTGGCCAAGGTCTCCGACCTCATCCCCGAGCTTCAGGGGCGCTTTCCGGTCCGGGTGGAGCTCGAGCCCCTCACCCGCGCCGACCTGGCCCGCATCCTGCGCGAGCCCCGCGGCTCGCTCACCCGGCAGTACGCCGCGCTGCTGGCCACCGAGGGCGTGGAGGTCGTGTTCCAGGAGGACGGCATCGAGGAGATCGCGCGCATCGCCGAGGAGGTGAACGAGCGCACCGAGAACATCGGTGCCCGCCGCCTCCACACCGTGATGGAGCGGCTGCTCGACGAGGTCTCCTACGACGCCGACCGGCTGCGGGGAGCCCGGATCCCGGTGGACGCGCGCTACGTCCGGGAACGGCTCGAGGGCGTGGCGCGCGACGAGGACCTCTCGCGGTACATCCTGTGAGTCGTGATATGGGTTCGCGAATGGAAGGAAACGCGTCGATCGTCGCCCGGGCCCAGGCCGTGCTCACCCCCAACTACCGGCAGGCGCCGGTGGCGCTGGTCCGGGGGCGCGGCAGCCGCGTCTGGGACGCCGACGGCAAGGAGTACCTGGACCTCATCTGCGGGATCGCGGTCAACGCGCTCGGCCACTGCCACCCGGCCGTGGTCCGCGCCCTCGAGGAGCAGGGGCGCGAGCTCTGGCACGTCTCCAACCTCTTCTACACGCCGCGCACCGTGGAGCTGGCCGAGGAACTCACCCGGGGCTCGTTCGCGCGGCGCGCCTTCTTCTGCAACTCGGGGGCCGAGGCCAACGAGGCCATGCTGAAGCTGGCGCGCAAGTACCACGCCGACGCCGGCCACCCCGAGCGCAGCGAGATCGTGGCCTGCGTGAACTCGTTCCACGGCCGCACGCTCTTCGCGCTCACGGTGACCGGGCAGGAGAAGTACCACCACGGCTTCGAGCCGCTGGTGCCGGCGGTCCGCCACGTGCCGTTCGGGGACCTGCCGGCGCTCGAGGCGGCGCTCGGGCCCCGCACCGCCGCCTTCGTGGTGGAGCCCATCCAGGCCGAGGCCGGGGTGCTACCGCCGCCCGACGGGTACCTGGCCGCCGCCGCCCGTGCCACGCGCGCCGCCGGCGCGCTCTTCTGCCTCGACGAGGTCCAGACCGGCATGGGGCGCACCGGAAGGCTCTGGGCCCACGAGTGGGAGGGCGTCACGCCCGACCTCATGAGCTCGGCCAAGGCCATCGCGAACGGCTTCCCCATGGGCGCCCTGCTCGCCACCGAGCAGGTCGGCACCCACCTCACCCCCGGCAGCCACGCCAGCACCTTCGGGGGCACCGCGCTGGCCTCGGCCGTGGCGCTCGCCACGCTGCGGGAGATCCGGGCGGCGCTCCCGGCCGCGGCCGCCGTGGCCGGACGGCTGCGCAGCGCGCTCGCCGCCATTCCCGGGGGCAGGGTGTCCGGGGTCCGCGGGCGGGGGATGCTGCTCGGCGTGATGGTGCGGGGCGTGAAGGCGGGCGACGTGGTCGCCGCGGCGCGCTCTCGCGGACTGCTCGTCAACGCCATCGGCGACGACGTGATCCGGCTCGCACCCGCGCTCGTGCTCACCGCCGCCGAGGCCGACGAGGGCGTGGCCCGGCTGGCCGAGGCCATCGCGGCCGCACCGGCGGCGGCATGACGTCGCCCGCGCCGTCCAAGCGGGACTTCCTGCGCCTCACCGACCTCTCCCGGGCCGAGCTGCTCGAGCTGCTCGAGCGCGCCGCCGAGTGGAAGCTCATCGGCCGCCGCGGCCCGCAGCCGCTCGCCGGTCGCTCCGTGGGGCTCGTGTTCGAGAAGGCCTCCACGCGCACGCGGGTCTCCTTCGCGGTGGCCTGCTCGCAGCTGGGCGCCTCGGAGATGATGCTCTCCCCGCGCGACATGCAGCTCGGGCGCGGCGAGCCCATCCGGGACACCGCGCGCGTGCTCTCCCGGTACCTGGACGCCCTCGTGGTCCGGACCTACGCGCACGCCAAGCTGGAGGACATGGCCCGCTGGGCCACCGTGCCGGTGGTGAACGCGCTCACCGACGCCTCCCACCCCTGCCAGGTCCTCGCCGACCTCCTCACCGTCGCCGAGCGGCTCGGCCAGGACCGGGTGGCCCGCGGGGAACTCGCGGTGGCCTGGGTCGGCGACGGGAACAACATGGCGAACAGCTGGCTGGAGGCGTGCCTGCTCCTCGGGTTCGAGCTCCGCGTGGCCTGCCCGCCGGGCTACGGGCCCGACCCCGAGCTGCTCCGGCGCGCCGGCGGCCGGGTGCGCGTCGCCGCCACGCCCGTCGAGGCCATGCGGGGCGCTCACGTGGTGAACACCGACGTGTGGGCCAGCATGGGGCAGGAGGCCGAGGTCGAGGAGCGGCGCCGCGCCTTCAAGGACTACATCGTCGATCGCCGCGGCATGGCGCTCGCCGACCCGGAGGCCATCGTGCTCCACTGCCTGCCGGCGCACCGGGGCGAGGAGATCGAGGAGGAGGTCCTGGAGGGCCCCCGCTCGGCGGTCTTCGACGAGGCCGAGAACCGGCTCCACGCCCAGAAGGCGCTCCTCGAGTTCCTCCTGGCGGGACGCTGAATGGGGCGCGGCGGGGCGGCACGTTGACCCTGACGAGCCGCGGAGGCTACATTCCGGGGATTCGGTGACCGCCGGGCAGGGCCCCGGGGAGGGCGGCGTGCAGGCCGACCGGTATCACGGATTCCTCTTCAATCCCGCCGACTTGTCCGAGGACGTCGACCTCGATCCCGAGCGTCGGCGCGAAATCCTCTTCCTCGTCGCCAGCATGGACGGCTGGACGCACTGGCAGGTGCTGGGGATTCCCTGGAACGCCTCGGTGGATCGCGCCCGGGACGCCTACCGCGAGCGCGTCAAGATCTACCACCCCGATCGCTATCCGGGCCGCCGGCTCGGGTCCTACCGGGCCCGGCTGGAGCGGATCTTCCGCCGGCTCACCGAGGCCCGCGACGCCCTCGCCGACGACTCGGCCCGCGCGGCCTACGCGCGGCGGACCGCCCCACCGGAGGAGGTGGCCCGGGCGGCCGCGCGCCGCATCGAGGACGAGGAGCGCGCCCGCGAGCGGCGCGCCCGCATGGCCCGCACGAACCCCCTCGTGTCCCGGGTGGCCCGGGTCCGGGAGCTCACCGACCGCGGCCGGCAGGCCATGGAGGAGGAGCGCTGGGCCGACGCCGCCCGCGCCCTGTCAGCCCAGCGGGTAGCGGATGTCCTTCGACA
>JBBIOL010000159.1:0-6878 GCA_037443385.1 Anaeromyxobacteraceae bacterium
GCCGGCGCCGGGCAGCACCGTGCTCATGGCCTCCGGGCGCCCGCCCAGCGCGGGCCGAGGACCTCGGCCCGGGCGGCGAGCGTCACGAGACCCGCGCCACCGCGCAGCGCGCCGGTGAGGGCCAGGTGGGCGGCGCCGGTCTTCCCGGGCGACCCCGCCACCACGAGCAGCCTCCCGGCGTCCCCCTTGTGGGCCTCCCGGTCGCGCCGGGGGACTAGCGCCCGGACCGCCGCCTCGTCGAGGAGCACGGCGCTGGCCGGCACCCGGTCGGCGGCGGCGGGCGGGATGCCGATGTCGACCACGGTGACCTGGCCGGCGAGATCGGCGCCGGGCTGGAGCTCGAGGCCGATCTTCCCGTAGGCGAAGGTGACCGTCGCGTCGGCCCGGACCATGGCGCCCACGGGGCGCCCGGTGTCGGTCGAGAGGCCGGTCGGGACGTCGACCGCGAGCACCTTCACCCCCTGCTCGCGCAGGGCGGCGATGCCCTCGATGGCCGCGGCCGCGGCCCCGTCGGCCGGGCGCGCGAGCCCGGTGCCGAGGATGGCGTCCACCACCAGGTCCCCGGCGCGCGCCGGGAACGTTCCGAGCGCGGACACCGGCGAGACCGGGACGCCGGCGTCCTCGGCCGACCTCCAGGCGGCGGTGGCCTCGGGGCTTCCCTTGCCGGGAGCGCCCGTCGCGACCACCAGCACCCCGCGGCCGGCCTTGTGGAGGATGCGCGCGGCCACGAAGCCGTCGCCGCCGTTGTTGCCCGGTCCGCAGACCACGATCACCCGGCCGTCGAGCCCGGCCAGCTCGGCCGCGGCGTCGGCGACGGCCCGGCCGGCCCGCTCCATCAGCGTGGCCGCCGGGATGCCCATCTCCTCGATGGCGATCCGCTCGATGGCCCGCATCTCCTCGGCGCTCACCAGCCTCATCCGCGTCCTCCCTCGAGAATGACCACCGCGGCCGCCACGCCCGCGTCGTGGGTGATGGAGAGGTGGACCCGGTCCACGCCGCGCTCGCGGGCGACCCGCTCCGCAACGCCGGAGAGGCGCAGCCTCGGCGCCCCGTCCTCCCGCTCCACCTCGACGTCCACCCAGCGGATGCCGGCCGGGGCCCCGAGCGCCTTGGAGGCCGCCTCCTTCGCGGCGAAGCGCGCCGCGTAGGGCGTGGCCCGGTCGGCGCGCGCGTCGCAGAATCGCCGTTCCCCCTCGGTGAAGCAGCGGAGGAGGAAGCGCCCGGCGGTGCCGGGCCGCGACGGCTCCTCGACCATCCGCCGGATCCGCGCCACCTCCACCACGTCGATCCCGAGACCCAGGATCACGGCGCTCCCCGCGAGAGCAGCTCCTTCATCTCCCGCACCGCCCGCTCCATGCCCACCAGCACCGCGCGGGCCACGATGGAGTGGCCGATGTTGAGCTCCTCGATCTCGCGGACCGCCACCACCGGCAGCACGTTGGCGTAGTGGAGCCCGTGCCCGGCCGCCACCTGCAGCCCGAGCTTGGCGCCGGCCTTGGCCGCGTCGACCACCCGCGCGAGCTCCCGACGCCGGTCGCCGGGCTGGCGGGCGTCGCAGTACCGACCGGTGTGGATCTCGATGGCGTGCGCCTCGACGCGCACCGCCGCCTTCACCTGGTCCGGGTCGGGGTCGATGAAGAGCGAGACCATCACGTCGGCGTCGCGAAGCGTCTTCACCACCCGGGAGACGGCGTCGCGGGCCCGGACCACGTCGAGCCCCCCCTCGGTGGTGAGCTCCTCGCGCCGCTCCGGCACCAGCGTCACCTGGTCGGGCCGCAGCTCGTGGGCGATCTTCACCATCTCCGGGGTGGCCGCCATCTCGAGGTTCAGGCGCGTGGTGACGGTCTTGCGCAGGACCTCCAGGTCGCGGTCCTGGATGTGGCGCCGGTCCTCCCGGAGGTGGATGGTCACCTGGTCGGCGCCGCCCAGCTCGGCGAGCAGCGCCGCCGCCACCGGGTCGGGGTAGGTCGCGCGCCGGGCCTGGCGCAGGGTGGCGACGTGGTCGACGTTGACGCCGAGTCGAGGTCCGGGCATGGCGGGAATCTAGCCCAGGTCCTTCCGCAGCGCCTCGGCGATCCGCTCGGCGTGCTCCCGGATGGCCGCCGCGTCGGGACCCTCGACCAGCACCCGGGCCTTGTTCTCGGTGCCGGAGAAGCGCACCAGGACGCGGCCGTCGGCCCCCAGTTCCCGCTCCACGCGCGACACCGCCGCACGGACCCCGGCCAGCGTCTCGAGGGGACGCTTCTCCCGGACCGGGACGTTGATCTGCGCTTGCGGCGACGGGGTGAAGCACTCGGCCAGGCGCGAGAGCCGCTGCCCGGTCCGCTTCATGACGGCGAGGAGGTTCAGCGCGGCGCAGACCCCGTCCCCGGTGGTGACGTGGTCGAGGAACACCAGGTGGCCCGATTGCTCGCCGCCGAAGTTGTACCCGCGCCGCCGCATCTCCTCGACGACGTAGCGGTCGCCGACCGCGGTCCGCACCACCGCCCCGCCCACGTCGGCCATGGCGCGTTCCAGCCCGACGTTGCTCATGACGGTGGCCACCACCGTCTCCTGGCGAAGACGCCCGCGGTGGAGGAGATCGCGCGCCACCACGGCCATGATGGCGTCGCCGTCCACCACCTGCCCGTTCTCGTCGGCCACGATGACCCGATCCGCGTCGCCGTCGAGCGCGATCCCGAGGTCGGCGCCGGCCTCGCGAACCCGGGCCGCCATCCCGGCCGGGTGGAGCGCGCCGCAGCCGTCGTTGATGTTGCGGCCGTCGGGTTCCACGCCGAGGGGGATGACCCGCGCGCCCAGCTCCTCGAAGACCGCCGGTGCGGTGTGGTAGGCCGCGCCGTTGGCGCAGTCCACCACGATGGTCATCCTGTCGAGCGTGAGCTCGCGCGGGAAGAGCGACTTCAGGAAGACCACGTAGCGCCCGATGGCGTCGTCGATGCGCTTGGCCTTCCCGATGAGCTCGGCGGTGGGCCGGAGGTCGTGGAAGTCGGGCGAGGTGGCCTGCCCCCCGAGCACCAGCCGCTCGATCTCCAGCTCCTCGTCGTCCGGGAGCTTGAACCCGGTCCGGTCGAAGAACTTGATGCCGTTGTCCTGGTAGGGGTTGTGGCTGGCGCTGATCACCACCCCGGCGTCGGCGCGCATCGATTGCGTGATGAAGGCGATGCCGGGCGTGGGCAGGGGGCCGCAGAGCAGCACGTCCACGCCCATGGAGCAGATCCCGGCCGCGATGGCCGTCTCCAGCATGTACCCGGAGAGGCGCGTGTCCTTGCCGATGACGATGCGGTGGCGGTGGTTTCCCGAGCGGACCTTCCAGGCCAGCGCGCGGCCCAACTGCAGGGCCACCTCGGCGGTGATGGGGTGGACGTTGGCCACCCCGCGCACGCCGTCGGTGCCGAAGAGCTTCCGCTCGGCCCCCGCGCCGCCGCCCCCGCCACCGTCCTTGCCGTTGCCCGACGTGCCCATCCCGATCGCCTCCCGGTCCTGAGTCTATGCGCTCCCGGCCGATTCGCCAGCCGCCCGCAGCGCCAGGGCCACCCGCAATGCCTGCCGGGACGCCGCCACGTCGTGCACCCGGACGAAGGCCGCGCCGGACAGGACGGCGGCGGTGACGGCGGCCACGGTGCCGGCGAGCCGCTCCTCCGGCGGTGCGCCGGTGAGGGCGCCGATGAAGCTCTTGCGGGACGGGCCCACGAGCAGCGGGCGACCCAGCCCCGCGAGCTCCCCCAGCCGGGCCAGGACCTCCACGCTCTGCTCGGCCGTCTTGGCGAAGCCGATGCCGGGGTCGAGGACGATCCGGTCCTCGTGGACGCCGGCGGCGACGGCCCGGTCCATCGCACCGCGCAGCTCGTCGCGGACCTCGCCCAGGAGGTCGGCGTAGGTGGCCCGCTCGCGCATGTCCCGCGGCGTGCCCCGCATGTGCATGAGGACCACCGGCACGCCCGTCTCCGCCACCACCCGCGCCAGCGCCGGGTCGGAGAGGCCGCGGACGTCGTTCACCAGCGCCGCCCCGGCGTCGATGGCCGCCCGGGCCACACCCGCCTTGCTCGTGTCGACGGAGACGGGCACCGGGAAGCGGGACCGCGCCAGCCGCTCGAGCACCGGGATCACGCGCTCGATCTCCTCCTCCTCGGGGACCTCCGGCGCGCCGGGACGGGTGGACTCGCCCCCGACGTCGACCAGGTCCGCGCCCTCGGCTGCGAGCCGCAGCGCGTGCTCGAGGGCGGCTCCCGGGTCGAGGAAGCGGCCGCCGTCGGAGAAGGAGTCGGGCGTGACGTTCAGCACGCCGACCACGAACGCGCCGGGGGGCGCGAACGTGCGCCCCCCGATGCGGATGGCCGGCCAGGGCCGCACGCGCGCCCCGGTCAGGCCTTCCCGGGCTCGACCTTGGGCAGGCCGCCCAGCCCCCCGAGGAGGCCGCCCTTCTTGGCCTTCTCCTTCTCGCCGGCCGGGGCCGGGGGAGGAGGCGGCGACGAGCGGGGCGGCGGCGGGCGGTTGATGGTGCCGCCGGCGAGCAGCACGTCCACGTCGGCGAGGTCGAGCGTCTCGTGCTCGAGGAGCGCGTTGGCGATCTTGTCGAGCGCCTCGCGGTGCTCGAGCAGGATCTTCTTGGCCCGCTCGTACTGCTCGTTCACGATGCGCCGGACCTCGGCGTCGATCTCGCGCGCGGTCTGCTCGGAGTAGGTCTGCGTGGAGGCCATGTCGCGCCCCAGGAAGACCTCGCCCTCCTTCTTTCCGAAGGCGAGCGGTCCCATGCGCTCGCTCATGCCCCACTCGCACACCATGGCGCGGGCCATGTTCGTGGCCTGCTCGATGTCGTTGCCGGCGCCGGTGGTCTTCTGCCCGAAGACGATCTCCTCGGCGACGCGGCCGCCCATGAGGATGGCGATCTGGTTGAGCGCGAACTCCTGGTTGATGTTGAGCCGGTCCTCCTCGGGCAGCTGCTGGGTGAGGCCCAGCGCGCGGCCGCGGGGGATGATGGTGACCTTGTGCAGCGGGTCGGCGTTGGGCAGCACCTTGGCCACCAGCGCGTGGCCCGCCTCGTGGACGGCGGTGGTCCGCTTCTCCTTGTCGCTGATGATCATGGATCGGCGCTCGGTGCCCATGAGCACCTTGTCCTTGGCGTACTCGAAGTCGCCGCCCTCGACCTTCTCCTTGTTGCGCCGGGCGGCATAGAGCGCCGCCTCGTTGACCAGGTTCTCGAGGTCGGCGCCGGAGAAGCCCGGCGTGCCGCGCGCGATCTTGGTGAGGTCCACCACGGCGTCGAGGGGCACCTTGCGGGTGTGCACCTTGAGGATGCCGAGGCGGCCGCCCAGGTCGGGTCGCGGGACCACGATGCGCCGGTCGAAGCGGCCGGGGCGGAGCAGGGCCGGGTCGAGCACGTCGGGCCGGTTGGTCGCGGCGATGAGGATCACGCCCTCGTTCGACTCGAAGCCGTCCATCTCCACGAGGAGCTGGTTCAGGGTCTGCTCGCGCTCGTCGTGGCCGCCGCCCAGACCGGCGCCGCGGTGGCGGCCCACCGCGTCGATCTCGTCGATGAAGATGATGCAGGGCGCGTTCTTCTTGCCCTGCTCGAAGAGGTCGCGCACGCGGCTCGCGCCCACGCCGACGAACATCTCGACGAAGTCGGAGCCGGAGATGGAGAAGAAGGGGACCCCGGCCTCGCCGGCCACCGCGCGGGCGAGGAGCGTCTTGCCCGTGCCCGGGGGGCCCATGAGGAGCACGCCCTTCGGGATGCGCCCGCCCAGCTTGGTGAACTTCTTCGGGTCCTTCAGGAAGGAGATGATCTCCTCGAGCTCGTCCTTCGACTCGTCGATGCCGGCGACGTCGGCGAAGGTGACCTTGTTGTGGTGCTCGGTCATGAGCTTGGCCTTCGACTTGCCGAAGCTCATGGCCTTCCCGCCCCCCGCCTGCAACTGGCGCATGAAGAAGAAGAAGAGCAGGAAGAGGAAGACGAGCGGCAGGTACTGCACGAGGACCTGGACCCAGAACGAGTTCTGGTCCGCCTTCTCGTAGAGGACCTTCACCCCCTTCTTCTGGAGCCGGTCGAAGACCGACGCGGTGGCGTCGAGGGGCCCGACCGTGTGGAAGTCGCTGCCGTCGCGCAGGTGGCCGTAGTAGTTCGTGTCCTTGATGGTGACGTCCCGGACGTCGCCCGCCTCGACCTTCGAGATGAAGTCCGAGAAGGCGAACTCCTTCTGCTCCCGGCCGTGCTGGGCGAAGAACTGGTAGAAGGCCACGAACATCAGGATGAGGACGACCCACAGCAGGACGGTCTTGTAGGACTGGCGCAAGTTCCGGGACCTCTCCGGGGGTATGTCCCCCGATCACGACGGCAAGTTCCCAATATAACAGCGGTGGGACCCCGCGCAGTCCGGGAATGACGCGATCTCCCGGGAACCCGGCGAGGCGGGTCCTCAGCGGTCGCGCAAACGGGCGTCTGCGCTCGGAATCCCCGACCGGGCGTCCAGGTCGGGGATCCAGAGCACCCATCCCGCGTCGTCGGCGAGGAGCCGCAGCCCGTCGCGGGCCTCCCGCGGCACCTTGCGGTCGATGAGCCAGGCCTTCAGCTTCTTCGCGCCGCGACCCCCGGCCGGGCGAAACCGATCTCCCGGTCTCCGGACCCGCCACCACAGCGGCCAGGTCACGCCCTCGGCCGCCGCGATCTCGAGCACCCCTCCGCCCGGGACCGGGTGCCGCCCGGGCCCCGGGATGGCGACCGGGTCCGGCCGATCGCGCCCGGCGTCCCGTACCCGAGGCGCGCGCACCACCTCGAGCACCCCGTAGCGGACCCGGGCCGAGAACCCGCCGGGCAGCTGCACGCTGCGCGGCCGCGCCCCGCGGAGGGCCCGGAGCACCGACCCGACGTGTCTCGCCTCGAG
>JBBIOL010000160.1:0-6800 GCA_037443385.1 Anaeromyxobacteraceae bacterium
CGCGATCGCGAGCCTCCTGCCGGCCCCGCTCGCGCCGGGGACGGGGCCGGGGAGGGTACGACGGGGGCGGCGGCGGTCCCGGCCGGGGTCGCCTCGGGGCGCGGGGCGGCGCCGCGCAGGAACGGGTCGTTGCCGAGGACCGGTCGCCGGGCCCTGGGGGCGCGCGCGGGCTTCGGTTTCCTCGTCGACATGAGCGTTTCGTACAGGGGAAGGGCGCGCCCGTCAAACGGTCGGATCGGCATGGTACGAACGTCGGGTGACGCGCATCCAGGTGCTCCCGGCGGGCCTCGTGAACCAGATCGCCGCCGGCGAGGTGGTGGAGCGCCCGGCGTCGGTGGTGAAGGAGCTCGTCGAGAACGCGCTCGACGCCGGGGCCCGCGCCGTCCAGGTGGATCTCGAGGAGGGCGGGCTCGGGCTGGTCCGCGTCGCCGACGACGGATCCGGGATGTCCCGCGAGGACGCGCTCCTCTGCCTCGAGCGCCACGCCACCTCCAAGCTCCGGGACGCCGCCGGCCTCGCCGCCATCGCCACGCTCGGGTTTCGCGGGGAGGCCGTGCCGGCCATCGCCTCGGTGTCGCGCGTGCGCATCGACACCTGCCCGGAGGGGGAGGCCGGCACCGTGGTGGGCACGAGGCTGGTCGTCGAGGGAGGCCGGCTCGCCGCGGCCGAGGAGGTGGCCCGGGCCCGGGGAACCACCGTCGAGGTGCGGGACCTCTTCTTCAACACCCCGGCGCGCCGGAAGTTCATGCGCTCGGCCCCGGCCGAGGCCGGGCACGCCAGCGAGGCGGTGGTGCGCATCGCGCTCGCCCATCCGGAGGTGGGGTTCACGCTCCGTTCCGGCGGGCGGGTGGGCGTGGCGACGCCCGCCGGCGCGTCCCTGGCGGAACGGGCCGCCGTCGCGCTGGGGCGCGAGGCCGCGCGCCACCTCGTCCCGGTCGACGGTCGCCGGGGACACTTCCGCGTCCACGGCGTGGTCACCTCGCCCGATCACTCGGCGTCGACGTCGCGCGGGCTCTACCTGCTCGTCAACGGGCGGTACGTCCGGGACCGCGCCCTGGCCTACGCGGTGCTGCGGGCCTACGCGGGCTCGCTCCCCGCGGGGAGGCAGCCATCGGGGGTCCTCTTCGTCGAGCTGCCGCTCGACCGGCTGGACGTCAACGTCCACCCGCAGAAGCTGGAGGTCCGCTTCGACGATCCGCGCGCGGCCTCCGACGCGGTCCACCACGCGGTGAGCGAGGCCCTGCGTCCCTCACCCTGGCTTCGCCACGCTTCCCACCCGGCGGGCGCCCCCCTCGCCGCCGCCCCGCTCGCCCGCGAGCCGTCGGCCGACGCGGCCGGAGGGGACGCCGCCGCGGACGACGTCGCCGCCGTGCTGGCGCGCGCCCAGGAGCAAGCCGCGGCCCGCTCCCGGGAGCTCCTGCCGTTCCCGCTCGCCGGGGCGTCCCCGCACGAGGCGCCACCGCCGGGCGAGACCGGCCCGGATCGCGGGCCGGTCTCGACCCCGGGGTACTTCGGGTCCCTGCGCTACGTCGGCCAGCTCGCCCGGACGTACCTCCTCTGCGAGGCCCCGGGCGGCGGCCTGGTGGTCATCGACCAGCACGCCAGCCACGAGCGGGTCCTCTTTCACAGGCTCCGCGAGGCGCTCGCCGCGCGCAGCCTCCCGGTCCAGCCCTTCCTCGTTCCCCCGGTGGTCACGCTGCCCCCGGCCGCCGCACGCGCCCTGGAGGCAGCCGCGGCCGATCTCGCCGCGGTGGGGCTCGAGATCGAGCCCTTCGGCGGCGACTCCATCGCGGTGAAGGGCGCGCCGGCGCTCCTCGGCGGCGCCGCCATGGCTCCGCTCCTCGCGGACCTCGCGGAGCAGGCCGCGGAGGTGGGGCGCGCCTCGGCCCTGGGAGAGGCGCTCGAGGGACTGCTCGCGACCATGGCATGCCACGCCGCCGTGCGCGCGAACCAGGACCTGGACCGGGACGAGGTCCGCGCGCTCCTCGACGGCCTCGACGCCATCGACTTCAAGGCCCGCTGCCCCCACGGCAGGCCGGTGGTGGTCGACCTGCCCCTCGCGGACCTGGAGCGACGCGTCGGACGGAGATGAGGCCTGGGGGGAGTGGGCAGGCTTCCGGCCGGTTGCAGGGTGTCGGACGAGGTGAGCCGACCGGAAGCCACTTCCCTTGAATCGAAGCGCCGCGGGTCCGGCACAGGATGCGGGGGGGGAGATGCCTACGACGGCCCGCGACGCTTCAAACCGACATTTAGCAAGTGTGGGGCCATCCCCATGAAGCCCCGCAAGCTGGCGGAATCAGGTTGTGAACCATACCCGTCCGGTATTCTGGATATCTGCCGTCGTTGCATTCATGAATCTTCACATTTCATGTTTGCAACGCTGGACGGGTGATGGAGGGTGATGGCAGATTGCGCGCCGTGGCGCCGCGCGACCCCAAGCTCCGACCCTACCGGGCAGCCGCCTGGGTGCTCTACTTCGCCGCCATCGCCATCGCCGTCGGCTTCTTCGTGGTGAGCGTCGTGAGGACCCTCAGCTCCCGGGCGCGCAGGGCCCCGCCCACCGCCACGAGCACGTTGCCCACCCGCGCCACGCTGCGCGTCTGCATGGACGACCTGGAGGCCCTCTACGTCGAGCAGAACCAGCGCGCCTGGGCCCTCGGGACGCACTTCGAGGGCGCGCAGCCGCTCGCCGCATGGCGGGAGTGGGCGCCGCGCTGGGAGGAGCGCGTCGAGGACCTCTCCGACCGCTGCCGGCTGGACGTCACCAAGGGTGAGTGGGCGAACGAGCGCTCGGAGATGGCCGCCGCGCGGGACGCCATGCTGGCCCTCCACCGCGCGTACACGGCGCAGGTGAACCGCTTCGCCGACGAGCACGGGGACCTGGCGCGCGCAGCCGCCGAATCGATGGCCCACGCGCGCGAGGCGGCCAGCCCGTCGAACTGACCTGGCCGGATCAGGGTCCGCAGCCGCCGCTCGCGGCCGGCTGGTAGGTCCACCGGAAGATCTGGACCTCGTAGCCGGTCGCGGCCGTCCGGTTGGGGAGGGAGCCCGGGGGCACCGGGGCGCCCACCGGGAGGAACCCGTTCGAGATGGTCATCTCGACCACGTGCACCCGCACCGAGGGCAGGTCGAAGTCCCAGGGGACGAAGGAGAAGGGCCGGGGGAAGCGCATGAACTGCTGCGGGTCGGTCGGGGGCGGGAGGGTCTCGACCTGCATGGGGGTCCGCAGCAGCTGGCTGTCCGGGTCGTAGTCCACGAACCAGCGCACCTCGACCGGCTCCTCGCTGTTCTCGTCCACCACGTTGGCCGAGATCTGGAAGGCCGAGCCCGCCGGGCAGGCCGCACGGGGCCCGTAGTCGCTGAGGGCGAGGAGGGGGATCGCGCTGCTCGTCAGCACGCGCGGCGGGGTGATGGGAAGGCCGCCGTCGATCGATCCCACCCCCGGGAGGGGCTGCGGGATGGGGCACCCGCCCAGCACCGCGCCTCCGGCGAGCACGGCCAGGAGCGCGGCCCCGACGCCTCGAACGCCACCCCTCATGCGCCGCCTCCGTTCCCGTTTCCCTGTGGCGGCCCGGACGGCCGACGGCCCGGGTCCTGCCGCTCCAGGTGGCGGAAGATGGTCCGCGGGTCGACGTCGAGATCCTTGGCCGTCTTGGTCCGGTTGCCGCCGTTGCGCTCCAGCACCTCGTTGATGTAGCGGCTGCGGAACTCCTCGATGGCGTCGGCGAGCGGGACCGAGGCCTCCGCGCCGTCGGCGTGCAGGTCGAGATCGGCGGCGGAGACGAGCGGGCTGTCGGCCAGCACGGCCGCCTTCTTCACGCGGTTCTCGAGCTCGCGGATGTTCCCGGGCCAGGCGTGCTTCCGCAGCGCGGCCAGCGCGGACGGCGCGAACCCGCGCGCGCGCGAGTCGAACTCGCTCGCGTAGCGCTGCAGGAACCAGCGGGCGAGGACCGTGACGTCGTCGCCGCGCTCGCGCAGCGGGGGAAGGGCGATGGCCACCACGTGGAGCCGGTAGAAGAGGTCCTCGCGGAAGCGGCCGGCGCGGACCTCCTCCTCCAGGTTCCGGTGGGTCGCGGCCACCACCCGGATGTCCACCGGCTCGGCCCGGGAGTCGCCCACCCGCTGGACCATCCGCTCCTGGATGGCGCGGAGGAGCTTCACCTGGAGCCCGGGACTCATCTCCCCGATCTCGTCGAGGAAGAGGGTCCCGCCCGAGGCGGCCTGGAAGCGGCCGGCCCGGTTGGCCACCGCCCCGGTGAAGGCGCCCTTCACGTGCCCGAAGAGCTCGCTCTCCAGCAGGCCCTCGGGGATGGCGGCGCAGTTCACCGCCACGAACGGGCCCGTGGCCCGCGGCGAGCGGCGGTGGATCTCGCGGGCCACGAGCTCCTTGCCCGTGCCGGTCTCCCCCTGGACCAGGACGGTGACGTCGGTCGGGGCCACCTTCTCGATGCGCCGGTAGACCTCGCGCATGCTCGGACCGGTGCCGACGAGCTCCCCGTAGCGGCGGCTCTCGATGGCCTCGCGGAGCTCCTCGTTCTCCCGGCGCAGGTCGCGCAGGAGCAGCGCGTTCTGGAGCAGGAGGGAGGCCTGCGAGGCGAAGACCGTGAGCGTCTCGAGGGAGCGCTCGTCGAACAGGTTCCGGACGCTGTCGTTGCCGAGGTAGATGGCGCCGAACACCTCGCCGCGGGCGAGCAGCGGGGCGCACATCACCGACTGCAGGCGCAGGTTCACCACCGAGGCCGAGCTCGACCACTCGGCGTCGTGGAGCGCGTCGGCCACGACCAGGGGACGCCGGGTCGCGAGGACCTTCTGGACGATGGAGTCGGAGACCCGCGAGACCGCCTCCTCGACGTTGCCCGGGGCGACGTTGCGCGAGGCCCGGACCTCGGGCTGGCCGTCGATGAGCTCGATGACGAACCCCTTGTCGGCGCGGGTCACCTCGAGGAGGGCGTCGAGGAGGGCATCGAGGAGGCTCTCGAGCGAGCCGGCCTCGAGCAGGCGCCGGGAGAAGCGGACGAGCGGCTCCTCGCGAGGCGCGGCGGGCGCGGCCAGGGGTGCCGCCGCCGGGGAGAAGGCGAAGTCGTGGCCGCCGGCGCGCAGCAGGTCGCCGGGTGCCAGCCGGCAGGTGGTGCGGCGCCGCCCGTTCACGCTGAGCTCGACCCCGGAATGGGCGGCCACGGTGAAGGCGTCTCCGTCCGCGAGGACGTGGATGGCCGTGCCCGGCAGCGACGGGTCGTCGATGCGCAGGTCGCAGGCCGGGTCCCGGCCGACGGTCGTGATCCGCCGGACCAGCTGGATCGTGCGCGGCGCGCCGGGGCCGCTCCGTTGCACCAGCTCGGCCACGCGTTCCCTCCTAGAAGCTCCAGGCCAGCTTCACGGCGGCCCTCCCCGGGGAGACCTCGGTCTCGATGCGGGGCACGTAGTGGATGAGCGAGTCGGCCACCCCGTAGGCGTAGACGCCCCAGAAGAGGCCGGCGGAGACGTACTTCACGATGTCGATGTTGTTGAGCAGCGCGCGGTCGGAGTCGGGGATGGGGGGGTTGCTGCAGTTCGTGGGCGTGGAGACCGAGCAGCGCCGCGACGGGTCGTCGGCGATGGCGTTGTGGGCGAAGATGGCCCCCAGGTTGATGGCGCCGAACACCACCTGGGACACCGCGATGATGATGCCCTTCGTGGTGTCGCCGTTCTGGAACTGGCCCACGCCGAAGGGGAGGAAGTTGAGCAGGTAGACGTGCTCCTCGACCACCACCACCTTGGACGGCGGTCCGGAGCGCGCCTGCTCCTCGAGCAGGAGGCGCCGGCGCGCCTCCTCGGCGAGGCGTTCCTGCTCCTGCAGCTGCCGCTTGCGCTCGCGCAGCGGGGCCAGCTCCGGCTCGGCGTCGGCGCGGACCTTGTCGAAGAACTCGACGATGGGCGGCGGCACCAGGAACGGATCCAGGACCTGGTCGGGGTCGATGGAGAGCAGGTGGATGAAGGCCTGCCGGGCCGCGGGCCTGTCTCCGAGCTGGTACTCGGCCAGGCCGAGGATCCGCCAGGCCTCGATGGCGACCGGGTCGGGCAGCGAGGGATTTCGCGCCAGGACGTCCCGCGCGGCACCCGCGGCGTCGGCGTAGGCCCCGAACTCGTAGCGATCCCGCGCGCGCTTGACGTCGGCCTCCGGGGTGGCGAGCGCCAGCACGAGAAGGAGGGCGATCATCGGGGTGGCTCCTCGGCGAGCACGGCGGGAACGGAGACCTCCTGGCCGGCACGGACGCGCAGGGTGGCCGTGGCGGGCAGCCGCCCGGGCGGCTCGAGCCGCAGGGTGACCTCCCCCTCGTAGGGGTTCGGCCCGTCGGCCGGCACGCGGACCCGGATGGGCTCCCGCTGCGAGTCGCCCGCGGTCCCGGCGGGCCGGCCGTCGACGAAGACGCGGGTGGCCGGGTCGCCGCCGACGCGGAGGATCGCCGGTCGGGCGCCGAGCGGGACCTTCAGCTCCCCCATGCCCTCGGCGAGGGCGGCGTCGACCTCCCGCTCGAAGGGCTCGCAGCAGGGATGCTCGATGCGGATGCGGTGCAGTCCCGGCGGGAGCGCGAAGACCACCCGTTGCTGGTCGGCCGCGATCTCCACCCCGTCGAGGAGCGCACGCTGGGCGTAGGGGCGCACGTGGACGGTGAGCGGGACCGTGGCCGGGGCGGCCCGCCTCGGCGTGGAGGCCCGGGCCGTGGCGTCGCCGCCGGGGCGGGCGGCCGGGCCTGCCGGCGCAACGGGCGAGGCGGCGGAAGGCTGGCTCACGGGGACCTCGGCCAGAGCGCCCGGCGCCT
>JBBIOL010000161.1:0-6727 GCA_037443385.1 Anaeromyxobacteraceae bacterium
GACCACGTCGGGGGTGGCCCGGGCCGCCGCCAGCCCGGCGGCGAACCCGGGCGCGGCGGGCCGGACCGAGATGCCCGCGGCCTCGAGCTGCCGGACCACCGCCTCCCGGGCGGCGCCCGGCTCCCCGACCACCAGCGCGCGCCGGCGATCCTCCACGGCCCCGGCGAGATCGTCGGGGAGCGGCATCCCCAGGCGCGACATGAACCCGGCGAGCTCCTCCCGCGCGATGCGCCGGTGGCCGCCCGGCGTGCGGTGGGCCTTCAGGCGCCGCGCGTTCACCCAGTTCACCACCGTCGGCAGCGACACGCCGAGGACGTGGGCCGCCTCGAAGGTGGTGTAGAAACGGCGCATCGGGAGGGAGCGGAGCATACACCAGACCGTGGTAAGGAGAATCCATGCCCCCTCCCGCGACGTACCTCCTGGGTGCCGTGCAGATGACGTCCACCGCGGACCGGGCGCGGAACCTCTCGACGGCGATCCGGCTCGTCGAGGAGGCCGCCGGCCTGGGCGCGAAGCTCGTCGGGTTGCCGGAGAACTTCGCCTTCATGGGACGCGACGAGGAGCGCATCGCGACCGCCGAGACGCTCGAGGGACTCACCGTCTCCGCCCTGCGGGAGGTGGCGCGCCGGCGCGGCATCTGGATCGTGGCGGGCTCGGTGGCCGAGAAGGTGGACGCTCCCGGCAAGACCGCCAACACGAGCGTGCTCGTCGCCGACGACGGCTCGGTCGCCGCCGCGTACCGGAAGATCCACCTCTTCGACGTGAACATCCCCGACGGCGCGCGGTACGCCGAGAGCGAGACCGTCGCGCCCGGCGACCAGGTGGTGCTCGCCCCCACGCCGCTCGGCCGCGTGGGCCTGACCGTCTGCTACGACCTGCGCTTCCCCGAGCTCTACCGGCGCCTCTCCGGGCTGGGTGCGGAGATGATCTTCGTCCCGGCTGCGTTCACCCTCTTCACCGGCAAGGACCACTGGGAAGTCCTGCTGCGCGCCCGGGCCATCGAGAACCTGTGCTACGTGGTCGCCCCGGCGCAGGTGGGGCGCCACTCCGCCAGCCGGCTCACCTACGGCAACGCCATGATCGTCGACCCGTGGGGCACCGTGCTGGCCCGCTGCCCGGACGGCGAGGGCGTCTGCGTGGCGCGCTTCGACCGCGCGCGGATGGAGCGGACGCGGCAGGAGCTGCCCGCGCTCTCCCACCGCCGACTCTAGCCGGCGCGGGAGCGGCCCGCCTCATCCCCGGTGCACCCCGACCGCGGGACACGCGGCCGTGTGACCCCAGCTCGCCCGTCTACCCACATTTCCCCGGCCCGCCTACCGTTTCACCAGGAGGCGCATGGGAGCGACGTCACTCATCCCCCGCAACGCGGCGGCCGCACTGGCGGCCCTGGTCCTCGCCGGATGCGGCGGCGCGGAGCCGGGGATCCGCGTCCGCGACACCGCGGTGGTGGTCCGCTCCGGGGCCGCCTTCACCCGGAGCGCCGACTTCCCCGCGCGCGTCGAGGCCACCCTCGCCGCGGCGCTCGACTACTGGGGCGGGAGCTGGGACCACCTGGCCGGGATCACCATCACGCTCGAGGGCGCGGCCCAGGTCGACTGCGCGGGACTGGGACCCTCGGCCGGCTGCTTCGACGGCGACATCCGCGTCAGCACCATGGACGCCGGGCGCGACGTGGCCTGCGTGGAGGCCACCGTGCTCGCCCACGAGGTCGGTCACGCCGTGGTCGGGGACGCCGGGCACCTCGACCCGCGCTGGATGGACTTCGACGCGCTGGCCGCCGCGCTGGACGGGCGCGCGGGCTACTCGGACGCCGGCCCCGCCGCCTGCATCCCGGCCCCCGCGGTCTGGCGCCACCCGGCGCTCCGGTAGCGCACCACCCGGCTACGCCGCACGCCGGTTGAAGCGCCAGGTGGCGAGGCCGAAGAGCACCGCCCCGAAGAGCGCGAGCGCGACGAGCTGCGGCCAGGTGTCGCCGAAGCCCGCGCCCTTCAGCATGTTCGCGCGCGCCACCTCCTGGAAGTAGCGCAGCGGGTTCACCACCGTCACCACCTGCATCCAGCCCGGCATCGAGTCGATGGGCGTCATGATGCCGGAGAGCAGCATGGCCGGCATGGTGAAGAGGAACCCGCCCAGGAAGGACTGCTGCTGGTTCGAGGACATGGTGGAGATGAGCAGCCCCACCCCCAGCGTGGAGAGCAGGTAGAGCAGGGTGGCGACCGCCATCACCGCGAGGTTCCCGCGCAGGGGGACCCCGAAGATCCAGGTGCCGGCGACGGTGAGCAGGAGCACGTCGAAGAAGCCGATGAAAACGAACGGGGTCATCTTCCCGGCGAGCAGGACCGTGGCCGGGATGGGCGTGACCGCCACCTGCTCGAGCGTGCCCTGCTCGCGCTCGCGGGAGAGCCCCATGGCGGTGACGATGGTGGTCACCACCACGAGGAGCATGGCGGCGATGCCGGGCACGATGTAGGGGGGGCTCTTCAGGCCGGGGTTGTAGTAGAGGCGCGGCACGACCTCGACCCGGGCCGGGGCGGGGAGCCCGGCCGCGCGCGCGCGCGACTCGGCGCGGCGGATGGACTCCTCGCCGAAGTAGCGCGAGACGGCGCCGGCGGCGGTGTTGCTCCGGTTGGGGTCGGTGCCGTCGAGGATCACCTGGACCTGGGCCGGGCGGCCGGCGTCGAGATCGGCGCCGAACCGGGGAGGGACCACGATCACGGCCGCGGCCTCGCCGCGGTCGAGCGCCGCGGCCCCCTCCTCCGCGCTCGAGGCCTCGCCGGCGCGCCGCAGCGTCCCGTCCGCCAGGACCCGGCGCAGGTGCAGGCGGCTCTCGACGCTCCGGTCCTGGTCGGCGACCACGGTGGGCACCCGGTCCACGTCGAAGTCGACCGCGAAGCCGAGCACGATGGTCTGGATGAAGGGCGCGAAGAGCAGCATGAACATGACGCGCCGGTCGCGGAGCGTCTGCAGGACCTCCTTGCGGACCACGGCGGCGTACTGGATGCGGGCCCGCGAGGGCGGCCGGCCGGCGCCCGCGCTCACGCGATCCTCCGCCGGAAGCGGCGGGTGGCGAGCGCCACGATGGCCACCGCGAAGATCAGCATGGCGAGCAGGTCGCCGCGGACGGAGGCGAAGCCGTTCCCCTTGAGCAGGATCTGGCGCAGCGCGTCCACCAGGTAGCGGGCCGGGATGACCCGGGAGAGCACCTGCAGCGGCACGGGCATGTTGTCGATGGGGACGAGCATGCCGGAGAGGAGCAGGGAGGGGAGCAGCGAGGACAGGGCGCCGGCCTGGGTGGCGACGAGCTGGTTGCGGGCCACCACCGAGATGAAGAGCCCCTGCCCGAGCATGCCGGCGAGGAAGAGCAGCCCGGCCAGGATCACGAGCAGCGGGCTCCCCAGGATGGGCACGTCGAAGACGTTGGTCCCGACGCCGAGGATGAGCAGGAGCTGCACGAGCCCGATGCCCAGGTAGGGGAGGAGCTTGCCGAGCACGATCTCCAGGCGGGACACCGGCGAGGCGAAGAGCTGCTCCATCGAGCCGCGCTCCCACTCCCCGGCCACGGTGAGGGCGGTGAGCAGCACCGCGGTGATGGCCATGAGGTAGGCGGCCAGCCCGGGGACGATGTAGACGGCGGAGCGGGCCTCCGGGTTGTAGCGGGTGGACACCTTCACCTGGAGCGGAGGGGAGGCATGCAGCCCCGCCGCGCCGGCGGCGCGCCGTCCCTCGGCGAGCGCGATGGCGTCGGCCTTGGTGAGCACCTGGTTCGCGGTGACCGGATCGGCGGCGTCGAGGAGGAGCTCGGCCCGCGCCGGTCCGCCCCGGGCCAGGTCCTTCCCATAGCCGTCCGGGATGACCAGGATGGCGCGGGTGGCGTGGCGGCGGAAGAGCGTGTCGGCCCGGTCCGCGTCCCCGCCGCCCACGGGCGAGAACTCCCCGATCTCGGTGAAGGCCAGGGCCAGGCGGCGCGAGGCCTCGGTGCGGTCCTGGTCGGACACCGCGAGGGGGACGTGGTCCACGTCGAAGCTCACGCCGTACCCGAAGAGGAGCAGCATCACCACCGGCATCACGAGCGCCAGCGCGAGGGTGCGCGGGTCCCGCTGGATGTGCAGGATCTCCTTCCAGGAGATGGCCAGCACGCGGGCGACGAAGCGCCCGGGACGGGTCCGGGCCAGGCTCACGGCGCGGCCTCCGTGCCCGGCTGGCCCCGCCCCACCACGGCCAGGAACACGTCCTCCAGGGTGGGCTCCGATTCCTCCACCGCGACGCCCTCCCCTCCCCGCCCGGCGAGCGCGCGCCCGACCTGGTCGGCGGTCCAGCGCTCCGGGGCGACGCGGACGTGCAGGCCGGCGCCGAAGGGCTCCACGGCGCGGACCCCGTCCTGCGCCCGCAGGGCCTCCGCGCCACCGGCCAGATTGCGCCCGCGAACGAGCAGCACGCGATCGGGGACCCAGGTGCGCTTGAGCGCGGCGGGCGTGTCGAGGGCCACCAGCCGCCCGTCGACCATGAGCCCGATGCGCCGGCAGTACTCGGCCTCGTCGAGGTAGTGGGTGGTGACGAAGACGGTGGTGCCCCCGCGGGCCAGGTCGCGGATCAGGCGCCAGAAGGATCGGCGGGCCTCCGGATCCACCCCGGCGGTGGGCTCGTCGAGGAACACGATCGACGGCCGGTGGAGGACGGCGCTGCCCAGCGCGAGCCGCTGCCGCATGCCGCCGGGCAGGGAGCCGGTGATCTCGTCCGCCTGGTCCCGCAGCCCGGTGAGCTCGAGCACCTCCTCGGCCCTCCGGGCCAGGCCGGTGCCCCACAGGCCGTAGGCCCCACCGAAGAAGCGCAGGTTCTCCCGCACCGGCAGGTCGAGGTAGAGCGAGAACTTCTGCGACATGTAGCCGATGGCCGACCGGACCGCCTCGGGCGCGGTGGCCACGTCGTGGCCGGCCACCAGCGCGCGACCGCTCGAGGGCGCGAGCAGGGCGATGAGCATGCGGATGGTGGTGGACTTGCCGGCCCCGTTCGCCCCCAGGTAGCCGAAGACCTCCCCCTTCTCGACCTGGAAGGAGACGTCGTCCACCGCGACGAAGTCGCCGAAGCGCCGGGTGAGCCCCTCGGCCTCGATGGACCAGCCCGGGCTCACGCCGCGTGCTCCCGGTGCAGTCGGGAGAGGAAGAGGTCCTCGAAGGTGGGGGGGACCGGGCGCAGCTCGGCGGAGAGGGGCGTCAGCGCCGCGGCCACGGCGTCCCGCGATCCGGCGTCCAGGTCCACCCGCAACCGCGAGCCGGCGGGCGAGATGGCCCGCACCTGGGGAAGCGACGCCAGCGCCGCCTCCACCGGGTCGCGGGCGCCGCCGGAGACCTCGAAGGACTCCTCGTCGAACCCGGCCAGGAGCGCCGCCGGCTCGCCCTCGAGGAGCAGGCGCCCGCGGAAGGCCAGCCCGACCCGATCGCAGCGCTCGGCCTCGTCCATGTAGGGCGTGGAGACGAGCACCGCCATGCCCTGCTGGACGAACTCGTGGAGCAGCGCCCAGAGCTCCCGCCGGGACACCGGGTCGACGCCGTTGGTGGGCTCGTCGAGGAGCAGCACCCGCGGCTCGTGGAGCAGCGCGGCGGCCAGCGCCAGCTTCTTGTACATGCCGCCGGAGAGCTGGTCGGCGCGGCGGTCCACGAAGCGGTCGAGCCGGGTGATGGCGAGCAGCCGCTCGGCCCGCCGCCGGAACACGTCCCTCGGCAGCACGTAGAGCCGGGCGAAGAACCGGAGGTTCTCCCCCACGGTGAGGTCGCGGTACAGGCTGTACTGCTGCGGCAGGAGCCCGAGCGACTCGCGCACGTCGCCGCCCGAGCGCGGATCCTGGCCGAGCACGCGGGCCTCCCCGGCGTCGAGGTCGACGAGCCCGGCCAGCGCGCGGATGGCCGTGGTCTTCCCCGCGCCGTCCGGCCCCACGAGCCCGTAGAGCTCGCCGGGCCGCACGGAGAAGGTCATGCCGGAGAGCGCCTCGACCGGGCCGAAGCGCTTCTCCATCCGGCGCGCCGCGAGGGCCGCCTCCATCGGTCACTCCCCCCGCGCCAGCGTGACCTGGACCGGCATGCCGGGCCGGAGCAGCCCCTCCGGGTTCCGCACCCGGACCTCGACGGGGTAGACGAGGCGGTCCCGGTCGGTCCGGGTCTGGATGTTGCGCGGCGTGAACTCGGCCCGGGCCGAGACCGAGGAGACGATCCCCTCGAACTTCCGGTCGGGGTAGGCGTCGGCGACCACCCAGGCCTTCCCGCCCGGGCGGGCCGCGCCGATCTCGGCGTTGGGCAGGTAGAAGGTGGCCTTCACCTCGGAGATGTCGACGAGACGCGCCAGCACCTGGCCGGCCGGGACGAGCTCGCCCACCTCGTGGGGCAGGTCGTCGACCATGGCGTCGCGCGGGGCGCGCAGCACGCACTCGTCGGCGAGCAGCCGGTTGCGGCGCGCCGCCTCCTCGGCCGCCTTCACCGAGGCCTGGCTGGAGGTGGCCTGGGCGCCGGTGCTCTCGACGGCCACCGAGGCGACGCGGGCCTGCTGGGCGCTGGCCCGGGCCTGGGCCTCGGCGGCGGTGGTCTGGGCGGCGAGCTGCTCGGCGCTGCCGCGCGCCCGGCCGCGCGCCGAGAGCGAGACGTCCTGCGGGAGGGCGTCGAGCCGGGCCGCCTCGCGGCGGGCCACGTCGCGCTGGGCGGCGAGCGCGGCGTATACAAACCTGTCAATCCCAACGATG
>JBBIOL010000162.1:0-6655 GCA_037443385.1 Anaeromyxobacteraceae bacterium
ACGTGGCCGCCGCCCGCACCGCCTGCCGCGCCTGCACGGACGCGCCCGACGCCGACGCGGCGGCCCGCTGCCGCGCGAACCTGGCCACGCTCGGCGATCCGGGCCCCGGACGCGAAAGGGGCGCAGGCTCTCGCCCGCGCCCCTCGAAGCGTCGCCGGTCGGTGCCGGACGGGCGCGCTACTTCACTTCCCAGGTGTCGGCGTCGGCGAGGAACTTCACCAGCGGGACGTCACCCTTCTTGGCCTTGGCGGCCTTCACCATGTCCCAGGTCATCTCGTCGGCGGTGGGCTTGCGCACCGAGCGGAAGATGCCGATGGGGGTCGGGAAGCCGGCCCGGCCGGACAGGTTGGCCAGCATGGAGGCGATGGTGGGGTCGGCGCGGGTCGGGTCGTGGACCAGGATGTCCTTCTCGGTGATCCCGTTCTCGCCCAGCGTCACCACCTCGAGCTCGGCGGTCTGGCCGTTGAACCGGATGCCCTTCTTGTTGTCCTTCCCGAAGAGCAGCGGCTTGCCCGCCTCCATGCGGAGGATGGCCTCGGTCTTCACCGCCTTGTCGGTGAGGAAGGCGTAGGCGCCGTCGTTGAACACCGGGCAGTTCTGGAAGATCTCGACGTAGGTGCTGCCCTTGTGCTGGGCGGCCGCGGCGATGACCCCGCCCAGGTGGGCGCCCTCGACGTCGATGGAGCGGGCCACGAACGTCGCGCCCGCGCCGATGGCCAGCGCCGGCGGGTTGAACGGGTAGTCCGGCGAGCCGTGGGGCGTGGTCTTGGTCTTCTTCCCCAGCTCGGAGGTCGGGGAGACCTGGCCCTTGGTGAGGCCGTAGATGCGGTTGTTGAACATCAGCACCTTGAGGTCCAGGTTGCGCCGCATGGTGTGGATGAAGTGGTTGCCGCCGATGGCGAGCGCGTCGCCGTCGCCGGTGATCACCCACACCATCAGCTCCGGCCGCGACACCTTCAGCCCGGAGGCGAAGGAGGGCGCGCGGCCGTGCAGCGTGTGCATCCCGTAGTTGTTCATGTAGTACGGGAAGCGCGACGAGCAGCCGATGCCGGAGATGAAGACGATGTTCTCGCGGGCCACGCCCACGTTGGGCAGGGCCTTCTGGACCTGGTTGATGATGGAGAAGTCGCCGCACCCCGGGCACCAGCGCGGGTCCACGCCGGACTCGAAGTCCTTCTTGGTGTAGGTGGGGACGGGGTTCTGGGTCTGGCCGTTCGAGCTCATTGTGTGGTCTTTCCTTTTCGGGCCTAGCCCAGGATCTCGTTCACCTTCGCGGTGAGCTCGCTGATCTTGATCGCCTTGCCGTTGATCCGGTTGAACTGCAGCGGATCGAGGCCGGGGAAGGACATGCGCAGGTAGTTGGCGAGCTGGCCGTCGTTCACCTCGGGCACGAGCACCTTCTTGTAGCCCTTGAGGGCCGCGCCGAGGTTCTTCGGCAGCGGGTTCAGCCAGCGCAGGTGGACGTGGCCCACCTTCTTGCCCTGGCCGCGGAGCCGCGCGGCGGCGCCGCGGACCGAGCCGTAGGTCCCGCCCCAGGAGACGAGGAGCAGGTCGCCCGCGGGGCCGCCCTCGACCTCGACGTCGGGGACGTCCTCGATGATGTTCCGGACCTTCTGGGCCCGGGTCTTCACCATCTTCTCGTGGTTCATGGCGTCGTAGGAGACCATGCCCGACATGGAGTCCTTCTCGAGGCCGCCGATGCGGTGCTCGAGCCCGGCGGTGCCCGGGACGGCCCAGGGCCGGATGAGCTTGGCGTCGCGCAGGTACGGCATGTACTGGCCGTTGTAGTTGGGCGTGGTCTGGTACTTGACCTCGAACCGCTTCAGCTCGCCCTCGGCCGGGATGCGGAACGGCTCGGAGCCGAAGCCCAGGTAGCCGTCGGTGAGGAGCAGCACCGGGGTCATCCACTTCGTGGCGATCTGGAAGGCCTCGATGGTGGCGTAGAAGCAGTCGGCCGGGCTTCGGGCGGCGATGACCGGCAGGGGCGCCTCGCCGTGGCGGCCGTAGAGCGCGATGTAGAGGTCGGACTGCTCGGTCTTGGTGGGCATGCCCGTGGACGGGCCACCGCGCTGCACGTCGATGACCACCAGCGGGAGCTCGGCGATGACGGCGAGGCCGAGCATCTCCGACTTGAGCGCGAGGCCCGGGCCGGAGGTGGAGGTGACGCCGAGGGAGCCGCCGAACGAGGCGCCGATGGCCGAGCCGATGCCGGCGATCTCGTCCTCGGCCTGGTAGGTCACGACCCCCATGTCCTTGAAGTAGGACGCGTCCTGGAGGATCTCGGTGGCCGGGGTGATGGGGTAGCTGCCCAGGAAGACCTGGCGGCCGGTGAGCTTGGCCACGGCGGCGAGCCCCAGGGCGGCGGCGCCGTTCCCGGTCACGTTGCGGTACTTGCCCGGGGCCAGCTTGGCGGCCGGGACCGAGTACTGGGAGAGGAAGAGCTCGGAGGTCTCGCCGAAGGCGTGGCCGGCCATGAAGACCTTGACGTTGGCCTCGGCGATCTCCGGCTTCTTGGCGAACTTCTTGCGGATGTTCCCGGCCTGCATGTCGGCCGGCCGGTTGTAGAGCCAGTACATCATGCCCAGCGCGAAGTAGTTCTTGCAGCGGGCGATCTCCTTGTTGGAGAGCCCCGAACCGGCCAGCGCCGCCTGGGTGAGCTTGTCCATGTCGACGCTGACGACCTTGTAGTTCTTCTTCAGGGCCTCGTCGTCGAGCGGGTTCGACTTGTAGCCGGCCTTCTCGAGGTTGCCCTCGGTGTAGGCCCCGCTGTTGGTGATGAGGATGCCGCCCGGGCGCAGGTCCTGGAGGTTGGTCTTGAGCGCGGCCGGGTTCATGGCCACCAGCACGTCGGGCTGGTCACCGGGGGTGAAGATGTCCCGGGAGCCGAAGTTGACCTGGTACCCGGAGACGCCGGCCAGCGAGCCCGTGGGGGCGCGGATCTCGGCCGGGAAGTCGGGGAATGTGGCCAGGTCGTTGCCGGCCAGGGCCGAGGCCTTGGTGAACTCCGAGCCGACGAGCTGCATGCCGTCGCCGGAGTCGCCGACGAAGCGGATGGTGACGCCCTCGACCTGCTCCACCGGGCGGGTCTTTCCAGTGTTGGGTTGCATGTCGTCCTTCGTCTCCTTCAAGGGGGGCCTTCGCGGGAAGGGGCCTCGGCGCGGCAAGAGGAGTCCTGACCGGGTGCCAAGGGGGTTCCCTTGATGCCGGATCAACCGATCGTTGTCAAGGCAAGAAGGACGTGGCCCTCCGCGTGGAAAGCCGCGCAAACACAGCGCGATCCGGACGCGGGCCTCAGGATTCGGGAAAGACCTTCCCGGGGTTCAGGATCCCGAGCGGGTCGAAGAGGGCCTTCACCCGGCGCTCGACGGCCACCACGGCGTCGCCCTGCTCGTAGGCGAGGAAGTCCCGCTTGGCGAGGCCGACCCCGTGCTCCCCGGTGATCGTCCCCCCCAGGTCGACCGCCGCCCGGAGCATCTCGGCCACCGCCGCGTCGGCCCGGGGCCGCTCGGGGTCCCCGTCGTAGAGCACGTTGCAGTGGAGGTTGCCGTCGCCGGCGTGGCCGTAGGTCGCGACCAGCAGCCCGTGCCGCCGGCCGATCTCCCGGGCGCGGCGGACCATCTCCGGGATGCGGGAGCGCGGGACGGCGACGTCCTCGGAGAGCTTCCGGGCGGCGAGCCTCGAGAGCGCCACCGAGAGGTACTTGCGGGTCTCCCAGATGCTCTTCCGCTGCGCCTCGCCCTGGGCCACGATGACCTCGCCGGCGGCGCTCCCCTGCACCAGGCCGGCCACCCGGGCCATCTCGGCGAAGACCTGCTCCTCGTCGTTCCCGTCCGTCTCGAAGAGCAGCGCCGCCCCGGCTCCGGGGGGGAGCTGGAAGGGCGACTCCCGTGCGATGGCGCCGACCGACACGTCGTCGATGAGCTCCAGGCAGCGGGGCACGACGCCGGCGGCGAGGACCCGGGTCACCGCCTCGGCGGCGACCTCCACGTCGGCGAAGCAGACCAGCGCCGTGGCCACGTGGCGCGGGCGCGGGAGGAGCTTCAGGGTCACCTCGGTGACGATCCCGAGCGTGCCCTCGCTTCCCACGAAGAGCGCCGTCAGGTCGTAGCCGGCCACCCCCTTGATGGTCTGCCGGCCCAGCCGGAGGATCTCGCCGGTCGGGACCACGACCTCGAGCCCGAGCACGTACTCGCGCGTGACCCCGTACTTCAGCGCCCGCGGGCCGCCGGCGTTCTCGGCCACGTTCCCGCCGATGGCGCAGAGGTCGAGCGAGTTCGGGTCGGGCGGGTAGAAGAGCCCGTGCTTCTCCACCTCGGCCTGGAGGACGCCGGTGATCACCCCGGGCTCCACCCGTGCGGTCAGGTCTCCCGGGCGGATCTCCAGGATCCGGTTCATCCGCTCCACCGACACCCCGATCCCGCCGTGGATGGCGAGCGATCCCCCCGACTTGCCGCTCCGGGCCGCCATGGGGACGACCGGCACGCGGTGCCGCGTGGCCACGGCGAAGATGGCCTGCACCTCCGCGGCCGAGCGCACGAGAAGCACCGCTCCCGGGGGGAACGTGCCCAGGTCGGACTCGTCCCGGCCGTAGGGCTCGAGCCGCTCCGGCTCCAGGATCAGCCGGTCCGCCGGGAAGGCGGCGCGGAGCTCCGCCACCGCCGCCGCCATGGCCGCCCCGTCCTTCATCCGAACACCCCCACATCGCTGCCGTTCATGGCGTCGGGCGCCTCCGCCGCGCACCAGCCCACCACCCGGGCCACGTCCGCCGGCTGCATCGCCGGCGGGAACGGCGTCCGCGCCAGCATGGCCGTGTCCACCGAGCCCGGCGACACCGTCATCACCTGCACCCCCGAGCCCCGCAGCTCCTCCGCGACGCTCCGCGCGAAGCCGAGCAGCCCCCACTTCGACGCGTTGTAGGCCGACCCCTCCGCCGTGCCCACGTGGGCCGAGATGGAGGCCAGCGCCACGATGCGTCCCCGCCCGCGCGCGCGCATCCCGGGCAGGAACGAGCGGGTGAGCAGGAAGGCGCCGGTGAGGTTCACCTCGAGCACGCGGCGCCAGGCGGCCGGGTCGAGCGACTCCACCCGCCCCCGCTCCAGGATGCCGGCGGCGTGCACCAGCACGTCGCACGGGCCCAGGACGCGCTCGTGGGCCGCGCGGAGCCGGACCACGTCCGCCTCCGACGAGACGTCGCCGGAGACCGCCAGCGCCGCCGCGCCGGACGAGACGACCCGGTCGATCTCCGCGGTGGTGCGGGCGAAGACCGTGACGCGCGCGCCGCGATCGGTGAGCTCGCGGGCCACCGCCTCCCCGATGCCCCTTCCACCGCCGGTGACGAGGGCGGTCCGCCCGTCCAGCCCTCCGCTCATCGCCTCCCCCGCGGGCCGGCACCGCCGCCGGCGGCGATGGCGAGGACGCGCCGCTGCCAGGCCGCGCTCCGGCGCATGGACCCGGCGAAGGCCTGGGCGTGGGCGCGCGCCTCCCGGCGCCGCTCGCCACGGACGGTGAGGCACATCTGCTCGGCGTCGAGCACGCAGGCGGCGCCCCGCGCCCCGAGGTGGGTGACGAGGGCGTCGGCCACCTGGCGGGCCAGGACCTCCTGGATGACCAGGCGGTGCGCGAAGCAGTCCACCAGCCGCGCCAGCACGCCGAAGCCGACCACGCGCCCGCCGGGGACGTAGGCCACGCAGGCTCGGCCGCGGTACGGGAGCAGGTGGTGGGGGCACACCGCGTGGAAGTCGATCCCGCCGAGCGCGACCAGATCGTCGCCCGGGACCTCCATGGCCTGCGCGAGGATGCGGGCCGGGTCCTCCCGGTAGCCGTCGAGGAGGTCCTCGCGGAAGGCCTGGGCGACCCGCTCCGGCGTGCCCCGGACGTCGGCGCGCCGGAGGTCGGCCTCCGGCACGACCTCCGCGAGGAAGCGGGCGACCGCCGCCACGGCCGCGTCGGGCCCTCGCCTGCGCCTAGCGCCCACCTTCCCCCCGGTAGGTGACGCAGCATCCCGGGATCTCGAAGAGGCGCACCTCCCGGAGGCCGGGCATCCGCGGGAGGAGGACCTCCCAGATCCAGCGGGCGATGTTCTCCGCGGTGGGATTCTCGAGGATGTCGTTCAGGTTCCGGTGGTCGGTGCGCGCGAGCACCTCCTCCGCCACGATCTCCTTGATCTTGCCGAAGTCGGCGATCATCCCGGTGGCCGGGTCCACGTCCCCCTCGATCGTCACGAAGAACCGGTAGTTGTGGCCGTGCAGGCGGAAGCACGGGCCCTCGTAGCGGGGCAGCCGGTGGGCGGCCGCGAAGTAGAACTCGACGTCGAGGCGCATCCGCCGGGCGTCGGTGTAGTCGATGGGCATGGCGCGCTTATAGTCGCGAACCGCGTGGAACTCCTACACACACCGTGGGGCCGGCGTCCCAGAACTCCCCGACCCTCCCGGGCCGTGCCGGGTCGGGTCGCCATAACCCTCTGATCTTCCGTGCATCGGTTGCCGTCCGCGCTTGGCACGGACGCTGCTAGTCCTCCTCTCGGACGGTTTACCCGCCAGAAGTCCAAAACCCCAAGGAGAGAAGACCAAATGAAGAAGATCCTCAGCGCCCTCGTGGCCGTCGCCTTCGCCCTCCCCGTTCTCGCCCAGGCCCCCGCCGCCGCTCCGGCCGCCCC
>JBBIOL010000163.1:0-6583 GCA_037443385.1 Anaeromyxobacteraceae bacterium
TCGCGGCCGGTGGGGCTCCGGGTGCGGCCGGGGCCTCGGGGTGCGCCGCCTCGGCCGCCGGGGCGCCGGCCTCCGTGCGCCCGGCCGCCTTGCGCCGCGCCTTCAGGACGTCGCGCCGGTAGGTCCCGGCCTCCTTCTCGCGCGCCGAGCGGAGCCAGAGCCGCTCGTACGACAGGTAGCGCGCGTGGAGCGCCTGGATGCGGAAGCGGATCCCGGCGTTGCGGGTGAAGACGTTCTTCAGCCGCGCGATGTCGCGCTTCAGGTCGTCGCGCCGCCGCGAGGGCTCCATGCGCTCGGCGCCGATGAAGTACATCTCGTACTTCACCTTGATCTCCTCGAGCTCCTCCTCGAGGGAGTCGAGCACGTCGGCGAGCTGCTCGTTGGCGAGCTTCTCCTTCCCGGTCTCCCATTCGGGCGGGACGGTCCCGGGCGGTCCGGTGCCTCGACCTCCGCCGGGCTTCTTGGGGGGCAGCGCCACCCCGCGAGTCTAGCCCCTAGGCGGGCAGCGCCGCCACGGCCGACCGGGTGGCCCGGCTGCCGGCCGTCCAGACGGCGATCCCGGTCGCGAAGATGGCGATGGAGGTCCACTGGCCGGTGCCGAGCCCCATCCACACGCCGCGCTCCACGTCCCCGCGGAAGGTCTCGACCACGGTCCGGAGCACGGCGTAGAGCATGAGCCAGGTGGCCATCACCTGCCCGTTGAACCGCTTGCGCGGCCGGAGCCAGAGCGCGAGAAACGCGAAGAGCAGCAGGTTGCCGAGCGATTCGTAGAGCTGCACCGGGTGGATGGGAAGGGTGTGCAGGTGGTCGGGGGCGATGAAGCGGGCCGGGTTCGCCCGCGCCGCCATGGACTGGAAGGCGAGCGACTCGGGCGGGAACCGGGCCGCCCAGGGCAGCGCCGGCTCGCACTCCCGGCCCCAGCAGCAGCCGGCGGCGAAGCAGCCGATGCGCCCCAGGAACTGCCCGAAGGCCACCGACGGGATGAGGGTGTCGGACCAGGGCAGGAAGGGCATCCGGGCGCGGCGCAGGTAGTAGGCCGCCGCCAGCGCCGCGGCGATGAACCCGCCATAGAAGACCATTCCGCCCTCCCAGAGGGCGAAGAGGCGCGGGATGCGGCCGAAGCGGGTCTCCACGAGCGCGTTCGCGCCGAAGTAGTCGCCCAGGTTCACCAGGATGAACATGACCCGGGCGCCCACCAGGGAGGAGACCAGGATCCAGAAGGAGAGGTCGCCGACCCGCTGCGGGTCCTGCCCCTGCCGCTCGGCCTCCTTCTGCGCGAGCCAGATCGAGGCCACGAAGGCCAGCGCCAGCATGGCGCCGTAGGTGTGGAGCGGGAGCCGGACGGCGCCGTCGAGCGCACCCGAGCGCCAGGCCACCGCGAAGGCGAGCAGGAACGCGCCCAGCGTCGCCTTGTCGGCCCAGAGCGCGGCTCCCCAGGAGGGCTTCACGCCGTCCACCGCCCGCTGCTTGCGGAACGAGACGGCGCGCAGGATCAACACGACGAGCGCCACGGCCACCGCCAGGACCCAGCCGAGCCCGGGTGGCACGACGATCTGGAAGAGCACCGGCAGCATCTAGGCGTGAACCCCCTCGGGCCCGTCCTTCTTCCCGGCCGCCGCCCGCCGCTCCCCGGGGTGGAGCAGGATCATGGCCACGCCCACCACGATGAGCGAGTCGGCGACGTTGAAGATGGGCCAGTAGACGTCGGGGCGCCGCCACCAGTGCCACTGCACGAAGTCGATGACGTAGCCCCGGGCCAGCCGGTCGACGAGGTTGCCCACCGCCCCGGTGAACACGAAGGCCAGCGCCACCTGCATCCAGCGCTGGCCCTCGCGGAGCCTCCGGTAGTACCAGAGGATGAAGGCCAGCGCGCCGAGCGCCACCGCCACGAAGAACCCGTGGCGGAGGCCGGCCGGGAGGTCGCGGAGCATGCCCCAGGCCGCGCCCGGGTTCTCGGCGTAGGTCATGCGCCACATGGGGTCCCACACCACGTGCGGGGGGCGGGCCACCGCCTCGAGGTGCCGCGCGCCGTAGAAGACGCGCAGCTTCGCCTCCGGGCTGGTCGCCCCGGCGCGGGAGAAGGCCCAGGTGAGCCGATCCACCGCGAGGAACTTGGACGCCTGGTCGGCGACCAGCATCACGACGAAGATGCCGGCGAGCAGCGCCCAGCGGGAGGGGCCCCGGCTCATGACAGGGCCGTCGCGCACTTGCCGCACAGGGTGGGGTGGGCCGGGTCGCGGCCACGGTCCTCGGCGAAGACCCAGCAGCGCTCGCACTTCTCGCCCGGCGCCCGCTCCACCTTCACTCCCAGCTGACCCTGGGCCAGCAGGACCCGGGACACGATGAGGAGCGTGGGCAGCTCGGCGGCGGCCTCCCGCAGGAGCGCGAGCGTGTCGCCCTCGGCCGAGACCGTCACCTGCGCCTCCAGCCCGGAGCCGATGAGCTTGTCGCGCCGGGCCGCCTCGAGCGCCTTCAGCACCTCGGCCCGCACCGCGAGCAGCCGCTCGTAGCGCGCCGTGAGCGCGCCCGCGTCGGCGGGCGGCTCCCGCCGCGGCAGCCCGGCCTCGAAGACCGACCCGGCCGGCCGGCCCGGCAGGTACCGCCAGGCCTCGTGGGCGGTGAAGGAGAGCACCGGGGCCAGCATGCGGAGCAGGTCCTGGGCCACCAGGTGGAGCAGGGTCTGCGCGCTGCGCCGGGGCTTGCCGTCCCGGCGCGCCGTGTAGAGCCGGTCCTTCACCACGTCGAAGTAGACCGAGGAGAGCGTGACCGACACGAACTCCATGGTGGCGTGGTAGGCCACGTGGAACTCGTAGTCGGCGTAGGCGCGCGAGACCACGTCCTGCCAGGCCACCAGCCGGGCGTAGGCCCAGCGGTCGAAGGGCTCCATCTCCGCCACCGGCACCGCGTCCCGGGCCGGGTCGAAGCCGTCCAGGTTGCCGAGCGCCCAGCGCACGGTGTTGCGGATCTTGCGGTAGCCCTCGGCCAGCCCGTCGAGGATCTGGCCGGAGACCCGGACGTCGTCGCGGTAGTCGGAGGCGGCCACCCAGAGGCGCAGCACGTCGGCGCCGTACCTCTTGATGACCTCCTCGGGCGCCACCACGTTGCCCACGCTCTTCGACATGGCGCGGCCCTGGCCGTCGAGGACGAAGCCGTGGGTGAGCACCGCCCGGTAGGGGGCCACGCCGCGGATGGCCATGGCGGTGAGGAGCGACGAGTGGAACCAGCCGCGGTGCTGGTCGGAGCCCTCCAGGTAGAGGCTCACCGGGAACTCGCTGTTCCGCCCGTTCTCGGCCACCGCGGCCCAGGAGACGCCCGAGTCCCACCAGACGTCGAGGATGTCCTGCTCGCGCCGGAAGGCGGTGCCCCCGCAGGCGCCGCACCGCTCGCCCTCCGTGAAGCGGGAGGGCGGGTGGCGGTACCAGGCCTCGATGCCCTCCTCGGCGAAGACGTCGGCCACGCGCCGCATCAGCGCCGGGGAGACCAGCGGCTCGGAGCAGGCCTCGCAGTAGAAGACGGTGATGGGCACGCCCCAGGTGCGCTGGCGCGACAGGCACCAGTCGGGGCGGTGCGCGATCATGTTGTGGATGCGCTCGCGCCCCCAGCGCGGGATCCACTGGACGCGGTCGATCTCCTCGAGCGTGCGGCCGCGCAGCCCGTCGTGCTCCAGGGAGAGGAACCACTGGTCGGTGGCCCGGAAGACCACCGGCCGGTGGCAGCGCCAGCAGTGCGGGTAGCTGTGGCGCAGGGTCGCCCCGGGATCGGAGAGCAGGTGGCCGGAGGCGTGCAGGTCGGCCACGATCTCGGCGTTGGCGGCGAAGATCTCCCTGCCCGCGTACTTGCCCGCCGCCTCGGTGAACTTGCCGGCGCCGTCGACGGGGTTCAGGATCTCGAGGCCGTAGCGCACGCCGACCTCGTAGTCCTCCTGTCCGTGGCCGGGGGCGGTGTGCACGAGGCCGGTGCCGGCCTCGAGCGTGACGTGCTCGCCCAGCACCACCGGCGACTCGCGCCCCATGAACGGGTGGCGGTAGCGGACGCCCTCGAGCGCCTTGCCCTCCATCTGGGCCAGGATCCGGCCCGGATCGCGGAGCGCGGTCCCGTCCCGGAGCTCGTCCGGCGCCACCGCGGCCAGGAAGGGCACGAGCAGGTCCTTCGCCACGACGAGCACCCGCCCGCCCCGGTCGTAGGCCACGTAGGCGAAGTCGGGATGGGCCGCCACCGCCAGGTTGGCGGGCAGCGTCCACGGGGTGGTGGTCCAGACGACGAGCGCGGCCTCGCGCCCGCGCAGCGCGGGCGCGGGCAGGTCGCCCACCACCTCGAGGGCCACGTGGATGGACGGGGAGACGTGGTCCTCGTACTCCACCTCGGCCTCGGCCAGCGCGGTGCGGTCGGTGGTGCACCAGTAGACCGGCTTCTTGCCCCGGACCAGGTAGCCCTTCTCGGCCACCCGCGCGAGCGCGCGGACCGTGTCGGCCTCGTAGGCCCGGTCCATGGTGGCGTAGGGCTCCTCCCAGCGCCCGAAGACGCCGAGCCGCTTGAACTCCTCGCGCTGCCGGTCGATCCACTTCCCGGCGTAGGCGCGGGCCGCGGCGATCACCGCCGGGCGATCCATCTCCCGCTTCCGGGAGCCGAGCTCCTCGTCCACCTTGCGCTCGATGGGGAGGCCGTGGCAGTCCCAGCCCGGCTGGTAGTCGGCCACGTCGCCGGCCATGTTGCGGTACTTGACGATGAGGTCCTTCAGGATCTTGTTGAGCGCGTGGCCGATGTGGATGTGGCCGTTCGCGTAGGGCGGCCCGTCGTGGAGGACGAAGCGCCGCCCTCCCCGGGCCACGTTGGAGGCGACCAGCCGCTCGAAGGTGCCCTCCGCGGCCCACTCCTTCAGGATCTCCGGCTCCCGCTGGGGCAGGTTGGCCTTCATCGGGAAGTCGGTCTTCGGGAGGTTGACGGTGTCCTTGTAGTCCACGTCCGGTCTCTTCTCTCTTCTCGGGGGGATCGTGGGTTCTACCAGCGCGGACCCCCTCGATCAACGAACGGCGCGGCGCCGGGTTGCGACCCCCGGCGATCGCCCGTAGGCTCGCCGCGACCATGGCCCGGAAAGGCACCCGCCGCGCCGCGCGCGCACCGGCCCGGAGGCGGGCCCCGCCCCCGGGCGGCCGCCTCACCGTCGCCATCCTCTCGCGCAACCCGCGCCTCCACTCCACCCGCAGGCTCGTCGAGGCCACCCGCACGCTCGGTCACAGGGCGCGCGTGCTCGACACCCTGCACTGCAACATGGTGCTGGCCCGCGAGCGGCCGGCCCTCTTCTACCGGGGCGAGGAGGTCGGGCCCATCGACGTGGCCATCCCGCGCATCGGGGCCTCCATCACCGCCTACGGGCTCGCGGTGGTGAACCAGCTCGACATGATGGGCGTCCCGGTGCTGAACGACGCCATCCCCATCGCCCGCTCGCGCGACAAGCTGCGCGCGCTCCAGCTGCTCTCCCGCTTCGGCCTCGACATCCCGCGCACCGCCATGTGCCGCTACCGCGACGAGGTGGCCCGGGCGGTGGAGCACGTGGGCGGGCTGCCCTGCATCATCAAGCTCATCCAGGGGACGCAGGGCGTGGGGGTGATGATCGCCTCCACCATGGACGAGGTGCAGGGCATGCTCGACACCTTCTGGGACCTGGGCCAGGAGATCCTGCTGCAGGAGTTCGTGGCCGAGTCGAAGGGGCGCGACCTGCGCGCGCTGGTCATCGGCGACCGGGTGGTGGCGGCCATGCGCCGGCAGGCCCGCACCGGCGAGTTCCGCTCCAACATCCACCGCGGCGGCAAGGCCCGCGCCGTCGACCTGCCCCGCGAGTACGCCGAGGCGGCGGTCAAGGCCGCCCGGGTGATCGGGCTCGAGGTGGCCGGCGTGGACATGCTGGAGAGCCGCACCGGTCCCAAGATCATGGAGGTGAACAGCTCGCCCGGCTTCGAGGGGCTGGAGCGGGCCACGCGCAAGGACATCGCCCGCCTCTACGTCGAGCACGCCGTCGAGCTGGCCCGGGCCCGCCGCACGGGCCGCGAGGGCTCGCCGCCCCGGGTCTGAGTGAATTCCCGGGCGGCCCGGACCGTCCCGGAACAGGAGGTCTCCATGCGCCGCTTCCCGATCCCCGTCCTCCTGCTCGCCCTCGCGGGCTGCGTGGTCAGCGCCGGCACGGTGGTGCCGTCGGGCCCGGCCTACCCGCCGCCGCCTCCACCGGTGACGGAGGTCTGGTACGGCGGGCAGCACGCCATCCCGCCCGGCACGGCCGGCGGCTGGTGCTGGATCGACGGCCCGCACGCCCACGACTACTTCCCCGACCGGCCCGACTGGTTCGCCTACGACGACGGCTTCCTCTACTGGCGCGGCCCCATCGCCTTCACCTACTACGGCGGCCACCCGCTGCCGGGCGGGGGCTGGTGCCCGGTGGCGGCGCCGCACCGCCACGACTACTACCCGCCCTACGGGGCTGGTTTCACCTGGCGTGGATCGGGCTGGTACTACGCCGGTCCCTGGGGGCCGTCGCGCCCCCCGCCCCCGGGCTGGTGGCGCTACGCACCGCCGCCGCCGCCGCCGCCCC
>JBBIOL010000164.1:0-6558 GCA_037443385.1 Anaeromyxobacteraceae bacterium
CCGCTCCCCAGCCGTCGCCCGCGGCCGCCCCCTCCGTCCAGGCGCCCCCGCAGCCCGCGGCGCCGGTCGTCGAGCTGGCCGCCCCGCCGCCACAGGAGGCCGCGCCGCAGCCGGCCGCTCCACCCCCCGCGCCGGCGCCCGTGGCGGCGGCCGCTCCCCGGCAGGTGGCCGACGCCCCGCGCTACGCGGGCGACGGGTTCCAGTCCCCGCAGCTGGCCGAGAAGGGCTGCATCTCCGACAACCTGCGCCTCCCCGCCCAGCTCGGTGCGGCGGCCCCGGACTCGGTCACCACCCGGATCGCGGTCTCCTCCGCCGGCCAGGCCACGACGGTGCAGGTGATGGGGCAGGTCGCCGACCCGCGCATCGCCGACGCCGTCCGGCGGGCGGTGCAGGCCTGCGAGTGGAAGCCCGGCCTCGACGCGGAGGGCAAGCCCACCGCGCTCTGGGTGGTGGTCCCGATCCGGCTGACGCGGTAGGCCGCCTCAGCGGACCGGCAGGACCTTGCGCATCTTCACGTGGGGTACGCCCTCCTCGAGGAAGGTCTCCCCCTCGGCGGCGTACCCGCGGTTCGCGTAGAAGGCCCGCGCCGGCAGCTGGGAGTGCACCAGCACCTCGCGCAGTCCGCGCAGCTCGGCCATGCGCTCGAGCGCCTCGAGCACGGCCGCGCCCACGCCCGACTTCCGCCGCGCGGGCGAGGTGGCCATGCGCCCGATCTGGCAGGTTCGCGCGTCGAGTCGCACCGCCCGCCCGGTGCCGACGCAGGCGCCGTCGTCGTCGAAGACCACCACGTGGTCGGCGTTGAGGTCGAAGGCGTCCCGGTCGAGCGGGCGGGGAACGCCCTGCTCCACCTCGAAGACGAGGCGGCGCAGCTCGTAGGCGAGGTCGCGATCCTGGGTCGTGGAGGCGAACCGGACGGTGTGGGCCATGGCCGATCCTTACCGGACCGGGGCCGTCGATGCCAAGGGGCGGTGCGTCCCCGGCCGTGCTACCTAGTCCGCATGCAGCCCTGGGAGACGGTGGACCGCGCGCGCGTGGACGGGGGCACGGAGCTCGTGCTCTCCCGGCGCGGCGACGAGTGGGTGGTGCGGAACGACGGACGGGTGCTCATGTCGAGCCGGCAGCACGGATCGGAGGACGCGCTCGCCGACCTGGCGCTCTCCCGGGTGGAGCGTGCCGGCGGCGCACGCACGGTGCTCATCGGCGGGCTGGGGCTCGGGTACACGCTGCGGGCCACGCTCGACCGCATCGGCCCGGAATCGCGCGCCGTCGTGGCCGAGATCTCCCCGGAGCTGGTCGCCTGGAACCGCGGCCCGGTGGGCCACCTGGCCGGCCACCCGCTCGACGATCCGCGCACGCGCCTCCAGGTCGGCGACGTGGTGGCCCGCATCGCCGAGGCCGCCGGGGCCTTCGACGCCATCCTGCTCGACGTGGACAACAGCCCGTCGTCGATGGTGCTGCGCGGCAACGACCGGCTCTACGGGACGAAGGGGGTTCGCGCCTGCGCGAACGCCCTCTCGGCGGGTGGGGTGCTGGCGGTCTGGTCGGCCGGACCCGACGACCCGTACCTGGAGCGGCTCGGCCGCGCCGGCCTCGACGCCCGCGCCGTCCCGGTGCCGGCACGCGGCCCGGGCGGCGGCGGCGCGCGGCACCTCATCTTCCTGGGAGTGAAGAAGGCGGTCAGCCCTCGCCGCCCCGGAAGAGGCGCACCCCCAGCCCGAAGCCCACGAGCCCCACGGCGAGGAGCACCGCCAGCGGGACGGCCATCTCGGCGGCGCTGAAGCCCCGCCAGGTCGCCCCCTCCAGCGCCAGGATCCCCCACTTCACCGGGGAGACGTTGCTCGCCACCTGCATCCAGGACGGCATGACGAAGAGCGGGACCATCCCGCCGCCGACCATGGTGAGCGGCATCATCACCGCCCAGCCCAGCCCGCCCGCCGACTGCTCGGTCCTCCCCAGGACGGCGACCGTCATCATGATGCCCACGAAGCAGACGGCCACGGCGACGGCGGACGCGACGAGCAGCGACCAGGACGCCGGCCGGACCCCGAAGAACCCCACCCCCAGCGCGAGCAGCAGGGTCTCCACCGCCAGGATGGTGGAGAGGCAGGCGAGCGCCTTGCCCAGGATGACGTCGAGCCGGGAGAGCGGCGAGGTCTCGAGGCGCAGGAGCGTCCCGTGGGTGCGCTCGGAGACGAGCGAGAGCGCGAAGCCCAGCGCGCTGCCGATGACGCCCCAGAGGATGCCCTGCGGGAAGGTGAGGTCGAAGGAGGTCCGGGGGCCGACCCGCTCGCGGCGCACCTCGCGCCGGTCGACCTGGAGCGGCTTCCACCCGCCGCCCCCGCCGCCGGCCGCCGCCGGCGCGCGCGGCCGGTCGATGAAGGTGCGCAGCTCCCCGAGGAAGCTGCGCGTCGCGTCCCGGTCCGGGGAGCCGGGAGCCTGGTCGAGATCGGCGAGCGACCGGTCCACCAGCGTCCGCGCCCGGGCCGGGTCGGTGAAGAGGTCCTGCAGGGACTCCATCGCCGCGCCGGTGAGGATCCCCTCCAGCATGGCGCCCTCCGCCGTCCGGGCCGGGTCCACCGCCAGCTCGAGCTTCCGGGGCTCGCCGTGGAAGAGCCGGTCGGAGGCCTCCCCGTAGCCGCGCGGGACGATCACCGCCGCCGACCGCTTCCCCTGCCGGACGAGCAGGAGCGCCTCCTCCCGGCCGGCCGGGGAGACCTCCAGGCCCGCCGTGTCCCGCAGCCGGCCGACGAGCCTCCCCGACTCCTGCGTGCCGTCCTCGTCCACCACCGCCACCGGGATGCGCCCCTTCTCCCCCCCGCCGCCGAAGACGAAGCCGAAGAAGAGCGCCATGAGCACCGGCCAGAGGAGCGCGAAGAAGAGCGTCCCCCGGTTGCGCGAGACGAGGCGCAGGTCCTTGGCGGCGAGCGCCGCCACGGCGCGGAGGCGGGAGCCGCTCATGCGTCGCGCAGCCTCCGCCCGGTGAGGGAGAGGAACACCGCCTCCAGGTCGGCCCGCTCCACCCGGAAGTCGTCGACCGGACCCGCGGAGAGGATCCGGGAGAGCTCGGCCGAGGGGTCGCGCGCCGGGATGCGCCGCTCCACGCCCCGCTCGACGACGACCAGCACCGGGTCCCCGCCGTGGCGCTCCACGAGCTCGCGCACCGTCCCCAGGGCGAGCACGCGACCGTGGTCCACCACCGCGACCCGGTCGCAGATGCGGGCGGCCTCCTCCATGTAGTGGGTGGTGTAGACCACGGCCCGGTCTTCCCCCCGCAGCTCGAGCACGCGGTCGAGGATGGCGTTGCGCGACTGGGGATCGACCCCCACGGTGGGCTCGTCGAGGAGCAGGACGGCGGGATCGTGGACCAGCGCCGCGGCCAGGTTGAGCCGGCGCTTCATGCCGCCGGACAGGGCGGCGACGCGGTCCCGGCGCCGGTCGGCGAGCGTGGCGAAGTCGAGCGCCCACTCGACCCGCGCCTCGAGCGCCTTCCCGGTGAGCCCCTGGACGCGGCCGAAGAAGCGGAGGTTCTCCTCCGGCGTGAGCGCCTCGTAGACGGCGAGCGACTGGGGAGCCACGCCGAGGAGGCGGCGGACCTCCGGGCGGCGCGGGGAGCCCTGCCCGCCCACGTCCACCGAGCCCTGGTCCGGGTCGAGGAGGCCCACCGCCATGTGGATGGTGGTGCTCTTGCCGGCGCCGTTGGGTCCGAGGAGCCCCAGGACCTCCCCGCGGCGAACCTCGAGCGAAATCCCGTCCACCGCCACCCGGTCGCCGAACCGCTTCCGGAGGTCGTGGAGGGCGAGCACCGGGGCATCCTAGCGCTCCCTCGGCTGTGGTGCATCCGGCCCGCCGGCGAGCGGGCCGCTCTTTCCCAGGCGACGGGACCTCCCTCGGTCGGTTAGAGTCCTCCTCGCGGGATGACCGAACAAGCTCCTCGAATCATGGTGGTGGACGACCTGGTCGATCACCGCGAGCTCCTCTCCCAGGTGCTCGTGGATCTCGGCTACGCGGTCGACACGGTTGGCGACGGCCGTACGGCGCTGGAGGCGATCCGGCGTGGGCCACGCCCCCAGCTCGTGCTCGTGGACTTCTGGATGCCGGGAATGGACGGCAACGCCTTCCTGGCCGCGCTGCGCGGGGAGTCCGACCCGGAGGTGGCGCGCATCCCGGTCGTGGTGATGACCGCCGACCCGGACGGCGTCGCCGAGATCCTGGGGCAGACCCAGCCCGACCTGCTGCTCGAGAAGCCCTTCGGCCTGCGCGAGCTGCGCCGGGTGGTGGTGCGCTTCTGCGGCCAGGGCGCCAGCCATCACCGCTGGGGCCCGCTCCCCGGTCAGGGCGCCGAGTAGCCCGCGACGCGGTAGGCGACCCGCCCGGAGAGCTCCCGCAGGGCCTCGGTGCTCCGCTCGAGCGCGGTGGCGCGGGGCCAGGCGTTCCACCGCTCCCCGGCGCCGTGGCGGAAGTCCACCGGCAGCACGTCCACCGCGAGCCCGGCCTTCCGGAACGCGGCGGCCGCGCGGGGAACGTGCATGGCGCTCGTGACGAGCAGGAGCGAGCGCCAGCCCTTCTCGCGGACGATGCGCGCCGCGTTCACCGCGTTCTCCCGGGTGTTGCGGCTCTCGCGCTCCACGACGATCCGGTCCGGGGACGCGCCCAGCCGGGTGAGCCAGGCCACGCTCCAGTCGGCCTCGACCGGCCCGCCGGGATCCGGCCCCCCGGCGGAGACGAGCAGGTTCCGGGCCCGGCCCCGGAGCAGGAGCTCGAGCCCGGCGACGAGCCGGTCGCCCCCGGCGTTCAGGTCGGCCCGCCCGGCGGCCAGCGAGGCGGCCGGGTCGAGGCCGCCGCCGAGCACGATGGCGGCGTCGTAGACCACCCCGGGCCGCTCGGTGGGGTGGACGCCCCGCTCGGCGAGCCCGGCGAGCCCGTTCGCCACCGGCTCCGCCGAGAAGACCCAGAGCACGATCCCCGCCGCGCCGACGAGCCAGGGCCCGGCCCTCCGCCGGCCGAGCAGCAGGCCACACCCGAGGAGCAGGAGCCCCCAGCTGAGCGGCGCGAGCAGCAGGTCGAGCAGCTTGGAGAGGACGTAGAACACGCCCGGGATGATAGCCGCGCCCGCGCCGCCCGATAAGATGCGGGCATGGATCGATCCGGCGACGGTGCGGGGGGGCCGCGGGGCGCCTTCCAGCGCTTCTTCCACTCGGAGGCGTCGGGCAGCATCCTCCTGCTCCTCTTCACGGCCGTCGCGCTGGCCTGGGCGAACTCGCCCTGGGCCGGTGCCTACGAACACATGCTGCACGCGCCCATCGGCTTCACCCTGGGCGGCTGGTCCTTCTCCCTCTCGGCCGCGCACTGGGTGAACGACGGCCTCATGGCGATCTTCTTCTTCGTGGTGGGGCTCGAGATCAAGCGCGAGCTCTCGGTGGGGCAGCTCTCCACCTTCCGCAGCGCGCTGCTCCCGGTGGCGGCGGCGCTGGGCGGCCTCGTCGCCCCGGCGCTCCTCTACGCCTCGATGAACGCGGGCACGCCCGGGGCGCGCGGCTGGGGCGTGCCCATGGCCACCGACATCGCCTTCGCGCTGGGCGTGCTGGCGCTCGTGGGCCCGCGCGTGCCGGTGGGGCTCAAGGTCTTCCTCACCGCGCTCGCCATCGCCGACGACCTGGGGGCGGTGCTCGTGATCGCGGTCTTCTACACCGATCGCGTCGACCCCGGCGCGCTCGCCGCCGTGGCGGTCCTGCTCGCGCTGCTCGTGCTCGCGGTGCGGCGTGCGGCGCGCTGGTACAGCCTGCACCTCGTCCTGGCGCTCGGGATCTGGGCCGCCATGCTCGCCTCCGGGGTCCACGCCACGGTGGCCGGGATCCTGGTCGCGCTCGCCATCCCGGTCCGGGCCCGCATCGAGCCCGACCAGTTCCTGGCCGCCATCCGCGGCAAGGTCGACTGGCTGCAGCAGGCCACCCTCAGCCGCGACAGCATGGTGCGCGACCGGGAGCAGATGGCGGCCATCGAGGAGATCGGCAGCGCCACCCTCGACTTCCTGCCTGCCGGGTTCGCCCTGGAGCGCTACCTCCACCCGGTGACCGCCTTCGTCATCCTCCCGGTCTTCGCCCTCTTCAACGCCGGGGTGCGGCTCGACGGGAGCATCCAAGAGGCGCTCCTGCAGCCGGTCAGCCTGGGCATCGTGGTGGGCCTCTTCCTCGGCAAGCAGGTCGGCATCACGCTCACCTCCTGGGTGGCCGTCCGCACCGGGCAGGCCGAGCTGCCGCCGGGCGTGACGCTCGGGCAGCTCTACGGGGCGAGCCTGCTCGGGGGCATCGGCTTCACCATGTCGATCTTCGTCGCCGGCCTGGCCTTCCCGGACGGCCCGCTCCTCGCCGCGGCCAAGCTGGGCATCCTGGCGGCATCGGCGATCTCGGGCGTGGTCGGGTTCGTCGCGCTGAAGCTGCTCCTGGGCCGGGGCGCGGGGAGCGGCGCGTGAGCGCCGGCGGGACGAACGAGCGGCCCGCCACCTGCGCCGCCTGCGGCGGGGAGTGCTGCCGCACCCGCCCCGGGGTCGAGGACCCGGCC
>JBBIOL010000165.1:0-6453 GCA_037443385.1 Anaeromyxobacteraceae bacterium
CCCCTTCGACAGGTCGCCCGGCGCCGGCAGGGCGAGGAGCGGCTGGAGCGCCCGCAGGGCGGCCGTCGGCTTGCCCGCGGACTGCAGCAGCCGCGCCATGGAGGTCCGGGCCTGGGGCCAGAGGACCGACGTCGCCGGGATCCGGCTCCAGGCGGCCACGGCCCCGTCGAGGTCGCCCGCCGACTCGGCGACGGCGGCCGCGAGCGCCTCGACCCGGTCGGCGATGGCCGGCAGCCTCGCGGCCAGCCCGTCCAGGTCGCGAGCCGCCCCCGCCGCGTCCCCGGCCTGCAGCGCGGCGCGGGCGCGGAGGAACCGGGTCTCCGCCGGGGTGCGCCGGCTCGACGGCGGGCGGACGTCGGCCTCGCTCACCACGGCGGGGAACGAGGCGGCGAGGAGGAGCGCGATCGCGGCCGCCACGGGCATCCACCCGAATGTGGGCGGAAGCGGTCCGGCGGTCAAGCGCGCGACCGGAACCCCGATCTGGCTTAGGATTCCCCCCGGTGGACATCCGAGACCAGGCGGCGCTGCTCGCCGCCATCGTCACCCTGGCGCTCGCGGCGGCCGCGCTCCTGCGCCCGTCGCGACCGCGATCCTTCACGCTCTTCGCGCTGCTCTCCCTCGACCTCTTCGTCTTCTCCGCGGCCGAGTTCCTCCACGGGCTCCCCGGCGCCCAGGGGGCGCACGACCTCTGGAAGCGGCTCGCCATCGGTTCGGGCTCGCTGCTCCCCGCCGCCGCACTGGCCTTCTTCCTCGAGTTCCTGGGCGTCAAGCGCCGTCCGGCGCGCCGGGCGCGCGACCTCATGCTGGCCGGGTCGGTCTTCGGCATCCTGGTGGCCGTCTCGCCGCTCGCGCGCTCCGACCTGGCCCCGCTGCTCGTGGCTGGCTTCGTGCTGCTCGCGCTCGCCGCGGTCCTCTCGGTCGTCTTCCGGGAAGCCGCCGCCGCGCCCACCCGGGCCGACCGCGCCCGCCTCACCTACGTGCTCGTCGGGGCGGTGCTGGTGGGATGCCTCGCCTTCCTCGACTTCCTCCCCCGCGTGGGCGTGCGCTACCCGCTCGAGGGGCTCGGGTTCATGGCGCTCACGCTGTACATGTTCCTGCTCCTGCAGGCGCTGCTCCGCCGCCGGCTCCTCGACCTGCACGAGTTCCTGGGGAAGATCGCGGTGGTGACGCTCCTCGGCGTGGTGCTGGCGAGCATCTACGGCGGGCTGGTCCGCTGGGTCGGCGTCCGTCCCGGGCTGTTCTTCTTCAACACGCTCGTGGCCTCGTTCGTCATCCTCTCCCTCTTCGACCCGATCCGGTCGAAGGTCGAGGAGTGGGTGGTGGTGAACCTCTTCCCCGAGCGGTTCGAGCTGGTCCGCGAGCTCGAGATGCTGCGCGACCGGGTGGTGAACGTCATCGATCCCCGCGACCTCGAGCGCACCGTGCTCGACGGGCTCACCGAGACGCGCCGGGTCACCCACGCCGCGCTGTGGCTCGTCTCCGAGGACCGGCCCGGCTACCGCCTGCTCGCCTGCCGCGGCCCGGAGCCGGTGCCGTTCCTGGAGGCCGGGACGGCCCGTGCGCTCCTGCGCGCCGCCGGCGACGGGCGACGGGCGGTGCTCCTCGAGAACCTGGAGCGGCGGCTCGCCGAGCTCCAGGGCGAGTACCCGCCCGCCCAGGGCGACGCGGCCGCGCCGCCCATGCCGCGCGCGGCCGCCGTCGAGCTGGAGCGGATCGTCGACGCGCGCGAGGCCATGACGCTCATGAAGGCCGGCATCTGCATGCCGCTCGTGGCCGGGGATCGCGTGGCCGGGTTCCTCTCCTGCTGGGACGAGCGGGTCCAGGAGGCCTTCGCCTCCGACGAGATCGCGGCCCTCATCGAGGTGGCCGATCGCTGCGCCGTGGTCATCGACAACTCCAAGCTCTACCAGCAGATGAAGGAGCGCGACCGGCTCGCCGCGCTGGGCGAGATGGCCGCCGGCCTGGCCCACGAGATCCGCAACCCGCTCGCCGCCATCAAGGGCGCGACCCAGTACCTCGACCCGGGGCGGCTGCCCGGCGACGACCGGGAGTTCCTCGAGATCATCGTCGAGGAGGTCGACCGGCTGAACGGCGTGGTCACCGCCTTCCTCGACTACGCGCGGCCGCTCAAGTCGAGCATGGCGCCGGGCGACGTGGGGGACATCCTGGAACGCACCTTCAAGCTGCTCACGCCCCAGGTGCCGGCCGGGATCGCGGTCTCGGTCGACGTGGCGCCCGAGCTGCCCTCGGTGGACTGCGACGCAGAGCAGCTGAAGCAGGTCTTCCTCAACCTGGCGCTCAACTCCTTCCAGGCCATGCCGGACGGCGGGACGCTCCAGGTGACGGCCCGCCTGGCCCGCGACGAGCTCGCCAGCTGGCGGGAGCCGCGCCATCGCGACGGGAGGGTCGAGATCCGCTTCCGCGACAGCGGGCCCGGGGTCCCGGCCGACGCCCGCGACAGCATCTTCGTGCCCTTCTACACCACCAAGGAGAAGGGCACCGGCCTCGGCCTGGCCATCAGCCAGCGCATCGTGAAGGCGCACCACGGGTCGCTCTCGGTGAACACCCCCCCGGACGGCGGGGCCGAGTTCACGGTCTCCCTCCCCTCCATCCCCCGCGACCCCGATCCGGTCCCCGCCCCGGCCGAGGCGCCCGCCTCCCCCGAGGGGCGCCGCCCGCGCCGACGCCGCCGTCCCGGCTGAGGCGTCGCCCTCCCCGTCCACGCCCACTCGTGGTAACAGGTCGTCCCGTGGCGCACGTCCTCATCGTCGACGACGAGACCAACATCCGCCGGGTGCTCGCCGCGATGCTGAAGCGCGACGGCTACGACGTGACGGCCGCGGAGAACGGCGAGCAGGCGCTGGCCGCCCTGCAGCGCGCCCCGGTGGACGTGGTCGTCACCGACCTGGTCATGCCGCGCATGGGGGGGCTCGAGCTGCTCCGGCAGGTGGCCTCGTCCCACCCCGACGTGCCGGTGATCATGATCACCGCCCACGGAACGGTGGACACGGCGGTGGAGGCCATGAAGGCCGGGGCCTTCGACTACATCACGAAGCCCTTCGACCAGGACGACCTCCGCAAGGTCATCGCCAAGGCCGCCCGCGCCCGCGAGCTCGAGGGGCAGCACGTCCACCCGCCCACCGGCGACGGGGAGCGCCCGCCGCTCGTCGGCCAGTCCCCCGCGATGCGGGCCGTCTACGACGTCGTCTCCCGGGTCGCCGACTCGCCCTCCACCGTGCTCATCACCGGCGAGAGCGGCACCGGCAAGGAGCTCGTGGCCCAGGCGCTGCACCGGGGAAGCGCACGGCGCACCCAGCCGCTCATCAAGGTGAACTGCGCCGCCATCCCGAAGGACCTCGTCGAGAGCGAGCTCTTCGGCTACGAGAAGGGCGCCTTCACCGGCGCGGTCGGCTCCAAGCCGGGCCGCTTCGAGCTGGCCGACGGCGGCACGCTCTTCCTCGACGAGATCGGGGAGATCCCGGTCGAGATGCAGGTGAAGCTGCTGCGCGCGCTGCAGGAGTCGGAGTTCGAGCGCGTGGGCGGCATCCGCACCCTGCGCGTCGACGTCCGGCTCATCGCCGCCACCAACCGGAACCTCGAGACCCTCATCGCCGAGGGGCGGTTCCGCGAGGACCTCTTCTACCGGCTCAACGTGGTCCCCATCGCGCTGCCGCCGCTGCGCGACCGGCGCGAGGACATCCCGCTGCTCGTGCAGCACTTCATCGAGAAGTACGACCGCCGGCTGGGCAAGCGGGTGGAGCGGGTGGACGACGCGGCCATCGAGGTGCTCGTGGCCTACGGCTGGCCGGGGAACATCCGCGAGCTCGAGAACGTGATGGAGCGCTCGGTGCTCTTCGCCGACGGGCCGCTCGTGACGGTGGCCCAGCTCCCCGAGACGCTGCGCGAGCGGGCGCCGGGACCGGTCCGGCCGGTGGCGCCGCTCGGCGCGCTGGGCGCCATGGCGGCCCCGAGCGGCGCCTCCATGAAGGACATCGTCCGCCAGGCCCAGTCGGAGCTCGAGCGCACCCTCATCGCGCGGGCGCTCGAGGAGACGGGCGGCAACGTCACCCGGGCCGCCAAGAAGCTCCAGATCAGCCGCAAGTCGCTCCAGGTGAAGATGAAGGAGCTGGGCCTGCGGGGCGAGGACGAGCCCGCCTGAGGGGCCCGGGCCGGGCCCCCTCGATCGTCAGCGCTTGCCGCGCACCCGCTCCACGAGCGCGTAGGCCTCCGGCCGGGCGAGGCCGCGGCCCCGTGCTACGGCGCGCGCCACCTGCGTGGGGCCCTCCCCGGCGGCGAGCCGGCGCCGGATCTCGTCCTCGACGGCCTCCCCGGGAGGCGCGGCCTCCGGACCCACATGCCCCTCCCGGTCCGCGCCGGCGACGACCAGGGTCACCTCCCCGCGAAGGTCGCCCCCGAACCGCGCCCGCAGCTCGGAGAGGCTGCCCCGGGCGATCTCCTCGTGCAGCTTGGTGAGCTCCCGCGCCAGCACGGCCGGGCGGTCGCCCAGCGCCTCCTCGAGGTCGGCGAGGGTCCCGGCCGTCCGGTTGCCCGCCTCGAAGAGGACCAGCGTCGCCGGCACGCCGGCGAGCCATCGCAGCTCGGAGGCCCGCGTGCCGCCCTTGCGCGGCAGGAAGCCCACGAAGAGGAACCGGTCGGCGGGCAGGCCGGAGGCGGAGAGGGCGGTGAGCGCGGCGGAGGGGCCCGGAACCGGCACCACCCGCACCCCGGCGCCCCAGGCGGCCTCCACGAGGCGGGCGCCCGGGTCGGAGACCCCCGGGGTGCCGGCGTCGGTGACGAGCGCCACCGTCGCCCCGCCGGCCAGCCTGGCCACCACCCGGCCGACGCGCCCCTCCTCGTCGAAGGCCGGGAGCGAGACGAGGTCGCCGGGTCGCGCCCCGGCGTGCGCCAGGAGGATCCGGGTGCGCCGGGTGTCCTCGGCCACGACCACCTCGACCGAGCGCAGGACCTCGGCCGCCCGCGGGGAGAGGTCCCCCAGGTTCCCGACGGGGGTCGCCACCACGTAGAGCGTTCCCGGCCCGCTCACGGTGTGGCGCTCCCGCTCTCGTCGAAGGCGCCGCGGAACAGGGCGAAGCCGGTCCGCTCCCCCTCGCCGGTCAGGGCCACCACGTCGAAGCGGATCTCGTCGTCCTGGGCGCCGTGCCGGCGCGCCCAGTCGGTGGCGGCCGCCACCACCCGCCGGGCCTTCCGTCGGTCCACCGTCTCCTCCGGGCTCCCGTGACGCCCGTCGGCCCGGCTTCGCACCTCCACGAAGCAGAGCACCCGACCCTCGCGGCAGACGAGGTCGACCTCGCCCAGCCGGGTGGCGTGGTTGCGGTCGAGCACCACGTAGCCGTTCCGGACCAGCCAGGCCTCGGCCCGGCGCTCCGCCTCCCGTCCCCGCTCGCGTGTCCCCGGCACGTCGCGCTAGGCGGCGTGGTCCGCCGCCTCCCGGAAGAGGACGTCGCCGGTGCCGTGCACGACCTGGCGCCCCCGGGCGAGCTGCTTCAGCACCCGCGCCAGGGCACGCCGCGCCCCCTCGGGCAACAGGCCGAGCCCGTCGTCCACGACGGCGATCGACCTGCCCGCCGCGAGCCCCTGCTCGACGAAGCCCACCTTCAGCACCGCGAAGCACAGGTCCCGCTCTGCCGGGCCCAGCGTCCCGGCCGGGACCAGCTTGCCGCCGGCCTGGACCTGGACGTTCCCGCGCTCGTCGACGAAGAAGCTGGCGAGCCGCTGCCCGGAGAGCGCGGGCAGGAGCTGCAGCACGCGCGGCTGGAGCGCGCGGAGCGCCGCTCCCGTCGAGAGGCCCAGGTCCGCCGAGGCCCGCTCCATGAGCGTGCGCAGCGGCTCGCCCCGTGGCCCGGTCGGCGCCGGCTCCACCGCCTCCACGGCGCCGAGCGGCTCGAAGGGGCCGGTCTCCACCTCCCGCTCCAGCCGGGCGATCTCCTGCTCCAGGGAGGCCACGTCCCGCACGAAGCCGCCGCCACCACCGGTGAGCTGGGCCTCGAGCGCCCCGATCTCCTGCTGGACCGCGACCCGCTCGGCCTCGGCGTCCCGCGTCTCCGCCTGCCCCTGCCAGGACTCGAACGCGCGCTCGGCCTCCTCGAGCGCCACCCGGGCCTCGGCCGCCCGTTCCCGCAGCTCGGAGAGCTCCACCAGGTCGGCCGCGCCGGCGGCGGCCATGGCCGCCCGGACGTCGGCGGTCTCCTTCTCCCAGAGCTCGGTGGCCTTGCGCTCGCGCTCCGAGAGCCACCGGGACCGGCGCGCCGCCTGCTCGGCCGCCTCGGCCCGCCCGGCGAAGCGCAGCCCCTCGAACGCCGACCATCCGGTGGCCGGGATGGCGAGGAGTGCGAGCGCGCGCAGGTCGGTGGCGATTCCCGCGACCAGGGCCCCCGCGCCCACCGCCAGCCCGGCCAGGAAGCCCGGGGCGCGCAGGAGCGGCGCCGGTGGGGC
>JBBIOL010000166.1:0-6384 GCA_037443385.1 Anaeromyxobacteraceae bacterium
CAACCTCCGCGTTGAACTGCAGAGGATCGCCCTCATCCTCGAGCCCGGCCAGACGGCCGTTCTCGGACGGTTACGTCGCTGGGGCCCGCGGGGCGTCGTCGCGGGAAGCCCGGACGTGCGCCGGCGTCCGGGGAGCGCCCGCGTCGCTGGCCGCGCTGGTCCTCGCGGCGCGGTCTCGAGGCGGGTGAGTGGCGCCGGAGAACACCGTGCCCGAGTGCAGACGGACCGGCGCCCGCTGCGGAGGCGCGGCGCGCCGGGGCCTCCCCGGCCGCCTGGTGAGAAGGCGGGCCCCGCGACGACGCCCCGCTCGTGGGAGGAGGAACTCGCGCGCACGCCCCCGCCAACCGCCCGCGACCGGTGGCGAACCGCCCGATCCCTCCCAGCCGGAACGGGGGCGCGGCGCGACGAGCTGCCCGCAGCGGAAGTCGAGGGCCGGGCCCGAAGGCCCGGCCACCTCGACGCCGCGCACACGACGCTCTCCCGCGCCGCGAGGACTGCTGCGAGGGGCGGCGCCGCCTCCGGTCCGGCGGCACCGAGGAGCGCTGTCGCCCCCGGTCCGGCGGCACCGGGGAGCGCTGCCGCCCCCGGTCCGGCGGCCTACGACTTCAGCCCGGCCGCCTTGGCGACCTCGTCGGCGTAGTTCTCGGCCTTCTTCTCGAGACCCTCGCCGAGGACGAAGCGGGCGAAGCGCCGGACCTGGATGTTCTCGCCGATCTTGGCGACCGCGTCGTTCACGTACTCCTGGACCGACTTCTTGTCGTCCTTCACGAAGGGCTGCTCGAGCAGGCAGACCTCCTTGAAGTACTTGTCGACCTTGCCCTGGGCGATCTTCTCGATGATGGCCTCGGGCTTCTTCTGCTCCCGCATCTGGGCCTTCGCGATCTCGAGTTCCTTCGCCACGATGTCGGCGGGGACCTCCTCGCGGCGGACGTACTGGGGAGCGGAGGCGGCGATGTGCATCGCAACGTCCTTCACGAGCGCCTGGAAGGCCTCGTTGCGGGCGGCGAAGTCGGTCTCGCAGTTCACCTCGACGAGCACGCCGATCTTGCCGCCCATGTGCACGTAGCTGCCCACCGAGCCCTCGGTGGCGGCCCGGCCGGCCTTCTTGGCGGCGGAGGCGAGCCCCTTCTTGCGCAGGAACTCCTCCGCCTTCGCGAAGTCGCCCGCGGTCTCGGCGAGCGCCTTCTTGCAGTCCATCATCCCCGCCCCGGTCTTCTCCCGGAGCTCCTTCACGGCATTGGCAGTGATCTCGGCCACTTGGAATCCTTTCTTTCGGTCTCTTCTGGAAGACGAGAGGGCGGGCCCTCTGCAGGCCCGCCCCCGTGAACTCGGTCGGTGACGGCCGCTCGCTAGCCCTGGGCCGGCTCGTCGGCGGGCGGGGTCACGACCACCTCGCCCTTGCGGAGCACCTCGACGTTCGCGCTGGCGGCACCGCGGTCCTCGCGGGGCTCGCGGCGGGGGCCACGGCGGGGGCCGCGGCGATCGCGCTTGTCACCGCGCTCGCTGGCGGCGTCGCGGGCGTCCTGCTCCGCCACCTCGTCGCGGCCGCCGTGCTCGGCGACCCAGGCGCCGTAACGCGCCTTGCCCTCGATGCAGGCCTCGGCCACCTTGGAGGTGAAGAGCCGGATGGAGCGGATGGCGTCGTCGTTGCCCGGGATGGTGAAGTCGATGCCCTCCGGATCGCAGTTGGTGTCGACCACCGCGACCACCGGGATGCCGAGCCGGTTCGCCTCGTGGATGGCGATGTACTCCTTCTTCGTGTCGATCACGAAGAGGGCGGCCGGCAGCCGGGAGAGGTCCTTGATGCCACCGAGGTTCTTCTCGAGCTTCTCGCGCTCGCGCTCGAGCGAGGCGACCTCCTTCTTGGGAAGCCGCTCGTAGGTGCCGTCGGCCTTCATCTTCTCGATGGTCTTCAGCCGGTCGATGCCGGTCTTCACCGTCTTGAAGTTCGTGAGGGTGCCGCCCAGCCAGCGGTTCGTCACGTAGAACATCCCGCTGCGGGAGGCCTCCTCGCGGATGGCGTCCTGGGCCTGCTTCTTCGTGCCCACGAAGAGCACGCTGCCGCCCTTGGCGGTGACGTCGGAGACGAAGCGGAAGGCGGAGCGGGCGAGCCCGACCGTCTTCTGGAGGTCGATGATGTAGATGCCGTTGCGGGCGCCGAAGATGTACGGCTTCATCTTCGGGTTCCAGCGCTTCGTCTGGTGCCCGAAGTGCACGCCCGCCTCGAGCAGCTGCTTCATGGTGATGGCGGAGCCGCTCGACTGGAGCGCGCCGGCCATCGACTCGGGGGCGGGTGCGGGGGGTGCGGCGGGAACGGCGGACGGGTCCTGCGGAACCTGCGTTTCCATGAGCTTCTCCGGTTTGGCCTCCACCTCTCCGTTTCGCGACGGTTCCCTTCGCGCCGGATCGCGCGACCGGGGGAACTCCGTCCGGGAGGTGTGTGAATTTACGGCGGGGGAGTACCTAGCACGGCGCGCCGCCCGCCGCAACACCGCGGAAGGTCCGGGGGAATCCCGTCCGGGGGCGTTGCGCCGCGCCCCAGCCTGGGGCTATCTCCACCCCACCACCACGGGAGGCAGGATGGCACTCGAGATCGGGAAGAAGGCACCGGACTTCGCGCTACCGGACCAGGACGGCAAGAAGGTCAAGCTTTCGGACTTCAAGGGGAAATCGGTCGTGGTCTTCTTCTACCCCAAGGCGCTCACCTCCGCTTGAAGCCAGGAGGCGAGCGACTTCCGTGACGAGGTCGAGGCATTCCAGAAGAAGAAGGCCGTGATCCTGGGCATCTCGAAGGACGCCCCGGCCACCCAGAAGAAGTTCCAGGAGAAGTTCAAGTTGCCCTTCCCGCTGCTCTCCGACGCCGATCTGGAGGTGCAGAAGGCCTGGGGCGCGTGGGGAAGGAAGAACATGTACGGGAAGATGGTGGAGGGAACGATCCGCACCACGGTCGTCGTGGGCCCGGACGGCAAGGTCGCCCAGGTCCACGCGAAGGTGAAGGTCGCCGGCCACGCGGCCGCGGTGCTGGAGGCCCTGTAGCCCGCGCTGGCCAGCGCGCGTTCGCCCGGCGCCCGCTCCGGGAGGACCTCGTGGACGCCGCCGTCCTCGAGGTGCTCGGGCTCGTGCGCGAGCAGGGCTGGCTCGCCGACCGCGCCCTGGAGGTCGTCCTGCGGCGCCAGAAGCGGCTCTACTCGTCGGAGCGGCGCGCGGCCGCCGAGTCGGTCTACGGGACGCTCCGCGCCCAGGGGCGCATCGAGTGGGTGCTCGGCCGGCGCCCGGGCATCGCCGAGCTGTTCGCGGCCTTCCTGGCCGGTGCCGGGACGCCTCCGGTCCCCGGTGGCGTGGACGCGAGCACGGCCGAGCGCCGGCTGGGCCTGGAGCGCGGGACGCTCGCTCCGCTCGCCGGAGCGCCGGAGCGGATCGCGGCCATCCCGGACCCGGTGCGGCGCCTCTCGGTGGAGGGCTCGCTGCCGCCCTGGCTCGCCGAGCGGCTCGCGGCGGAGCTGGGCCTCGAGGAGGCCGGCGCCTTCGCCTCCGCGGTGAACCGGCGCGCGCCGCTCACCGTCCGCGCGAACCTCCTCCGTGGCAGCCGCGACGACCTGCGTGCGCGCCTCGCCGGGGAGGGGGTGGAGTCGACCGAGACCGCGCTCTCCCCCTGGGGGCTCGTCCTCGACGGCCACGCCAACGCCTTCGGCCTGGGCTCCTTCCAGGAGGGCCACTTCGAGGTCCAGGACGAGGGGAGCCAGCTCATCGCGCTCGCCTGCGGGGCGCGCTCGGGCATGCGGGTGGTGGACGCCTGCGCCGGCGCGGGCGGGAAGAGCCTGGCGCTCGCCGCCGAGATGCACAACCGCGGCGTGCTCCTCGCCCTCGACAGCGACCCGGAGCGGCTCGAGGAGGCGCGCCGCCGGGCCCGCAGGGCGGGCGTCGACAACCTGCGGACGCGCCCCGTGCCCGCCGGCCCCGAGGCCGCCGACGCGCTGCGCGACGAGGAGGGCCGGGCCGACGTGGTGCTCGTGGACGCGCCCTGCAGCGGGCTCGGCACGCTGCGCCGCAAGCCCGACGCGCGCTGGCGGGTGGGGCCGGCCGACCCGGCCCGCTTCGCGGCCCTGCAGCGGGAGCTCGTGGCCCGTTTCTCACGCCTGGTGAAGCCCGGGGGGCGGCTGGTCTACGCCACCTGCTCGGTGGCCCGCGCCGAGGACGAGGAGGTGGCGGCAACCGTGGCCGCGCTCCCGGGCTTCGCGCCCCTGCCGCTCGAGCGGACCCTGGGCGTCGAGCGCGCCCGGTCGGCCGGGGCCGAGGGGCACGCGCTGCGCCTCTGGCCCCACCGTCACGGGACCGACGGCTTCTTCCTGGCGGCCTTCGAGCGCAGGAAGGACTGACCGGTGCCGGAGCTGCCCGAGGTCGAGATCGCGGCCCGCAACCTGCTCCGGTGGGGACGGGACCGCCGCATCGTGCGGGCCTCCACCGACCCCCGCGCGGCCCGCGTCTTCCGCCCCGGCACCGGCCCGGCGCTCGCCCGCGCGCTCTCCGGCGCGCTCCTCGTCTCCGTGGACCGGCGGGGCAAGCACCTCCTCGTCACCCTGGAGCGCCCGGGCGGCGGGCGGGTGGGGCTCTGGTCCCACCTGGGGATGACCGGCAAGTGGGTGCGGCGCGCCGCGGGCGAGCCCGCGCCGCCGCACGGGCGCCTCCGGCTCGACCTCGACGACGGCCACGCGCTCCTCTACCTCGATCCGCGCCTCTTCGGCCGCCAGCGGCTCGTCCCCGGGGCCGCCTTCGGCGGGCAGGCCGAGATCGCGGCGCTCGGCCCCGACCCGGTGCACGACGGGATCGACCCGGACCGGCTCGGCGAGCGGCTGCGCGCCACGCGGCGGGCCGTGAAGGTGGTGCTCCTCGACCAGGCCGTCCTCGCCGGCGTGGGCAACATCCACGCGAGCGAGTCGCTCTTCCGGGCCCGCATCGACCCCCGCCGGCCCGGCGCGCGGCTCTCCGCGGCCGAGGTGCGCGCGCTGGCCCGGGCCATCGCCGACTCGCTCCGGCGCGGCATCGACTCGCAGGACGGGCCGGAGATCGCCTACGTCGAGGAGCCGGGCGCCCCGAACCCGTTCCGGGTCTACGCGCGCGACGGCGAGCGCTGTCCCCGCTGCCGCTCCGCGCCCATCCGGCGCATCGTCCAGGCCCAGCGCTCCACCTTCTTCTGCCCGCGCTGCCAGGCGTGACGGGCCGCCGTCCGCCGGGCTACCATCCCACCCGGATGCGCCGCCCCGAGGACCTCACCGCCCTGCCGGTCTCCGAGCTCCGGGCGCGCTACGTGGATGGCGGCCGTCCGCTGCCGGTCGGCGGGGAAGCGGCGCTCGCCGCCGATCCCCGGGCGGGCGCCCGGGCGGTGCTCGCGGCCGTCCGCCGGCGCCGCAGGGCCAACCGGGCCGAGGGGCAGCGGCTGCGCAACCTGCTCCGCCACGAGACGCGACTCTGGGAGAGGGGCGTCACGCTCATCGCCGGCGTGGACGAGGCCGGCATGGCGCCGCTCGCCGGCCCGGTGGTGGCCGCCGCCTGCATCCTCCCGCGCGACTACCGCCCGCGCGGCGTGGACGACTCGAAGCAGCTCGACGCCGCCGAGCGGGAGCGGCTCGCCACGGACATCAAGCGGAACGCCGTCGCCTGGGCGGTGGGGCGGGCCGAGGTGGGGGAGATCGACCGGCTCAACGTCTACTGGGCCGGGATCCTCTCGCTGCGCCGCGCGGTGCTCGGCCTCGACCCGCGGCCGGAGCACCTGCTCATCGACGCCCGCCGCATCCGCGACCTCGACATCCCCCAGGACGGGATCGTGCACGGCGACGCGCTCTCGCTCACCATCGCCGCGGCCAGCATCCTCGCGAAGACCACGCGCGACGCCCTCATGGCCCGCATGGACGAGGAGTACCCGGGCTACGGCTTCGCCCGGCACAAGGGCTACCCCACGCCCGACCACGTGGCCGCGCTGCGCGAGCGGGGTGCCTGCCCCATCCACCGGCGGTCGTTCGGCCCGGTGCGGGAGGTGCTCGGCCTGGAGGCCGAGCAGGTGGAGATGTTCGGGGAACGTTGACGCGGCGCGTATCCGGGCGTAAGTACGGTGCACAAAGGAAATGCCCGACGGCGAAGGTGCGTCTCGCGGGCCCGGCGGATGAGCCCCGGGCGAGGCGCCCCCCGACTCCGGCGAACGCATGGAAGAGAACGAGACACGACACCCCGGTCCGCAGCACCCGCAGCACTCCCAGGACAGCTCGAGCCACGGCGACGCGACGCCTCCAGCCGGCGCGACGGGCGATCGTCCACCCGGCCGGCGCCGGCGCCGCTCCCGCAGGGGGCGAGGGCGCGGCGGTCCGGCCGGCGCGCACCGCGGCGAGGCCT
>JBBIOL010000167.1:0-6295 GCA_037443385.1 Anaeromyxobacteraceae bacterium
GGCGGCGCCTCGCTGGCAGCGGCCGGGGCCGCGGTCGTCTCGGCCGGGGGTGGCTCGCCCTCGGCCGGCGGGGTCTGCCCGGCGGCCAGCGCGGAGACGAGAAGTGCGGCGAGCAGCGATCGCATGTGTTCCCCCGCACCGGCTACGGGCCGGTGACGTTGTACTCCTTGCGGATGACCTGTCCGTTGCGCTCGATGTCCACGGTCACGTGCCGGGCCTCGCGCAGCTTCTGGTAGATCTCGAGCGCCTTGTCGGGCGAGTTGATCTCGTAGCCGTTGATCTTCTGGATCACGTCCCCGTTCTCGACGCCGATGGCGGAGTAGAACGAGTTGGGCTGGATCGAGAACACCTTGAACCCGTTGGCCTGGCCGTTCTTGAAGCTCGGCACGATGCGCGCCTGGGTGGCCACCGAGTTCAGGTTGGAGAGGGTGTTGTCGAGGACGGCCTTCTTCACCTCGTACTTGTTGTCCGAGGTCTTGGCGATCCCCTCGGTCGACGGGGCCGGGGCGGCCGCGGGAGGCGGGACCGGGGCCACGCCGACGTTGGGCGCGACCGCGGCGTGCGGTGCGCCGCCGCCGCCGCTGTCGAAGTCCACGTACTCCTTCCGGCCGTCGTGGCAGACGATGGCCACCACGCGGAAGGCGCGGCCGGTGGGGTCGCGCTCGTCGCGGATCCGCTCGACGGAGAGCAGGCGGCACCCCTGGACGTCGTCGCCCACGCCGTAGGTGTGGGTCTGGCCGTTGCCCTTGTCGACGATCACCGCCGTGGACCACTGCGGCCGCTCGTGGACGATGCCGGCGACGAGCTGGGCCCGGAGGCTCGTGGGGACCGGCGCGGCCTGGAGGTCGGAGCAGGTCCGGGGAGGCGGGGGTGCCTCGGCGGCCGAGCCGGCCACCGGCACGGGCGGCGGCTTCTGGCCGATGAGCGGGTAGAGCTTGTCGACGTCCAGGCCGGCGAAGGCGGGCGGCTGCGGCCCGACGGGCCCGCCGCCGGTCTCCACCCGTGGCGTCGGGCGGATCGCGGCGCCGACGGCGGTGTTCACCGTCTTCGCGAGCAGCCAGGCGGCCGTCGCGAGCAGGACCAGGTTCACCACCCAGCCGTATTTCTTCAGGAAGACCTCGAGCATCTCCGGACAGTCGCCCCCCAGACAGGAGCCAGCAACGAACGTGCCACTCTACCCCAGGACGGCCCCGGGCAAGCGTGGGAAACGACAAGACTTATTCGAGCACGCGTTCCGCCGCAGGGCAGGGCCATGACATTCTGGCAATCGGCGGCCCGGCGAGGCGGGACGAACGCCAAAATGTCACGCCCGTTCGGGAGGGGGGGCGTCCGGGCCGGAGGGATCGACGAGACGCCCCGCCTCGTCCCGATCGAGCTTCCGGTAGATGGTGCGTGGTGCGACCCGGAGGAGCTGGGCGGCCAGGTTCTTGTCGCCGCGGGTCTGCCGGAGGGTCTCGCGGATCACGATCCGCTCGATCTCCTCGAGCGGTGTGCCGAGGGGGATGGAGAGCGTGCCCGCCGCGGGGGCGGGCCGGCCGGGGGCGGCGCTGCGCACCGCCTCGGGGAGGTCGGCGAGCTCCACGACCTCGCCCGAGCAGAGCACGACCGCCCGCTCCACCGCGTGCTGCAGCTCGCGCACGTTCCCGGGCCAGTCGTGCGCCGCGAGCGCCTGGAGGGCGGCGTCGGAGAATCCCGAGACGCGGCGCCGGTTGCGGCCGGCCAGCGTGTGGAGGAAGGCCGAGGCGAGCAGCGGTACGTCCTCGCGCCGCTCGCGCAGGGGCGGCAGGCGGACGGTCACCACGTCGAGCCGGTAGAAGAGATCCTCCCGGAAGCGTCCGGCGCGGACCTCCGCGCGCAGGTCGCGGTTGGTGGCGGCCAGGATGCGGACGTCGACCTGGACGGGCTGGGTCCCCCCGAGCCGCTCGACGACGCCGTCCTGGAGGACGCGCAGCAGCTTCGCCTGGACCCCGGGGGCCATGTCCCCCACCTCGTCGAGGAAGAGCGTCCCGCCGCTGGCGCGCTGGAAGCGACCCTCCTTGCGCTGGTTCGCGCCGGTGAAGGCGCCCCGCTCGTACCCGAACAGCTCCGACTCGAGGATGGTCTCCGGGATGGCCGCGCAGTTCACCGGCACGAACGGTCCGGACGCGCGGGGGGAGAGCTCGTGGATCAGGCGGGCCGCCAGCTCCTTGCCGGTTCCGCTCTCCCCGAGGAGCAGCACCGTCGCGGCGGTGGGCGCCACCTGTCGCAGGGTGTCGACCGCGGCCCGGAACGCCGGCGCGGCGCCGAGGAGGCCGCCCTCCGCCGGCTCGCCGGAGAGGCGCGCCAGCCGCGCGCGGAGGTCCCGGTTCTCGGCGACGAGGGACGCCCGCTCGAGCGCCTGCCGCACCGACTTCACGATGGCGTGCCGGCGGACGGGCTTCGTGATGAAGTCGTACGCGCCGTCCTTCATGGCGGCCACGGCGCCCTCCACCGTGCCGAAGGCGGTCACCAGGACCACCTCGATCTCGGGCGCGATGGCCTTGACGGCGCGCAGGAGCTCGGCGCCCCCCATCCCCGGCATCATGAGGTCGGTGACGATCACGTCCGGGCGCTCGCGCCGGACCGCCTCCAGGCCCTCCTGGCCGGAGGCGGCCGCCGTCACCTTCCAGCCCTCGCGGGCGAAGATCCGCGCCAGCACGTCCAGGTTGGAGCGCTCGTCGTCGACGATCAGGATCCGGGCCGCCACGGGAGGGGATCCTACCGCGCCTTCCCCCCGATCTCCCGTTTGCCGCGTCGGATCGATGGTGTATGAGTCCGGCGGGGCCGGCCGCGAACCAGGCCGGCGTGGAGGCAGACATGAAGCGAAGCGTCGTCCTGTTGGCCCTCGCGGTCGCGGCCTGTGGACCTTCGGTGAAATCCGTCTCGGTGGAGCCGGCCCGCACCACCCTCGACGCCAAGGGGGCGTCGCTGCCGCTCAAGGCGGTCGCCCGCGACGACAAGGGGCAGCCCGTCGACGCCGCCAAGCTGAAGGTGGCCTGGTCCAGCTCCGCGCCGCAGTCGGTCACGGTCGACGAGACCGGCACCGTCACCGCCCAGCGCTCGGGCGAGGCCAGCGTCACCGCCGCCGTCGGCGAGGTCCGCGGGACGGCGCAGGTGGTCGTCTCCATCCCGGCGAGCGTGAGCGTGTCGGCCGTGTCCAGGGACCTGCGCCCGGGCGAGACGGTGGTGCTCTCGGTGGTGGTGGTCGACGACGCCGGCAAGCCGGTCACCGTCCCGCGGACCATCACCTGGTCCTCGAGCGACGCGGCCGTGGCCCGGGTGGCCGACGGCAAGGTGGAGGCGGTGGGCCCCGGCTCGGCCACCATCACCGCCGCCACCGGGACGCTCAAGGGGACCTCGGCGGTCAACGTGCGCATCCCCGAGTTCGCGCGGCTCTCCCTCACGCCGGCGAAGACCCAGACCCTGAAGAAGGGGGACCGCTACACCTTCAAGGTGGCCGCCCTCGACAGGAAGGGGAAGCCGGTGGGCGGGGTCCCGGTGGCCTGGAAGTCCTCCGACACGCGCATCGCCACCGTCTCGGCCGACGGCGCGGTCACCGCCGTGAAGAAGGGCAACGCGAAGATCACCGCGTCCGCGTCCGGCAAGTCCGCCTCGGTCGGGGTCACCGTCACCGACAAGGCCGCGAAGCCGAAGGCCAAGCCCGCGGCCAAGAAGAAGAAGTAGGCGGGTCGCGGTCCGCCAACGCGAAGGGGGAGCCCGGACGGGCTCCCCCTCGGTGCTGCGGAGCGCCGACGCGGGCTACGCCTCGGGGGTCCCGGCCTTCGGGGCGGCCTCGCCCTCGGCGGCCTCGGCCTTCGGCTGCGGACGCGGCTTGCCGGCGTTGGCCTTGGCGCGCTTGGCGGCGCGGTTCTCGTCCTTGGCGACCGGCTTGGCGGGCTTGGCCGCGGCGACCGGGGCGGCGACCGCCTTCTTCTCGTCGGCCTTCGGCGAGTTCGCGTAGCGGTTCTTGAAGCGCTCGATGCGGCCGGCGGTGTCGAGGATCTTCTGCTTGCCCGTGAAGAACGGGTGGCAGGACGAGCAGATCTCGATGTGGAAGTCGCCGCGCGTGGAGCGGGTCTCGATGACCGCGCCGCAGGCGCACACGACCTTGGCCGGCTTGTACTCGGGGTGGATTCCTTCCTTCATGACGTCCTTCCTGTCGCCACTTGCATCGCGCGGGATCGCGCGGTGGTCCGGGCGGGAACGGGGATCTAGTCCTTCCGGCCGGTTCCGTCAAGGACGGCGGTCACTTGCCGCCGCCCACCATCATCTGGAAGAACTCGGCGTGGTTCCGGGCCTGGCGGAACTTGTCGAGCATGAACTTCATGGCCTCGACGTTGTCGAGCCCGTTCAGGATGGTCTGGCGGAGGATGTAGATCTTCGAGAGCCAGTCGGCCGGGAGGAGCAGCTCCTCCTTGCGGGTTCCGCTCTTCGCGAGGTCCATGCAGGGGAAGATGCGCTTCTCCATGAGGCGCCGGTCGAGCACGATCTCCGAGTTCCCGGTGCCCTTGAACTCCTCGAAGATGACCTCGTCCATGCGGCTGCCGGTGTCGACGAGCGCGGTGCCGATGATGGTGAGCGACCCCCCCTCCTCGATGTTGCGGGCGGCGCCGAAGAAGCGCTTGGGCTTGTGGAGCGCGTTCGCGTCCACGCCGCCGGAGAGGATCTTGCCGGAGGGCGGGACGGTGGAGTTGTAGGCGCGGGCGAGCCGGGTGATGGAGTCGAGGAGGATCACCACGTCGCGCTTGCGCTCCACCAGCCGCCGCGCCTTCTCGATGACCATCTCGGCCACCTGCACGTGGCGCGTGGCCGGCTCGTCGAAGGTGGAGGCCACCACCTCGCCCTTCACCGTGCGTTCCATGTCGGTGACCTCCTCGGGCCGCTCGTCGATGAGCAGGACGATGAGCGTCACCTCGGGGTGGTTGCGGGTGATGGCGTGGGCGATGTTCTGCAGGAGCACGGTCTTGCCGGCGCGCGGCGGGGAGACGATGAGGCACCGCTGCCCCTTGCCGACGGGGGCGAAGAGGTCGACCACCCGGGTGGTCATCTCGTTGGGGTCGTGCTCGAGGCGGAGCCGCTCGGTGGGGTAGAGCGGGGTGAGGTTGTCGAAGAGGGCCTTCTGCTGGCCCTCCTCGGGCGGCTCCCCGTTGATCGCGTCCACCTGCAGCAGCGCGAAGTAGCGCTCGCCCTCCTTGGGCTGGCGGACCGTCCCGCGCAGGGAGTCGCCGGTCCGGAGGTTGAAGCGCCGGATCTGCGAGGGCGAGACGTAGATGTCGTCCGGACCGGGCAGGTAGCTGAAGTCCGCGCTGCGGAGGAAGCCGAAGCCGTCGGGGAGGACCTCGATGGTGCCCTCGCTCGCGACCTCCATCTCCTGCTTCTTCTCCTCGGCCTTCCGCGACTCGGCCTGGAGGATGGCGAAGACCAGGTCCTGCTTCTTCAGGGCCCCGGCGGCCTCGATGCCGAGCTCGCGCGCCCGGGCGGCCAGCTCGGCCACCTTGAGGTGCTTGAGCTCGGTGAGGCTCGACGTCGTGGTGGAGGTCGAGGGGGCGGTCGGGGAGGCGGAGGGTGCGGGCATGTGGGGGTTCCGAGGCGGGGCGCCGGCGGGCGGGGAGCCCGGGAGGGACGGGAGGCGCGGCTCTGGGGAAGGACGGCGGCGGGGATCGCCACCGGACCGGAAAGCTAAGGGGCGACGGGCACCCTGTCAACCTGAGAACCGATTCACCCGGAGCGGACCCGACTGTGTGCGAAGATGCGCGCACACACGCGTGTGCCATGGACGCGGGTCGCGCGACGACGAGGTGGATCGATGCGCGTGCCGTATGATGATGGGCAAGGAGGTCCCGTGCGTCCCCACGAGGCGGTCGTCGCCGGCTCACCCGAGTTCGTCGACGCGCTGCTCCCCCTCGTCACCCAGCACCTCGGCGGCGCACCGCGCGTCGCCGACACGCCCACGCTCGCCTCGGCGCTCTCGCAGGACGGCGCGCGCCTCCTCGTCTACGAGCACGGTGGCCGGGAGTGGCTGGGCCTGTGCGCGGAGCTGCGCGGCGCGGCCGGTCCCGACCTCGTCGTGGTCGCGGCCCTCCCGCCCGAGCACGCCGCGGACGTGGCCGAGATCTCCTCGGCGGCGAGCGCGGTAGTGGCCTGGCGCGGCGAGGGGCGGCCGGTCATCGACGCGGTGACGCGCGTCCTCTCGGCTCGCGAGGCGCCGCCCCCCGCGCCCGGTCCAAGGCGCGCCGGGCCTCCGTCGCCTCGCGCCACTTCGACATCAAGGAGCTCA
>JBBIOL010000168.1:0-6171 GCA_037443385.1 Anaeromyxobacteraceae bacterium
TGCGGCCGGCGCGCTCCTCGTGGGCGCGGCGCTGGCCGCGGCCGCGGGGGCCGTCCTTCGCGGAGCCCGCTGACCCGGCCCGCGCCTACGCAGCCGGCGGGAGGCGGACGCGCACCGTGGTGCCGCGACCCTCCTCGCTCTCCACGTCGATGGTCCCACCCAGGGAGGTCACGATCCCGTGGCACAGGGCGAGCCCCAGGCCGGCACCGCCCAGGGCCGTGCGGGTGGAGAAGAAGGGCTCGAAGACGCGCTCGCGGATGGACGCGGGCATCCCCACGCCCGTGTCGGCCACCTCGATGCGGGCCCAGCCGTCCCCGTCGGTCCCGGAGGTCACGCGGATGGCGTGGGTCCCGGGGGAGCCGGCCGGCACCGCCTGGGCGGCGTTCACGAGCAGGTGGAGCATGACCTGGCCGATCTGCCCCTGGGCGGCGAGGATCGGCGGGCAGGGCTCGAGCGCGAGCGTGACGCCGGAGCGCCGGTGGAGCTCGCCCTGCGCCAGGTTGAGGGCGGAACGGATCTCGGCGACCGGGTCGATCTCGATCCGCGGGCCGTCGGGCGGACGGGCCACGAAGCGGAGGTCGCGGACGATGTCGCGGATGCGGCGCGCACCCAGGGCGGCCTCCTGGGCGGCCTCCCGCGCCTCCTTCGCGTCGGGGTGGTCGTCCGGGAGGCGGGCCAGCACCTCCTCCAGGAACGCCAGGTTGGAGGTGACGTAGGTGAGCGGGTTGTTGATCTCGTGCCCCACCCCGGAGGCCAGCGTGCCCACGGCTGCGAGCCGCTGCTCCTCCACGGCGCGGTTCCGGTCGGAGACGTCGCGGCCGGACCAGGAGAGGAAGTCGATCCCGTCGAGCGAGAGGGCGGCGGTACGCACCTCCACGGCGATGCGGCGCCCCGCCGGGTCCGCCAGGGTCGTCTCGTGGGATGCCGCGCCCCGCGCGCGCACTGCGGCCCAGCCCTCGGGCGTGAACGTTCCGTGAAGGGTGGGATCGACGGCCGCGAGGTCGGAGCCGACGATCTCGCCCACCTCCCGCCCGAGCAGCCGGCCGGCCGCCTCGCTGGCGAGCACGATCCGGCCGGAGGCGTCGCACACGAGCTGTGCGTCGGCCCCCTGGTCGACGGCGAAGCGCGCCAGCCGCAGCTTGCCCTGGGTCCGGGCGAGCCCGGTGACCTCGGTGGCGAGGAGGAGCCCGGGGGTCACCGCGATGGCGAGGTAGGCCTGGACGACGACCGCGTCCGGGGCCAGCGCCTGCGCTCCGGCCTGGCTCGCCGCCCACGCGGTGGTGGCCGAGCCGGTCGTCGCCAGGAGCGCCCCGCTGGCCGTCGCGCCCCGGACGCCGAAGCGCAGCGCGGCCCACACGATGATGGGCAGCACGAGGTGCTCCTGGGCGAGCACGCCCCGGGACGCGTCGCGGAACACCGCCCAGCCCACGGCGACGGTCGCCACCACCAGGGCGGCGAACTCGGCCGGGCGCTCCCGCGCCACCCCGGCGTCGGGGGAATCCTGCCCGCGCCAGGCGAGGACGAGCGGCGCGACGACCAGGATGCCGAGGCCGTCCCCCGCCCACCAGCGGAGCCAGGACTCGACCGGGGGAACGCCGGTCGTCGCGAAGGCCACGACCCCGCCGAGCAGCGACGGCAGGGACGGTGCGACCACGGCGCCGAGCAGGAGGAGCGACAGCATGTCGCGCAGGCGCCAGCTGCGGAACCGGCCGCGGGTCGCGGCGCGGATCAGCGTCGCCGCGAGGACCGCCTCGACGGCGTCCCCCGCGACGAGCGCGGCGGCGAGGAGCGGCTTCCGCTCCACCACCACGGAGACGATCGTGTCGCCGGCCAGGGCGGCGGCCACGAAGCCGGGCCACCGGGATCGATCGGATGCGAGCAGCACGCCCACGTAGAGGCCGGCGGCCGGCCAGAACGTGGCGAACTGGGTGGCGTCGTTGGTGAGCCACTCGGAACCGAGGGCGAGCAGGAAGTAGCTGGCCGCGAACGCGGCCAGGGCGGTCCCGGAGGCCCGGTCGGGACCGGAGCGCTTGCCTTCCCTCCCGGTCATGCACTCCGAGGGTAGTCCAGGCGGCCCCGGCGCGGAAGGAACGGTTCCGGTCCAGCGGGTCCCTTGCGCGCTCCCGGGCATCGAATAGGATCCGCCGCCCCGTGGCCGACCCCCGATCCAGCCTCTCCGGCGAGCCCGCCCCGGCCCCCGCGCCGGGTGCGCACCACCCGGCGCTCGACGGGTTGCGCGGCGTGGCCGTGCTGCTCGTGCTGGCCTTCCACCTGCTCCACGCCGAGGGGGAGGGCGGTGCGGTGGAACGGGTCCTGCTCGGGGCCACCCGGTCGGGCTGGGCGGGCGTGGACCTCTTCTTCGTCCTCTCCGGGTTCCTCATCACCGGGATCCTGCTCGACGCGCGCGGGAGCCCCGGATACTTCCGGGCCTTCTACGCGCGGCGCGTGCTGCGCATCTTCCCGCTGTACTACGCCTACCTGGCGGCGCTCTTCCTGCTCGTGCCGCTCCTCGTCCCGTCACTCGACGTGAAGCGGGAGTCCCAGGGATGGCTCTGGACCTACCTCGGGAACGTGCTCTTCGCGCGGGCGGGGGGCTTCGAGGCCAGCCCCTACACCGGCCACTTCTGGTCGCTCGCGGTCGAGGAGCAGTTCTACCTGGCCTGGCCGGTGCTCGTGCTGCTGCTGCCCCGGCGGCGGCTCGCGCTGCTCTGCGTGGCGCTCGTGGGGGCCGCCTTCGCTCTGCGCCTCGGCATCCACCGGACCACCTTCAACGCCACCGCGGCCTACGTCCTCACCCCGGCCCGGATGGACGCGCTGGCCATGGGCGCGCTCGTGGCCATCGGAGCGCGCGAGCCCGGCTGGTGGCCGCGGATCCGGCGCGCGGCGCCGCCGGCGCTCGCCGTCTCGGTCGCGGCGGTGGCGGCGGTCTGGATCCGGCAGGGTGGCCTCTTCGGCGGGGACCCGGTGGTCCAGGTCTGGGCCTTCGGTCCGCTGGCCGTGGCCTTCGCGGCGGTGCTCGTCCTCGCGCTCGGCGGCGGGGCGGGATCGCCGCTCGCGCGAATCCTCCGCGCGCCGGCGCTGCGCGAGGCCGGGAAGTACAGCTACGGCCTGTACGTCCTTCACTACCCGATCTTCCTCGCCCTCGAGGGGGCCGGGGTCACCTCGCTCGTCCTCGCCGGCGCGCTGGGCAGCCGGCTCCTCGGGATCCTGGCCTTCGCCGCCGTCGCCGGGACGGCGACGGGCGTGGCGGCGCTGCTCTCCTGGCACCTCCTCGAAAAGCGCTTCCTGCGCTGGAAGGACCTCGTACCCTACGGGCCGCGCAGGCCGGCCCGGGAGCCCGACGCTGCGGCGCTGGCGCACGGCCCCGCCGCCCGGTAGGAGTCCCCCATGGAACGACGCCAGCTGGGAAGCGCGGGTCTTCGGGTCAGCCTCCTCTCCTTCGGCGCCATGACGGTGGGCGAGTCGCGCGGCTTCATGAAGGGAGTCACCTCCGACGAGGCCGAGGCGCGGCGGGTCCTCGACCGCGCCCTCGACGCCGGGATGGACACGGTGGACACCGCCAACGTCTACTCGGAGGGCAGCTCGGAGGAGCTGCTCGGTCGCTGGCTCGAGGGGAAGCGCGACCGCGTCGTGCTCGCGACCAAGTGCCGCTTCCCCACCGTCGGGTCCGGTCCCGATGTCCCGCCGCACGATCAGGGGCTCTCCCGCAAGGCCATCCTGCGCGCCTGCGAGGCCTCGCTGCGCCGGCTCCGCACCGACCACGTCGACCTGTACCAGGTCCACATGCAGGACCGGACCGTGCCGATCGAGGAGACGCTCGAGGCGCTCACCGACCTCGTCCGCGCGGGCAAGGTGCTCTACGTGGGCTGCTCCAACTACGCCGGCTACCGGCTCGTCGAGTCGCTCTGGGCCGCCGATCGGCGCCACCTCGTCCCGTACGCCTCGATCCAGATGCAGTGGTCGCTGGCGGCCCGGGAGGGGGAGCGCGAGCTCGTGCCGGCGGCCCGCGCCTTCGGGCTCGGCATCCTGGCCTGGAGCCCGCTCGCGCGCGGCTTCCTCACCGGGAAGTACCGGCGCGGATCGGCCCCGCCGGCGGGCAGCCGCCTCTCGGTGTGGCAGGACACCTGGCGGGCCTTCGACAACGACCGCTGCTGGCGCGTCCTCGACGCGGTCGAGGCCGTCGCCCGGCGCGTCGGCGCGACCCCGTCGGCGGTCTCGCTCGCCTGGCTGCTCGGGCGGCCCGGGCTCACGAGCGTCATCGTGGGCGCGCGGACGGTGGCCCAGCTCGAGGAGAACCTGAAATCCCTCGACGTCCGGCTCTCGCCGGAGGACGTCGCAGAGCTCGACCGCGCCTCCACGCCGGATTGGGGGTATCCCCAGAGCTTCATCGGCGTGCGCGAGCCCTGGTGAGGCGAGGGCCTCACCCGCGCACCAGCCTCCGCCACACCCAGACCTCCGCGGGCGGCATCTCCCCGCGTCTCACCACGAGTCGCACGCGGGTGTCCTCCGGCCCGCGGATGAGATCGACCGCGCCGGCGAGGCCGACGTCGGCGATGGGCCTTCCCTCCACCGAGAGGATCTCGTCCCCCACGAGCAGCCCCGCCTCGGCGGCGCCGCCGCCCGGGACGAGCGCGGTGATGCGGAGCGCCTGGCGCCCCCGGCGCTCCAGGCCGGCGCCGATCCCGGCCAGCTCGACCTTGGGCTCCTCCCCCTCGCCGAGCGGGGAGAGCTTGACCTCGACGGGCCCGGCCTGGCCGCCGTCCGGGATCTCGATGCCGGTCACGATGCGGGAGTGGTGCCCGTCGGCCGAGACGTGCAGCGACACGGTGCGCGGCGGCAGGCCGGCGAGCAGGAAGGTCCCGTCGGCCCGCGTGAAGGCGCCGGCGCCGGGATCGAGGATGGACGGCGGGCCGCCGCCGTCCCCCTCGAGCAGGACGCTCGCCCCGGCGATGGGAGCACCGGTCGCCCGGTCCACCACGCGCCCGACGACCCGGCCGCCCTGGCCGAGCCGCAGCTCCACCTCGACCACGCCGGGCCCCTCCGGCACGGTGACCTCCACGTCGGTCGACGGCAGGTGTCCGGGCGCCGAGGCGGCGACCACCGCCGGTCCGGGCGGGAGGTCGCGGATCTCGAATCGCCCCGAGGCGTCCACGACCGTGGCCGCGCCCACGGGGAGCCGCCATCCCCGGCCCCCGCGCCGGACCTCGACCCGGAACGGCGCCAGCGGCCCGCCGCTCGTGGCGTCCCGCACCACGCCGGCGACCGTTCCGCCCCGGGAGAGCTCCACGGTGACCTCCTCGCCGGGCCGGGCCACGACCGCCCGCGCCTGGGTGAAGCCCTCGTGCCGTGCCTCCACGAGGTGACGACCCCGCCCGACGTCGGGGAGGGTGAACCGGCCCTCCGCGTCGGAGGCGCCCTGGGCGGCGACGAGGTCGTCCGCCGAGCCGGGGCCCCCGCGGAGCAGCAGTCGGGCCGTCACCAGCGCTCCCTCCACCGGCTGGCCCGCGGCGAGGACGCGGCCGGTGATCGGGCCGGTGGCCGGGCGGTCGCCGATCTCGCCGAGGCGGACCACGATCCCCCGCGGGCCCCGCGCGGCCGCGTCCACCGTGGCCCGCCCCGGGGCGTACCCGGGATGGCGTGCCTCCACGGTCGCCTCGCCGGGAACCACCAGGGTGAACGCCCCGTCCTCCCCGCTCAGGGCCCGGTCGGAGGAGGGCAAGAGCGCGCGATCGCCCGTCGCGCCACCCAGGACGCGCACCTCCGCGCCGGAGACCGGGCGTCCGGCGGGGTCCTCCACCCGACCGCGGATCGCCGCGACCGGCGAGAGCCAGAGCGTGATCCCGCGCACCCGCTCCCCGGGCCGTGCGTCGAGGACGACCGGGCTGTGGTCCCACTCCGGCGCGAACGGTGCGTGGCCCGGGGCGGTGGCGGCGGCCAGCCGCCAGCGGCCGGGCTCGGGCGGCTCGAAGCGGAACGTGCCGTCGGGCCCGCAGCGGACCGACGCCGCGGCGCCTCCCCGCGAGAAGGTGACCTCGGCGCCTGCGAGGGCCACGCCGGTGCCCCGCGACAGGACCACCCCCTCGAAGGCGCCGCGCGGGGCGGCGTCCGGGGCGGCGACGCCGGACTCCAGGGCGGCGACGAACGTGCCCTCGAGCTCGGTCATCTCGTCCC
>JBBIOL010000169.1:0-6088 GCA_037443385.1 Anaeromyxobacteraceae bacterium
CCCGGCCACCCCGCCCGCGGCTCCGAAGGCCTGAGAGGACACCGATCATGTCGAAGCTCGTCCTGCGCCGCCTGGACCGCAACAACGAGGAGATGATCGTCAACTTCGGTCCGCAGCACCCGTCCACCCACGGCGTGCTCAACTTCCTCGTCGAGACCGACGGGGAGGTCATGAAGCGGGCCATCCCGGACATCGGCTACCTCCACCGCTCGCTGGAGAAGATCGGCGAGATGGTCGGGTACCCCGGGTACATGCCGTACACCGACCGCATCGACTACCTCGCCGCCATGTTCGCGAACGAGGGCTTCGCCATGGCGGTGGAGAAGCTCCTCAAGGTCGAGGTCCCCCGGCGGGCCCTCTACCTGCGCGCCATCTCCTGCGAGCTGAACCGCATCGCGAGCCACCTGGTCTCGATCGGCACCATGGCCACCGACATCGGCGCGGTCACGCCGCTCGTCTACGCGCTCCGGGAGCGCGAGCTCATCAACGACCTGCTCGAGGCGCTCTGCGGGGCCCGGCTCACCTACAACTACCACCGCATCGGCGGGGTGGCCTTCGACCTGCCCACCGGCTGGAAGGAGAAGGTGCTCGCCTACCTCGACCGGCTCGACAGCTCGATCCAGGAGTGGGACCGGCTCATCTCCGGCAACGAGATCTACCGCAAGCGGCTGGGCGGCGTGGCGGTGGTCACCCGCGAGCAGGCCATCGACTACGGCCTGTCCGGTCCCAACCTGCGCGGCAGCGGCGTGGACTGGGACCTGCGGCGCGACGCGCCCTACGGCGCCTACCCCGACTTCCAGTTCGAAGTCCCGGTGGGGCGCGGCTGGGCCGGGACGGTGGGCGACTGCTACGACCGGTACTACGTGCGCGTCCTGGAGATGGCGCAGTCGTCGCGCATCGTCCGGCAGGCCCTGGAGAAGATCCCCGACGGCGAGATCATGGCCAAGGTCTCGCGCAAGGTGAAGCCGGAGGCCGGCGAGGCCCAGTCGCGCATCGAGTCGGCCCGCGGCGAGATGGCCTACTACGTGGTCTCCGACGGCACCGAGCGCGCCTACCGCGTCCGCGCCCGCACCGGCTCCTACCTGGCCATGGGCATCATCGAGGACGTGTCGCCCGGCCTGATGGTGGCCGACCTCGTCGCCCTCATCGCCTCCCTCGACGTCGTGGCCCCCGAGACGGACCGCTAGACATGACCCAGTTCTCCTTCGCATTCCCGAAGCCCGGCACGAAGAAGCTCCTCGTGGTGGGGACGCTCGCCGCCCTGGTCGCCATCCCGGCGCTGCTCTCCGGCCTGCTCGTCTTCGTCGTGCCGCTCATGCACAAGCCGATGATGGACGCCTTCCTCCGCGAGGTGGTGGGCGTCGACCCGGTCCGCTGGGGCGGCACCCAGATCGCCTACGGCCTGGCCTTCTTCGTGGCCGGCATCGTCATGTTCACCTTCGCCGCCATCTCCGGCGGCATCTTCTCCTGGTACGAGCGGCGCGTCGCCGCCCGCATGCAGAGCCGCATCGGCCCGAACCGCGTGGGCGTCGCCGGCTTCCTGCAGTGGATCGCCGACGCCGTGAAGCTGCTCTTCAAGGAGGACCTCGTCCCCGGCGAGGCCGACTCGCTCCTCTTCCGGGCCGCGCCCTACTTCGTGGTGGCCGGCATGACGCTCGTGCTGGTGGCCCTGCCCGCCGGGCAGTCCATCGTGGTCGCCGACCTGAACGTGGGGATCTTCTACATCCTCGCCGTCACCTCGCTCATCGTGGTGGGGGTCATCCTCTCCGGCTGGGCCTCCAACTCGAAGTGGTCGCTCTTCGGCGCGGTGCGCGCCGCGGCCCAGATCGTGAGCTACGAGGTGCCCGCGGGCCTCGCCATCCTGGTGCCGGTGCTCATGGCCGGCACGCTCTCCACCCAGGGGCTCATCCAGGCCCAGGGCGGCTGGCCCTGGGAGTGGTTCATCTTCCGCAACCCGGCCGCGACCGTGGCCTTCTTCATCCTCTTCACCTCCCAGCTCGCCGAGGGCAACCGCACCCCCTTCGACCTGGCCGAGGCCGAGTCGGAGCTCGTGGCCGGCTACCTCTCCGAGTACTCGGGCTTCCGCTTCGCCCTCTACTTCCTCGTGGAGTGGGCCAACCTCTGGATCATCGGCGCGGTGGCCACCACCCTCTTCCTGGGCGGCTGGCAGATCCCCGGCGTCGGCACCCAGACCTGGGCGGCGGTGCGCGGCTCCGGCGCCTTCCCGGCCGGCGGGTGGTGGGCGCTGCAGTTCGTCTCCCTCGGGGTCTTCGCCCTGAAGACCCTCTTCCTCGTCAACGTGATCATCTGGATCCGCTGGACGCTTCCCCGCATCCGCGTCGACCAGATGATGAACCTCTGCTGGAAGTACCTCGTGCCGGGCGGCTTCGCGGCCATGCTCTTCACGCTGCTCTGGCAGATGGTGGCGATCTGGGCCCCGGCGGTGGAGAAGGTGACCGGCGTGGTGATCTTCCTGGCCGCGGTGCTCGTGGCCTGGCGCTTCCTGTCGCAGACCCGCAAGAACGTCTCGCTCATCGCCCACGAGCGGGTCGACCTCACGAACTGGTAGGAGCCGCACGGAATGTCCCTCACCGCCAGCGAATACGTCGGCAACATCCGCGACACCGTGAAGTCGTTCTGGCACGGCATGTCCGTGACCCTGTCGCAGGTGCTGCGACGCCCCATCACCGTCCAGTACCCCGACCGGCTCGAGGTCCCGGTGCAGGACGTCCTGCCCCCCCGCTACCGCGGCTTCCTCGAGGTGGACGTCGGCGTCTGCACCGGTTGCCAGGCCTGCGAGCGCGCCTGCCCGATCAGCTGCATCCAGATCGAGCTGGAGAAGGACGCGGCGAACCCCAAGCAGCGCGTGGTGAGCCAGTTCGACATCGACGAGGCCAAGTGCATGTTCTGCGGCCTCTGCGTCGAGCCCTGCCCCACGGGCGCCATCCAGCACACCCGCGAGTTCGAGGCCACCCAGCGCTCGGTCCGCAACCTGGTGTTCCGCTGGGCCGACCCGCTCAAGCCCTTCCCGGTCTACAAGGTCGTGAAGGGAGCGCCCTACATCCCCCGCGCGCCGCTCGGCTCGCTCGTGAAGGAGCTCATCGCCCGCCGCCGCTGGGACGCGCCGGGCATGACCTACCTGCCGCCCGAGCCGCTCAAGGCCCCGCCGCCCCCGCCGCCGAAGCCGGCCCCGGCCGCCAAGCCGGCGGCTCCCGCCGCGGCCAAGCCCGCCGCCGCCCCGGCCGCCCCGGCCGCCGCGCCCGCCGCCGCCGCAGCCGCCGCGGCCGCTCCTCCGGCCGCCCCCGCGGCCCCTGCCGCCGCCCCGGCCTCCAAGGCCGACGAGCCCAAGTCCTGACCGGGAGCCCCGAATGCGAAACAAGAAGAAGCTCATCGCCTGGACGATCGGCAGCGCCGCGGTGATCGGCGCGGTCGGCGTCCTCTCGGCGCGGCTCTCCCCGGCGCTCGCGGCCGGCGGCGCCCGGGCCGCGACCGGCCCCTTCACCCTGGTGGACGGCGTGTTCTGGTTCCTGGCCGCCCTCACCGTGGCCGGCGCCGCGGCGGTCGCCCTCTCGCGCAACATCCTCTACTCGGCGCTCGGGCTGCTCGCCGCGCTGCTCGGCGTGGCCGGGCTCTACGTCTTCCTCTCCGCCGACTTCGTCGCCGTGGCCCAGGTCATGATCTACATCGGCGGGGTCCTGACCCTGGTCCTCTTCGCCATCATGCTGACCAACCGCATCGGCGAGGTGAACATCTCGAACGCGAGCCTGGGCTGGGCGAGCGGGGGCATCCTCTCCGCCATCCTGCTGGCCCTGCTGCTCGTCATCGGCTTCGAGATCCCCTGGGCCGTCCGCCCCGCCCCGGCCGTCGCCACCACCGCCCCGCTGGGCCACGCGCTGCTGCAGCGCTGGCTCCTGCCCTTCGAGCTCGCCTCCCTGATCCTGCTCGCCACCCTGATCGGCGCCATCATCATCGCCCGCAAGGAGATCCGGGCCGAGTAGGCCGGAGCCGACCATGATCCCCACCCTCTCCCACTACCTGGCGGTCGCCGCGATCCTCTTCGCGCTCGGCCTCTTCACCGTGCTCACCCGCCGCAACGCGGTGGCCATCCTGATGGGCGTCGAGCTCATGCTGAACGCCGCCAACATCAACCTGGTCGCCTTCAACAAGTTCGTGGTGGGCGGCCTGGGCGGGCAGGCCTTCGCCCTCTTCGTCGTCGTGCTGGCCGCGGCCGAGGCCGCGGTGGGCCTCGCCATCGTGCTGAGCATCTTCCACACCTTCAAGACCATCGACGTCCGCGCCGCGGACCTGATGCGAGAGTGAGATGGAACACGCCACCCCAGAACTCGGACCCACGGTGGTCCACGCGGCGGGCTACCTCTGGCTCATCCCGCTCTTCCCGGCCATCGGGGCCTTCGTCAACTCGCTCTTCGGCATCCGCATCCAGCGGACGCTGGGCAAGCGCTGGAACCACCTCATCGCCATCGGGATGATGACGCTGTCGTTCGCGGTGGCGCTGCGCGCCTTCGCGCAGATGGTCTCCCTGCCGGCCGGCGAGCGCTTCCTGCAGAACTCGCTGTGGACCATGCTCCAGGCCGGCCACATGCGCTTCGACCTGGCCTTCGCGCTCGATCCGCTGTCGATGATGATGGTGCTCATCATCACCTTCATCGGTACGCTGATCCACGTCTTCTCCACCGGCTACATGGCCGACGAGCCGTCCTACTGGCGGTTCTTCGCGTACCTGAACCTCTTCGTGTTCGCGATGCTGCTGCTCGTCATGGGCGACAACTTCGCGGTGATGTTCTTCGGGTGGGAAGGCGTGGGCCTGGCCTCCTACCTGCTCATCAGCTTCTGGTACACCGACATCGAGAAGGCCAAGGCCGGCATGAAGGCCTTCGTGGTGAACCGCTTCGGCGACTTCGGCTTCCTGCTCGGCCTCTTCCTGCTCTTCTGGTCCCTGGGCGGCGCCTGGCAGCCCCGCGCCGACGCACGCTCGGTCTCCTACGCCCCGGAGATCGGCTACAAGGCCGACGCCCAGGCCCGCAACGCCTTCGAGTCCACCGCCCCCCGCAGCGTGGACGTGCACGGCCACGCCGTGAAGGTCGGGCCCACCCTCAACTTCCGCGAGCTGCGCGACCAGGTGGTCATCGAGTCCACCGGGGTCGGCGAGCACCTGCGCCACCAGAAGCTCTGGGGCGTGGCCCTGCTCACGCTGGTGGGCATGCTCATGTTCGTGGGCGCCATGGGCAAGAGCGCCCAGCTGCCCCTCTACGTCTGGCTGCCCGACGCCATGGCCGGTCCCACGCCGGTCTCGGCCCTGATCCACGCCGCCACCATGGTCACGGCGGGCGTCTACATGGTGGCGCGCCTCTCCTACATCTACGCGCTGTCGCCCTCGGCCATGGGCTGGGTGGCCACCATCGGCATCGTCACCGCCTTCTTCGCCGCCACCATCGGGTTCTTCCAGTACGACATCAAGAAGGTGCTGGCCTACTCCACCGTCTCCCAGCTCGGATTCATGTTCGTGGGCGTCGGCGTCGGGGCCTACTGGGCCGGCACCTACCACCTGCTCACCCACGCCTTCTTCAAGGCCACGCTCTTCCTCGGCTCCGGCTCGGTGATCCTGGGCTGCCACCACGAGCAGGACATGCGGAAGATGGGGGGCCTGAAGAAGCTCATGCCGGTGACGGCCTGGACCTACCTCATCGCCACCTGGGCCATCGCCGGCTTCCCCTGGGCGAGCGGCTTCTACTCGAAGGACGAGATCCTCTTCAAGGCCTTCACCCAGCGCGGGATGGAGCTCTTCGGCGTCCCCACCCCTTGGCTCGGGCCGGCCATCTTCGTCGTCGGCCTGCTCGCCGCCACCGGGACCAGCTTCTACATGTTCCGCAGCTACTACATGACCTTCACCGGCGCCTACCGCGGCGGCGAGGGGCACGCGGAGGAGCACGCCGAGGATCCCCACGCGGCCCACGCGGCGCCGCACCACCACGCCATGGACGCGAAGGACCCGGCCGGACACGCCGCGCCGGCCGCCCACGGGCACGACGCCCACAATCACGGCGCTCCCGCCACGGCGCAGGGATTG
>JBBIOL010000170.1:0-6075 GCA_037443385.1 Anaeromyxobacteraceae bacterium
ACACGGCGAATTCTTACGCCCCACTTGCCCGCGAGGCCCGTGGATCGGACGGTCGGCCCGGGCCCGTCGCCCGCCGCCGTCGGCCACCCGCGGTATGCATCCCGGACGATGGGCCCCGTCTCCCTCTCCCTCGCCGAGGCCCGCCGCGTGGCGCTCGCCGCGCAGGGGCTCCACCGCCGGCGCCCTCGCCGCCCGCCGCGCGAGGCGGACCTGCTCGCCACCGTCCACCGGCTGGGGCTGCTCCAGATCGACTACGTCACCGTCGTCGTCCCGGCGCAGTACCAGGTCCTCTTCTCGCGCCACGGCCCCTTCGACCGTGCCGCGCTCGATCGCCTGCTCTTCGAGCGGCGCGCGCTCCTCGAGCAGTGGGCCCACGAGGCCTCCATCGTCCCCGTCGAGGCCTGGCCGCTGCTCGCCCACCGGCGCGCGTCGCACCGGGCCCGCCCGTGGGGCTTCGACGACTTCCTCCGCGCGAACCCGGACTACGTGTCCCGGTGCCTCGACCAGGTGCGCGCGCAGGGCGCCCTCGCCGCCGACGAGATCCCCGACCCGGATGGCCACCCGGCGCGCCTCGAGCACTCCTGGTACGGGTCGGTGCGCCGGGCCACGCTGGAGGCCCTGTTCGGCCGGGGCGTGCTGGCCGTGGCCGGCCGCCGCCCCGACTTCGCCCGGCGCTACGACCTCGCCGAGCGCGTGGTCCCCGCCGGGCACGCGTCGCGACGGGTGGACCGGGCCGAGGCGGAGCGGGAGCTGCTGCGCGTCGCCGCCCGCGCCCACGGGATCGCCACCACCGGCGACCTCGCCGACCACTGGCGGATGCCGGTGCGCGCCGCGCGGGCCCGGGTGGACGAGCTGCGCGAGGCGGGCGACCTCCTCCCGGCGCGCGTCGAGGGCTGGCGGGAGCCGGCCTGGCTCCACCGCGACGCGCGCGACCCGCGGAGCGCAACGGGCTCGGCGCTCCTCTCCCCCTTCGATCCGCTGATCTGGACGCGCCGCCGGGCGGCTCGCCTCTTCGGGTTCGAGTACCGGCTCGAGATCTTCGTGCCGGAGCACCGCCGCCGGCACGGCGCCTACGTCCTCCCCCTCCTCGTCGGCGACCGGCTGGTGGGACGCCTGGACGTGAAGTCCGACCGGGCCCGCGGGCGGCTGCTCGTGAAGAACGCCCACCTCGAGCCGGGGGCGCCATCGGGTCCATCCGCCGAGGCCGCGGCGGCGGAGCTCCACGCCATGTCCGCCTGGCTCGGGCTCGAGGGCGTCGCCGTGACGCGTCGCGGCAACCTCTCCGCCGCGCTCCGCGCGGCCGTACGGCGAGGCGCGGAATCGTCATGCGTCCCCGGGAGTTGATCCCGGAGACCCGTGCGGGTATTCCCAATCCTTCCGCGCGACCGCGCCGGACGGCCAGGACCGAGGAGCCACCATGCAATCTCGACGAATCGGGCGACGCAGGTTCATGAAGATCTCGGGCGCGGGGCTCATGGTCGCCGGCGCCGCCGACCTGGCCGCCTGCGCGACCGCGAAGCCCATGGCCCAGGGGGCCACCCCGGGCATCGGCTACTTCGACCGCTTCGGCATCGACGAGGCGCTGCTCGCCGCGGCCATCTCGTCGGCCATGTCGCGCGGGGCCGACTCGGCCGACGTCTTCGTCCAGCACCGCGTCTCCTCCAGCCTGGGCATGCAGGACGGCGCGGTGAACCGCTCCGCCGCGAGCGTCTCGCTCGGCGTGGGCGTACGCGCCGTGAAGGGCGACCAGCAGGGGTACGGCTACACCGAGGACCTCTCGCTCCCCGCCGTCCTCGACTGCGCCCGCACCGCCGCGGCCATCGCCGACGGCCCGGCGCGCCCCGGCCCCCAGCGCTTCCACGTGGCCGGCCAGACCCCCGACCGCTACCCGGTCCAGGTCCGCTGGGAGGACGTCCGGCCCGAGCAGACCATGCCCATCCTCACCGGGCTCGAGGCGCGCGCGCTGGCGAGCGACTCGCGGGTGCGCAAGGTGAACCTCACCTTCGCCGACGAGTACGGCGCCATCCTGCTCGCCGACTCGACGGGCCGCATCGTCGAGGACTTCCAGCCCATGACCCGTCTCTACCTCCAGGTCACCGCCGAGCAGGGCGGGCGGCGGGAGTCGGGCGGCTACAACGTGGCCGCGCGATCCGGCCTCGAGTACTACGACGACGAGCGCCTCTCCCGGGTGGTGCGCGAGGCGGTGGCCCGCACCACCATCCTCTTCGAGGCCGTCCCGGCGCCGGCCGGCGAGATGCCGGTGGTGCTCGGCGCCGGCTCGTCCGGCATCCTGCTCCACGAGGCCATCGGCCACGGCATGGAGGCCGACTTCAACCGCAAGAACGTCTCCATCTTCTCCGACAAGATCGGCAAGCCGGTGGCGAAGCCCTTCGTGAACATCGTCGACGACGCCACGCTCGCCCACGCGCGCGGGGCCATCAACGTGGACGACGAGGGCAACCCGGCCGGCGTCACCCACCTGGTCGAGAACGGCATCCTCTCCACCTACCTGCACGACGCGGTCTCGGCCCGGGCCTACGGGGTGAAGCCCACCGGCAACGGCCGGCGCGAGAGCTACCAGCACGCGCCCCTGCCGCGCATGCGCGCCACCTACATGCTGAACGGCCCGCACACCAAGGAGGAGATCGTGGCCTCGGTGAAGAAGGGCGTCTTCTGCTCCAACTTCACGAACGGCCAGGTGAACATCGGCGCCGGCGACTTCACCTTCTACGTGAAGAACGGGTGGCTCATCGAGGACGGCAAGCTGACCCGCCCGGTGAAGGACGTGAACGTGATCGGCAACGGGCCCAAGGTGCTCGAGCGCATCGACATGGTGGCGAACGACCTCGTCATCGACGAGGGCGGCTGGACCTGCGGCAAGGACGGCCAGAGCGTGCCGGTCTCGCAGGGCATCCCCACCGTGCGCGTCTCCTCCATCACCGTCGGCGGACAGAGGAAGGCCTGAGCCATGGCGAACGTGGATCCCACGAGGCAGATGCAGGACACCGCCCGCACCGCCGCCGAGATGGCCCGCAAGGCCGGCGCGCAGCAGGCGGCGGTGGGCGCGGGCCGGGTGCGCACGGTCGAGGTCGAGTGGCGGGACGGCCGCCTGGAGCGGATGAAGGAGGCCACCACCCGCGGCCTCCAGCTCGAGCTCTACGTGGACGGGCGCTACTCCCAGGTCTCCACCTCCGACTTGCGGCCGGAGGCCCTGCGCCCGTTCATCGAGAACGCCATCGCCACGGCCCGCAAGCTCCAGCCCGATCCCTTCCGGTCGCTTCCCGACCCGAAGCTCTACCAGGGCCAGGCCCGGGTCGACCTCGATCAGGTCGACGCCGCGCAGGGCTCGCTCACCGCGGCCGGGCGCCGGGAACGCGCCCAGGCCGCCGAGGCCGGTGCACGCGAGGTGAAGGGGGCCGCGTCCATCCTCTCGGTCTCCACCGGCTTCTCCGACGTCCTCTCCGAGACCTTCCGGGTCCACTCCGACGGGTTCGAGGGCTCGCGCGCCGGGACGAGCTTCATGGTCTCCGCCCAGGTCTCGGTGAAGGACCCCGACGGCCGGCGCCCCGAGGACTGGGACTACGCCTACGCCCGGCACGTCTCCTCCGTCCCCGCGCCCGAGGCGGTGGGTCGGTCGGCCGGCGAGCGCGCGGTGGCCCGCATCGGCTCGAGGAAGGGCGAATCGGCGGCGCTCACCATGATCGTCGACTCCCGCGCCGCGGGCCGGCTCGTCTCCACGCTCACCGGCCCGCTCTCCGGGATGGCGCTGCAGCAGAAGCAGTCCTGCCTGGAGGGCAAGCTCGGGCAGGCGGTGGGCAGCCCGCTCCTCGACTTCGCCGACGACCCGCTCCTCCCGCGCGGCCTCGCCTCCCGCATCTTCGACGCGGAGGGCATGGCGGCCCGCCGCTTCCCGGTGTTCGAGAAGGGCGTGCTCCGCACCTACTACGTCGACACCTACTACGCCCGGAAGATGGGCGTGGCGCCCACCACCCGCTCCGCCTCCAACCTCTCCTGGACGCTCGGGACGAGGGACCGCGCCGGGCTCCTCGCCGACGCCGGGGAGGGCGTCCTCGTCACCGGGTTCCTGGGCGGAAACTCCAACGGCACCACCGGCGACTTCTCGCTGGGGGTGCAGGGCTACCGGGTCCGCGGCGGCAAGCTGGCCGAGCCGGTGGGCGAGATGAACGTCTCCGGCAACCTCCTCGAGGTCTGGAAGCGGCTCGTGGCGGTGGGGAACGACCCCTACCCGTACAGCCCGGGACGCACGCCCACCCTGGTGTTCGAGGGCGTGCAGTTCGCCGGCGTCTAGGCATGGAGGAGGTCCACGGCAACACCCTCGGGCTGAAGCAGAGCCAGCTGCACGCGCTGCGCCGCACCTACCGGCGCCGGGTCTCCGCCGAGCAGGTGGTCTCCGCGGAGCTGGCGCGTCACCTCACCGAGGTCTCGCACGAGACCAACCGGCAGGTGGGCGTGCTGCTCGATCGCAAGGGGGACGTGCAGTGGGTGGTGGTGGGGGACGCCGGGAAGCTCACGCTGCCCGACGTGGGACGCGCGCGCGCCGGCTCGCACCGGCTCCGCGGGCTTCGGCTCGTCCACACCCACCTCCGCGGCGAGCCCCTCACCCGCGACGACCACACCGACCTGGCCCTGCTCCGGCTGGACTCGGTCACCGCGCTCGAGGTCCGGGACGACGGCTTGCCCGGCAAGGTGCACCTCGCCCATCTGCTCCCGGAGAACCCGCAGGGCGCGCTCTGGAAGGACGAGGTCTCGCCGTCGGTCCACGACCTGGACTACGACGCGGTGGCCGGGCCGCTCGCGCTCGAGGAGGAGTTCGCCCGCGCCTCCGCGCTCCGCCGCACCGGCGGGCGCGAGCGGGCCATCCTGGTGGGCGTGGGGGGCAAGGGCCGGGGGCGCGCCGAGGCCGAGTCGTCGCTCGCCGAGCTGCGCGAGCTGGCCCGCACGGCGGGCGTCACGGTCATCGACGCCTCGGTGCAGATGCGCCGGGACCCCGACCCGCGCACCCTCATCGGCAAGGGCAAGCTCGAGGACATCCTGCTGCGCTCCATGCAGCTCATGGCCGACCTCATCATCTTCGACGCCGACCTCTCCCCGTCGCAGGCCATCCACATCGCCGAGGCCACCGCGCTCAAGATCCTCGACCGCACCCAGCTCATCCTCGACATCTTCGCCCAGCGGGCCCAGTCGGCCGACGGCAAGCTCCAGGTGGAGCTGGCGCAGCTGCAGTACCTGTACCCGCGGCTCGTGGGCCGCGACGACTCGCTGTCGCGGCTGGCCGGCGGCATCGGCGGGCGCGGGCCCGGCGAGACCAAGCTCGAGATCGACCGGCGGCGGGTGCGCGACCGGATCACCCAGCTGCGGCGGCGCACCGAGGCGCTCTCCTCCGACCGGCAGGTGCGGCGCAAGCGGCGCAACGCCCGCGGGCTGCCGGTGGTCTCCATCGTCGGCTACACCAACGCCGGCAAGTCCACGCTGCTCAACGCGCTCACCGACTCGTCGGTGCTGGCCGAGGACGTGCTCTTCGCCACCCTCGACCCCACCAGCCGCCGGCTGCGCTTCCCGCGCGACCGCGAGGTGATCGTCACCGACACGGTGGGCTTCATCCGCGACCTCCCCGAGGACCTGGTGAGCGCCTTCCGGGCCACCCTCGAGGAGCTCGACGACGCCGACCTGCTGCTCCACGTCGCCGACGCCTCCGACCCCCGGCTCGACGACCACGTGGCCGCGGTGGAGAAGATCCTGGGCGACCTCGGGCTCCTCGAGACGCCGCGCCTGCTCGTGCTCAACAAGGTCGACCGGCTCCCGCCCGGCGAGGGCCAGGCCGCCGCCGAGGCGCGCGGGGGGGTGGCGATCTCCGCCGCGCAGCGCGAGGGGCTGGCCGCGCTCCTGCACCGGGCCGACCGCATCCTCTGGCGGGACGGGCGGGTCTCGATCGCCGACGTGGCCCGGAGCACCGACGACGGCGCACCCGGGGAGGCCCGGATGCTGCCGCGCGCCCCGGTCCTCCGCGAGGGCGCGTGAGGGACCCCGGTCCGCCCGGCGTCGCCCCCGTCGCCC
>JBBIOL010000171.1:0-6045 GCA_037443385.1 Anaeromyxobacteraceae bacterium
TTCCGGGGGGTTGCACAGGGCTCGTGTCGGGGTTTCCCGACCGAGCGTCCCGGGATGCCGACGCGCCTTCGCCGGGAGTGAGAACCGTCCCGGCGGGGCGCCGTGCCGGCCGGGGCCGCGCGGGTTAATGCCCGGCCTCCACCCACCGCGAGGAGCCCGGATGCCGAAGCCACCCCGTCCCTGGACCGTCGAGCCGCACGGGCCGCTCGATCGGCTGGAGGAGAACCTCTGGACCGTCACGGCGCGCGTGCCCGGCGTCCCGGGTCTCGACCGCCGGATGGCCGTCGTCCGCCGGTCGGACGGCGGGCTCGTCTTCTTCAACGCGGTGCCGGTGGACGATGCGACCCTGGACCGGATCCGCGCGCTGGGCCGCCCGGAGATCCTGGTCGTCCCCCAGCACCTGCACATGATCGACGCCCACGCCTTCCGCGAGCGGCTCGGCGTGAAGGTGTTCGCGCCGGCGCCCACCCGGGAGCGCGTCGCGGAGCGGGTGACGGTGGACGGGACCTTCGACGACGTCCCGTCCGACCCGGCGGTGCGGGTGGAGTCGGTGCCGGGATTCCGGACCGGCGAGGGCGCGGCCTGGGTGACGAGCGGCGGCCGGGTGAGCCTCGTCGTCGCCGACGTGGTCCTGAACGTGCCCGACGGCCCGGGGGTCCAGGGCTGGATCTTCCGGCGGCTCGGGATGACCGGGCCCGCGCCGCGCCTTCCACTCCTGGTGAAGCTCCGGACGGTGAGCGACCGGCGGGCGGTGCGGGACTGGATGGAGGAGGCGGCGCGCACGCCCGGGCTCGCACGCATCGTGACGAGCCACGGGGGGATGGTGGAGCGGGACGCGGAGGGGGTGCTGCGGTCGGTCGCGCGGACGGTGTAGGCCCGGAGGGAGGGGGGTTCCGGAGGGGAGGGGGTTCCGTCGGTGGTTCTTGCGCCGGCTGAAGCCGGCGCAGCGAACTGAAGCCGGCGCAGCTAACGCTGGGCCACCTGGCGCAGCATGTCGAGCTCCTCGAGCGCCTTGCCGGCGCCGATGACCACCGCCGAGAGCGGGTCCTCGGCCAGGAACACCGGCAGCCCGGTCTCCTCCCGGAGCAGCGTGTCGAGGTTCTTGAGCAGGGCGCCGCCGCCGGCCAGCACGATGCCGCGCTCGGCGATGTCGCCGGCCAGCTCGGGGGGCGTGCGCTCCAGCGTGACCTTCACCGCCTCGACGATGCCGTTCACCGGCTCGGCCAGCGCCTCGCGGATCTCCGACGAGGTGATCGTGAGCGTGCGGGGCACCCCGGCCACGAGGTCGCGCCCCTTCACGTCCATGGTGAGCTCCTCGTCGGTGGGGAAGGCGGTGCCGATCCCCATCTTGATGAGCTCGGCGGTGCGCTCGCCGATGAGCAGGTTGTACTTGCGCTTCACGTGCTGGATGATCGCCTCGTCCATCTTGTCGCCGGCGACGCGCACCGAGCGGCTGTAGACGATGCCCCCGAGCGAGATCACCGCCACGTCGGAGGTGCCGCCCCCGATGTCGACGATCATGTTGCCGGAGGGCTCGGTGATGGGGAGCCCGGAGCCGATGGCCGCGGCCATGGGCTGCTCGATCAGGTACACTTCCCGTGCACCAGCGCTCTCGGCCGCCTCGCGCACCGCGCGCTTCTCCACCTCGGTGATGCCGGAGGGGATGCCGATGATGATGCGCGGCCGCGCGAAGGCCTTCCGGTTGTGCGCGGTCTGGATGAAGTAGCGCAGCATCGCCGCGGTGATCTCGAAGTCGGCGATGACGCCGTCCTTCATGGGACGGATGGCGACGATGTTGCCCGGGGTACGCCCGAGCATCTCCTTCGCCTCCTTGCCCACCGCGAGCACGCGGCGCCCGCCGCGCGCGTCCTGCTGCACGGCGACGACGGAGGGCTCGTTCGAGACGATGCCCACGCCGCGGATGTAGATGAGGGTGTTCGCGGTCCCGAGGTCGATCGCGAGGTCCCGGGATAGGATCTTGTGGAGCCAGTCGAGCAAGATGGGTCTCGTGGAAGGGCGCGAATATACCAGGGAAGCCACCCTTGGCAACGCGCCGCGGCAGCCCGATCTCCGGGCCCCTTTGGCCCGCCGCCCGCTCGCTGATACGCTTCCCATCTTCGATGCCCGGGACCGTCCTGCGCAGCGCTCGCAGCGAAGCGTCCCCCCCTCCGGGTCACCGGACGGGGGCGCTCGTGGGCCGGGTGGTGGGCGACCGGTACCGGCTGCTCTCCCCCATCGCCGAGGGGCTCTCGAGCTCGGTATTCAAGGCCGAGCACGTCCGCATGGGCAAGGCGCTCTGCGTGAAGATCCTGCGCGGCCCGCTCGCCCGCGACCCGGAGCTGGCCGCCCGGTTCCGCACCGAGGCGCGGGTGGTCTCGCGCCTGTCGCACCCCCACACCATCGCGGTCTTCGATTTCGGCGAGCTGGAGGCGGGCGAGGGCTTCTACATCGCCATGGAGTACCTCCACGGCGAGAACCTCTTCGACGTGATCCGCCGGGAGGGCCGGCTCTCCGAGGCGCGCACCGCGGCCATCGGCGCCCAGCTCCTGGGGGCGCTGGGAGAGGCGCACGATGCCGGAATCGTCCACCGGGACGTGAAGCCCGCCAACGTCATGCTGGTGCAGCACCGGGACGACGCCGACTGGGTGAAGCTGCTCGACTTCGGCATCGCCGAGATCGAGGGCCAGGGGCCGGGGGGCGGGCTGGGCACGCCCACCTACCTCTCGCCCGAGCAGGCCCGCGGCGCGGCGCCCGACGCGCGCAGCGACCTGTACTCGCTCGGCGTCCTGCTCTACGAACTGCTCGCCGGCCGGCCCCCCTTCGTGGCCCCGAACCCGATGGCGGTGCTGTCGGCCCACCTCCACGAGGAGCCGCCGCCCCTCGCCTCCCTGCGCCCGGAGGTCTCGCCGGAGGTCGCGGAGGTGATCCACCGCGCGCTCGCGAAGCGGCCCGCCGACCGGTTCGACTGCGCCGACGCGATGCGGGAGGCCCTCCTCGCGGCGGCCGCGGTCGCCGCGAGGGACCGGCAGGCCGGGGAGAGCCGTTCCGGTCCGCCTTCGCCGCCGGCGGACGCGCCCCCGGCGGAGCCGGAGCCCCCCGCCGAGGTCACCGGCGAGCTGGAGATCGCCACCCGCGTGGACTTCGGACCGGGCGGTGGCCCGTCCCGCAAGGATCCGCGCCGGGCGCTCCTCCCCGGGGCCGTCGCGCTGGCGGTGGCGCTGGGGTTCCTCTTCGCGGCGGGGAGGCTGCAGCGCGAGGGCTCGACCGACGCGGTGGAGCAGGAGCCGAACGATCCCCCGGCCTCGCCGTCCGCCACCTTCGCCGACCTGCGGGCCGTGGCCTCCCGCAACCCCGTCGGCGACGCCGACCTGGTCCGGGCCCGCACCGGGGGCGACGACGTCGACCTCTTCGCCATCGAGGCCCACGACCGCGGCCGGATCCCCGACGCCGTGCTGCTCGTCCCCGACCGCGGGCTCGCCCTGGAGGCCTCCACCCGGTCCCGGAACCGGGGCGCCCCGGACCAGGGAACCTTCTCCCCGCTGGCCCGCGGGGACCGGGGGCAGCCGCTCATCGCCCGGCTCCCCGCGTCCCCGGCCCGTGACTCCCCGGTGCTCCTCCGGGTGCGGGCCGCGGAAGGGCAGGGCGGCTACCGGGTGGTCGCGCTGGGGCCGGGGGCCGCCTCGGGGCAGGTGGTCCTGGCCCAGCTGCGCGCGCTCGCCGCCGAGGGGCGGGTGGACGACGCGCTGCTCGTGGCAGGCTCCTTCGCGCACCTCGAGCCGGGCTCGCCGGCGCGGGCCGAGGTGCTGCGGCTGGCAGGCCGCCTGGTCCAGGAGGGCGGACGAAAGGAAAAGGGGGCCGGCCCCTAGCGGCCGACCCCCCGGGAGCTGCGCGGTGCGCGGCGAGACCTAGGTCTCGGCGGCCACCTTCACCTTCACCTTGCCGACCACGTCGGAGTGGAGCTTCACGCCCACCTCGAAGTCGCCCAGCGTCTTGATGGGCTCGGCGAGGTCGATGGAGCGGCGGTCGATCTGCACGCCGCGCGCGGCGAGCGCCTCGGCGACGTCCATGGCGGTGACCGAGCCGTAGAGCTTGTCCTGCTCGCCCACCTTGCGCTGGAAGGAGACCGGGGTCTCGGCGAGCCGCCTGGCGACCGCCTCGGCGCTGGCCTTGAGCTTGGCCGCCTTGGCCGAGGCCACCGCCTTCTGGTGCTCCACCTCGCGGATGTTCTTCGGGTTGGCGAGGACCGCGAGCCCGCGCGGGATGAGGTAGTTCCGGCCGTAGCCGGGCTTCACCTCGACGAGCTCGCCGCCCTTGCCCAGGTTGTACACGTCTTCACGGAGGATGAGCTTCATGGTCCGCTCCTAGGCCGGCGCCACGGTGTAGGGCAGGAGCGCGAGCACCCGGGCGCGCTTGATGGCGGTGGCCACCTCGCGCTGGTGCTTCGCGCAGTTGCCGCTGATGCGGCGGGGGATGATCTTGCCGCGCTCGGTGAGGAAGTACTTGAGCTGCCCCTGGTCCTTGTAGTCGACCTTGGCGGCCTTCTCGCCGCAGAAGCGGCACACCTTCCGGCGGCCGAACCCCCGACCGCGCCCGCCCTCCTCGCCGCCGCGGTCGCCGCGGTCCTCGCGGTCGCGGTCCCGGTCGCCGAAGCGCCCGCCGCCGCCGCCACCACCACCGAAGCCGCCGCCACCGCCGCCGAAGCGGCCACCACCCGGCGGACCCTTGCGCTCACCCATGTCGGGACGTGCCATGGCTATTCCTCCCCCCGGTCGTCGCCGGGACCCTCGAAGGCTTCCTCGCCGCGGTCACCGCGCTCGCCGCGGTCACCGCGCTCGGCGCGCTCGCCGAACTCGGCGCGCGGACGCTCCTCCTCGACCACCGGGGCGACCACCACGTCGGCCTCGACCTGGCGGGCGTCCGGGTCGACGTCGTCGGCCACCCGGATCGACTCGAACTTGGTGACCACGTCGAGCATCTTGAGGTTGCGCTCGACCTCGGCCACCAGGCCCGGCTTCCCCACGTACAGGCAGTGGATGTAGAGCGCCTTCTGGAGCTTGGCGACCGGGAAGGCGGTCTTGCGCCGTCCCTGGTTCGTGAAGCGGATCACCTTCCCGCCCTCGCGGGTCACCACCGCGCGCAGCCGCTCCTTGATCTCGTCCACCTGCTCGTCCGGGGTCTCCGGCTTGATGAGGTAGGTGGTCTCGTACTCGCGCACGAGACGCTTCTGGGTCTCTGGCATTCGTGCTCCCCTCGGATTCGTGCAGCGGCGGTTCGCCCGCCGCGAGGAGTCCGTTCTTCGCGTCTCCCCGGGGCCCCATGCCCCGGGGTCACTCACTCCGCCGGGGACTTCCGGCGGTTGAACTCGTTCATGGCCCTCGCGGCCCCGTCCACCACCACCGCCGTCGCCGCCGCCGCACCCCGCTCCACCACGTCGACCACCCGCGCGTCGTCGGCGCGGGCGAAGCGCCCCAGGACCCAGTCGGCCGGGTCCACCTGCGCGGGCGGCCGCCCCACCCCGACGCGAACCCGGGCGTACTCCGGGGTTCCCAGGTGGGCGTTCAGGCTACGCAGGCCGTTGTGGCCGGCGTGCCCGCCTCCCACCTTGACCTGGACCCGGAAGGGCTCGAGCTCCAGGTCGTCGTGCACCACCACCAGGTCGGCCGCGCCGAGCCTCCAGAACCGCATCGCGGCGCCGACCGCCTCGCCCGAGTGGTTCATGTAGGTCTGCGGCTTCACGATCCAGAACCTCTCGCCCCCCGTGGCGGCCTCGGCGATCTCCGCCCCGAACTTCCGGAGCGTGAACCCGGCCCCGGAGAGACGCGCCACCTCGTCGGCGACGAGGAACCCGACGTTGTGGCGGGTTCGCGCGTATTCGGGACCGGGGTTGCCGAGGCCCACGAGCAGCTTCAAGCGCAGGCCCTACTTCTTGCCGCCACCCTTGGCGTCGCCACCCTTGGCGGGAGCGGCGGCCTTGGCATCGCCCGGCTTGGCGGCAGCCGCACCGGCGGCCGGGGCGGCGGCGCCCGGGGCGGCGCCCGGGGCAGC
>JBBIOL010000172.1:0-5968 GCA_037443385.1 Anaeromyxobacteraceae bacterium
CGCTCGCCGGTGCGGCGCAGGGCGATCCCCACCGCGAGCACGGTGGCGAGCCCGGCCGCCGGGACGAGCCAGCGCAGCGGGCGGGCGCGCAGCCGCTCTAGGAACGGACGGCGGCGCGGCGCCTCCCGGGCCAGCCGCGCGTAGAAGCGCTGCTCGAAGCCGGGTGCCGGCGGGGGAGGCGGGGGCAGCGCGGCGAGCGCCGAGATGGCGGCGGCGAGGGCGTCGCGCCGGGAGCGGCAGGCCGGGCAGCCGGCGAGGTGGGAGAGGACCTCGGCGTGGCGCGCCTCCGGGAGCGCGCCGTCGAGGAGCGCGGTCAGGTCCTCCCCGACGTGGTGCACGCCGCCGCTCACGCTTCGCTTCCCTCCCCGGACCAGGACCCGAGCGCGCGCGCCGCCGACACGGTGGCGCGGTGCACGAGCGACTTGACCGAGGGTACGGTGGTCCCGAGCACGTCCGCAATCTCCTCGTACGGCATCCCCTCGAAGCGGGCCAGGACGAGCGCGGCCCGCTGGTTCCCGGGCAGGGAGGCGAGGAGCGCGTCCACGTCACGCGAGAGCGCCCCGGCGCGGGCCAGGTCCTCGGGGGTGGGGCCGTGTCCGGCGAGCGCGTCCGGGTCGAGCGGGCCGCCGTCCCGCGAGCCCGGATCCGGCTCCGGCCGGGCCCGGTACTCGCCGCGGCGGACCTCGTTCAGGCAGTGGTTCGTGGCGATCCGGTAGAGGTACGTGGTGAACCGCGCGGTGGGGGTGTAGCGGTCGGCCGTCTGGTGGAGCTTCAGGAACACGTCCTGGGCCAGCTCCTCGGCGCGGGCGGTGTCCTTCACGAATCGCTGGCAGAAGGCCATGGTGGCGCGTCCGTGCTTCTCGAAGAGGGCCCGGAACGCCGCCTCGTCACCCCCCTGGAACGCGAGCATCAGCGCCGCGTCGGGATCCGGAGCCATCCACTCCCTCCAACACGGGCCTGGCCCGGTGGTTGCGGTGGGGGATCAGGCGCCCAGGTGGAGGGCGCGGCGGACGAGCAGGTAGATGAGGGCGGCGACCAGCGCCGAGGCCGGAATCGTGAAGATCCACGCCCAGATGATGCGCCCAGCCAGGCCCCAGCGGACGGCGCGGTAGCCCTTCGTGGCTCCCACGCCGACGATGGCGCCGGTGATGGTGTGGGTGGTCGAGACCGGGATCCCGAGGTGGGAGAGGGCGAGGATGGTCACCCCGCCGCCGGTCTCGGCGGCGAAGCCCCCGATGGGTTGCAGCTTGGTGAGGCCGTAGCCCATGGTGCGCACGATCCGCCAGCCGCCGAAGAAGGTCCCGAGCGCGATGGCGCTGTGGGTGAGGATCACGATCCACCAGGTGACGTGGAACGTCCGGTCCTTCCAGATGGTCCCGTAGAGCACGACGGCGATGATGCCCATGACCTTCTGGGCGTCGTTCGAGCCGTGGCTGTAGCTGAAGATGGCCGACGAGAGCAGCTGGAGCTTGCGGAACCAGCCGTCCACCCGTCCGGGCCGGAAGCTGCGCACGATCCACGCGGTCAGGACCATGAGCCCCGCGCCCAGCACCAGGCCGATGAGCGGCGAGAGCACGATGAAGGCCGCGATCTTGAGGATCCCGGAGACGACGAGCCCCTTCCACCCCAGGGCGGGCAGGGTCGCGCCCACCATGCCGCCGGCGAGCGCGTGCGACGAGGAGGAGGGGAGCCCCCACCACCAGGTGAGCAGGTTCCAGACGATGGCGCCCACCAGCGCCGCGAAGACCACCGCCAGCACGATGGCGACGCCCTGGGCCTTCAGGAGGTCGAACTGGATGACGCCCTTGCCGATGGTCTGGGCCACGCGCAGCTCGCCCCCGAAGAAGACCGGGGCCGCCGCCACGAAGTTGAAGAAGGCGGCCCAGGCCACCGCCGTCACCGGCGAGAGCACGCGGGTGGAGACGATCGTGGCGATGGAGTTGGCCGCGTCGTGGAACCCGTTGATGAAGTCGAACGCGAGCGCGACGACGATGAGGCCGATGACGACGGCGAGGAGCATGGCGGGGTGTCGGGGGCGCAGCTAGGTGTTCTCGAGGACCACGTTCTCGATCACGTTGGCGACGTCCTCGGCCCGGTCGGTGGCAGTCTCGATGAGGTCGAGGATCTCCTTCCACTTGATGACCGTGAGCGGGTCGGCCCCGCTCTTGAAGAGGTCGGCGAGGGCGCGCCGGAGCAGCGAGTCGGCCTGGTTCTCGAGCGAGTTGATCTCCAGGCAGGCGTCCAGGATCCGCTTCGAGTCCTTGATGTTGCGGAGCCCGTGGACCGCCTCCTGCATCTTGCGGGTCTGGGCGAGCAGCACGGTCGCGAGCTCGCGCGCCACCGGCAGCGCGGTCTGCACGTCGTAGAGGCCGATGCGCTCGGTGGCCGCGTCGGTGAGATCGAGGACGTCGTCGATGGCCGAGAGCAGCCGGTGGATCACGGCGCGGTCGAAGGGCGTGATGAACTGCGTGTAGAGCAGCTCGAAGGCGGCGTGGGTGACGTCGTCGGCCCTGTGCTCGACGTCCTTGATCTCCTTCACCTTCCTGGGAACGTCCCGGAAGTCCTCGAAGAGCTCCTGGAACAGGCGGGCGCCCTCGACGGTCAGCGCGGCCTGCTTCTCGAACGCGTCGAAGAAGGCGTCCGATTTCGGCATCAGCTTCGTCAGGATCGACACGTTCGTCCCCCGGGGGGTGGAAGGCGCGCGGACAATACCCTCGAACGCGCCAGGGTTCCAAGAGTCCGCGCGGGCAGGCTGAAATGTCGAGACATGACAAGGGGTTCTGGATAATGGAGCATCCGTGACCGAGAAACTCTACCTCTCCGACTCCGATCTGCTCCGGTTCGATGCCACGCTCTCCGCGATGCGTGTGCTCGAGGGGAGGACGGCGCTCGTCCTCGACCGGACCGCCTTCTACCCGGAGGGAGGCGGCCAGCCGGCCGATCGCGGGACCCTGGCCGGCCTCGCCGTCGAGGACGTCGTCGAGGTGGACGGCGAGGTCCTGCACGTGGTCGCCTCCGGGACCGCGCCCGCCCCCGGGACGGTGCCGGAGGTGGGCAGCCGGGTGGAGGGCGCGGTCGACCCGGCGCGGCGCCAGGACCACCTGCAGCAGCACCACGGCCAGCACCTGCTCTCGGCCGCCTTCGATCGGCTCCACGGCGCCACCACCCTGTCCTTCCACCTCGGCGCCGACACCTGCACCATCGACCTCGACCTGGCCCCGGGGCGGCTCGACCGCGCGGCGCTCGCCGCAGCCGAGGCGGAGGCCAACCGGCTCGTCTGGGCCGATCTGCCGGTGGACGTCCGCGAGCGCACCCCGGAGGAGCTGGCGCGGCTCCCGCTCCGCAAGGATGCGACGAAGGGGGCGCGCATCGTCGTGGTGGGCGGGGAAGGCGGAGCGGTCGTCGACGCCTCGCCCTGCGGCGGAACCCACCCGCGCCGGACCGGGGCGGTGGGGGCGGTGGTGGTGCTCCGGGCGCAGAAGTGGGGAGGGGGCACGCGGGTCGAGTTCGCCTGCGGCGGCCGGGTGGTGGCGCTGCTCCACCGCGCCGACGAGCGGCTGGCCCGGGCCAGCGCCACGCTGCGGTGCGCGCCGCCGGAGCTCCCCGACGCCGTGGAGAAGCTCGCCGACGAGGGGCAGGCGCGCCGGAAGGAGCTCGACCGGCTCCTCGAGGCGCTCTCGGCGCTGGAGGCGGCCCGTCTCGACGGCGCGTCGCCGCCGGGCGCGGTGGTCTCGGCCCGGCTAGAGGGGGCGCTTGCCGCCCCGGCCGGGCTGAAGGGCGTCGCGCAGGCACTCGCGGCGAGGGGACGGGTGGCGGTGCTGGGCGGGATCGACGGCGGGCGCGCGCACCTCTGCCTGGCCCGTCCGCGCGGGCCGGGAGCGCACCTGGGCGAGATCCTGCGCGAGGGGGTCGCGCGCGTGGGTGGCAAGGGAGGGGGCTCGCCGGACCTGGCCCAGGGGAGCGGGCCGGACGTCGACCGGCTCCCGGACGCGATCGCCGCCGCGACGGCGCGCGCCGCGGGAGCGACCGCGTGACCTTCGACCTGGGAGACCCGCTGCGCTGGCGCGACTCCCTGCCGGCGCGCCAGCCGGCCTCGAGCGAGGTGGCCGCGGGCGCCGTGGCGGGGCTCCTCGCCGGCGCCGTCGCCTGGGGCGTGGCGATGGTGCTCCTCCCCGAGGGAGAGGGAGGCCTCCTCCCGCTGCGCCTCGTCGCCGCCACGCTCTTCGGGCCTTCGGCGGTGGAGCCCGGCAACGTCGGGGCGCCGGCCTTCGTGGGCGCGCTGCTCGTGGCCTTCGCCGCCATCGCCTACGGGCTGGTCTTCGTGTCGATCCTGCGCCCCGCCGCGCGGCTCGCGCGCTCGGTGCGGGTGGGCGCGACCTACGGCGCGATCCTCTACGTGCCGGCGTGGCTCGGCATCGTGCACGTCTTCGACCCGCTGCTCTACCAGGCGGGGCAGGGGCGCGGGCCGGCGGTGCTCGCGCTGCACGTGCTCTACGGCGGGCTCCTCGGCCTCGTGGTGCCGCTGCTCCGGAAGGTGCTCCCCTAGCGCCGGGGCGCCGCCGGCCGGCGATCAGAGGCGGTCCGGGCCGGCCCGCAGCGTGACGAGCGTCGCGCCCCAGCCCCCGGCGTCCTCGCCGGCGGGCCGGAAGGAGGCGACGAGCGGGTGGCGGCGCAGGGCCGCCTCCACCGTGCGGCGCAGCGCCCCGGTGCCCTTGCCGTGCACGATGCGCACGTCCACGAGCCCGGCCCGGGAGCACGCGCGCAGCCACTCGGCCACGAGGTCGGCCACCTCCGCCGGGTGGAACGCGTGCAGGTCGAGCGTGCCGTCGATGGGCAGGCGGTGGACCACGGATGCGATGATAGAGTGCGCCGATGCGAAACGCCCGCATCCTGGCGGCACTCGTCGCCCTCACCCTGGCCACGCCCGGCCGGGCGGCCAGCGAGCCGCCGCTCACGCCGCTCACCTACGACTGGACCGTGGACGGGATCGTCACCGGCGCCGCCGCCGCGGTGGTCATCGGCATGCAGCTCTCCAAGAACCAGCTCGGCCCGCTCGACTGCAAGTGGTGCACGCCGGGCACGCTGGACGGGGACCTGGCCCGGTCGCTCGCCTGGTCCAACCCGAAGACCGCGAGCACGCTCTCCGACGTCATGCAGGTCCTCCTCCCGGTGGGCGCCATCGGGTACGGCGTGCTGCAGGGCTACCGGGCGGGCGACCCGTCGGCGGGATGGTCGGACGCGCTGCTCATCACCGAGGCCACGAGCCTCGCGCTGCTCGCCAACGTGATCGTGAAGTACGCGGTGGGCCGGGCCCGCCCGTACGTGTGGATGGGGCAGCCCGGGCTCTACGAGGACCCGCACGACGAGAACCTCTCCTTCTTCTCCGGCCACACCACGCTGGCCTTCGCGGTGGCGGTCTCCGCCGGCACCCTCTTCCTCATGCAGGGCATGCCCGGCGCCGGCTGGGTGCTCGGCGGCGGGCTCGCGCTGGCCGCGTTCACCGGCTACCTGCGCATGGGCGCCGAGCAGCACTACCTCACCGACGTGCTCGCCGGCGCGGCGGTGGGAAGTCTCGTGGGATGGGCCGTGCCCTACCTCTTCCACCGGCCGAAGAACGCCGGCCCCCCGCAGGCCGGGCAGCTCATGCCCGCGCCGGGCGGGATCGCCATCGCCTGGTAGCGCTCGAGGACCACCTCGCGCTGCTCGCGCGGCTCCTCGAGGCGGAGCGGGCCGAGGAGCAGGGCCGCCTCGCCGACGCGGCGGCACGCCTCACCCTCGTCGAGCGGGAGGCCCGCGGCCTCGCGCTCGCCGACGTCGAGGCGCTCGACGAGACCGGGCTGGCGGGGCGCGCGCTCGTGAGCTACGGCCGGCCGGGGAGGCCGCTCGGCGCGTCGCGGATCGGCGTCGGCGCGCGGGTCCGCGTGGAGCTTCGCCGCGAGCGGCGCGAGGACGCGCCCACCGGCGTGGT
>JBBIOL010000173.1:0-5916 GCA_037443385.1 Anaeromyxobacteraceae bacterium
GGCCGCGCGGCGCGGGATCGCGGTAGACCACGCCCCCGGCCGCGTGGCCCTGCGCCGGCTCGCCTCCCTCGGCATCCCCGCGGTGGCGGCCAGCCTCTCGCTCACCGTGGCGACCTGGGCGTCGACCGCGCTGCTCGCCCGCGCGAGCCTCCCCGAGGCCGGCGTGCTCGGGGTGGCGCGCCAGTGGCAGGCGGTGGTGCTCTTCCTGGCGAGCGCCGTCTCCGGGCTGGCCCTGCCCATCGTGGCGAGCGCGGTCCCGGGCCGCGACGTCGGGGCGCTGCGTCGCGCCCTCGGCGCCAGCTTCGCGGCGTCCACCGGCCTGGCCGTGCTGGTCGCGGTTCCGGTCGCGGCGCTCGGACCCTGGCTGCTCGCCTGGAGCGGCCCGGCCTTCGCCGGCCGCGAGGGCGTGGTCGTCCTGTGCTGCCTCTCGGCGGTGCTGCTCGCGGCCAACATGGCGGTGGGGCAGGCCATCTGGGCGCTCGGCGCGCCGCGCGCCGCCGTCCTGCTCGCGCTGCTCCGCGGCGGCCTGCTCGTCTTCCTGACCTCGGCCCTCGTGTCGCGCGGCGCCGAGGGCGCGGCCATGGCCTGGGTGGGGAGCGCCGCCGTGCTCACCGCGGTGCAGGTTCCGTTCATGGCCTGGCTCCTCGCCCGCACCCGGGCCGCCTGGAGGACGGCGTGATCGGCGCGCTCCCGGTCCCCGCCGGCGTCGCCGGCGCCATCGGGTCGCCGCGGCGAGCGGTCGTGCGCCCGCTCGTGGGCGCGCTCGTCGCCGTGGGTCTCGGCGCCTCGCTGGTGGCCACCGTGGCGCTGCAGGGCACGCGGCAGGCGCAGGCCTCGGTGGGCGTCTGGGAGGACCTGGTCGAGGCCCCGAAGCCGGCCCTCTACTACGCCGCCCACGCGCTCCGGGTGGCGACCCTCACCGCGGCGGGACTGCTCGCCTTCGCGGTGCGCGGCCGGCGCGTGGCCTCCGGTCTCTCGGCCTGGTTCCTCGTCCTGGTCGCCGCCGGGTTCCTCTGCGCCGTGCGCGGGATGGACGCGTCCGACTTCCTCTCCTCGCGGGTCTTCGGCACCACCGGCCCGTGGCTGGGGCTCTCGTCCCTGCTGCTCTTCGCAGCCGCCCGGGCCGACGTGCTCCCCGCCATCGGCCGGGTCGTCGGCCTGCTCGCCTGGACGCTGGCCGCCCTCGTCGCCTGGGAGGCGGCCCACCTCCGCTCCTTCCTCCGGCAGGAGACGGTGGCCGCGCTCTCGGGATACCTGAACGCCCTCTACTTCCCGGCCGCCTGGCTCGTGCTCCGGCCGCACGCTCCCGGCTCGACCGCCCGCTTCTCGCGCTGGGTACCGGCGCTCGCCTACGCGGCCGGGTCGGTCCTCGTCCAGACCCGGCTCAACCTCCTCATGGTGGGCCTGCTGGTCCTCGCCGACGCCGCCGTGGCCGCCCGCCGGGCCGGTCGTCCGACGACGCGCGTCGTCGAGCTCGCGGTCCTCTTCGTCGTGGCGGCGTCGCTGGCGTCCTGGCTCGCGGGGGACACCGCGCTCGGCCGGGTCTTCGCGCTCTCCTTCACGGGTCTCGCCGAGCGCATCGGGGAGGACTCGCGGTCCGGCCAACTCGCCGCCTTCCTCGCCGACGTCCCGGTCTCCGACCTCCTCCTCGGCCGCGGCGCGCGCGCCACCTGGAGCTGGCCCGGCATGAGCCCCCGCTGGGCCGGCGGGACTGACGTGGGCTACCTCTCGCTCCTGTTCTTCGGGGGCATCCCGCTCCTCGTCGCCTGGTGCGCGGTGCACCTCCTCCCGCCGCTCCGGGTGCTCCGCTCCGGGGACGGCGGCGTGCGGCTCGCCTTCGCGGCCGTGGCGCTCCTCTGGGGCGTGCGGATGCTCTCCTCCTCGTTCCCCAGCATGGCGCTCGACTACGAGGTGGTCCTCCTGTGCGTCGGGGCCTGCGCCGCCCCGCCGGACACCCACCCCGACACGACCGGGAGCCGGTGATGCGCGTCCTCTGGTTCACGAACGTCCCCATGCCCGCGGTCGATCGCCGCACGGGCCGCGCCACCTCGGGCTCGGGCCACTGGATGAGCCAGCTGCTCGCCGCGCTCCGCGCGGTACCCGGCCTCTCGCTCGGGGTCGCCACCGCCTACCCGTCGCTCCCGGACCTCCAGTTCGAGGAGGACGGCGTCGAGTACTTCGTGGTCGGCCAGCGGCGCTTCGCGTCGCACTTCGGGTACTCGAGCGCCGATCTCCTCGCCTGCCGGGACGTGGTGGAGCGGTTCGACCCGGACCTCGTGCACGTGCACGGGAGCGAGCGCTTCTTCGGCCTCCTCCGCTCCCGTGGCCTCGTCGACCGTCCCACCGTGGTCTCCATCCAGGGACTGCTCTCCGCCGCCTGCGACGGCTTCTACGGCGCGCTCGGCGCCCGGGAGCGGGTCGCCGCGCATCGCCCGATCGAGCTCCTCACCGGCCGCGGGCTCTTCTGGGAGCGGCGGGCGTTCCGGCGGGGCGCCCGCCGGGAGGGGGAGATCCTGCGCGGCGCGGACGCCGTCCTGGGTCGGACCCACTGGGACCGGGAGCGCGCCGCGGCCATCGCGCCGGCGACGGCCTGGTTCCCGGTCGGCGAGCTGCTCCGCCCCGATTTCGCGACCGCCCGCTGGAGCCTGGCGCGCTGCCACCGCCGCCGGGTGCTGCTCACGAACGCCGGGATGCCCTACCGCGGGGTCGAGACCCTCCTCGACGCCGCCACCATCGTGGCGCGCCGGCACCCCGACCTGGAGATCGACGTCGCCGGCGGCGTCTCGTCCCGCTCCGGGTACGGCCGGCAGCTGCGCCGCCGCATCGACCGCCTCGCCTTCGCGGGCCGCGTGCGCCTGCTCGGCTTCCTCGATGCTCCCGCGCTCGTCCGCGCGCTGTGCGAGGCGCACGCCTACGTGCTCCCCTCGTTCGTGGAGAACAGCTCGAACAGCCTGTCGGAGGCGCAGACCGTGGGGGTCCCCTGCGTCGCCTCCTCGGCGGGTGGTACCCCGTCCCTCGTCGACGACGGCCGGACCGGGCTCCTCTTCCCGCCCGGGGACGCGGAGGCGCTCGCCGGCCAGCTCGACCGGGTGCTCGGCGACGACCTGCTCGCCAGCCGCCTGGGCTCGGCCGGCCGGGGGGAGGCCCTCGTCCGGCACGCCCGCCGCCGGGTGGTGGCCGACCTCCTCGCCGCCTACCGGTCGATTCTCCGGCGCGATCTGGACGACACCGGTGTGATCGAGGGCATGGAGATGCCCGCATGAGACCCGTGACCCGCGACAGCCTCCCCCACCTCCTGGCGGTCGCCCTCGACCGGTTCCGGCAGGGCCGGGACACGGCCGCGGGGCGGCTGCTCGCCCGCTTCTGGGGCATCGAGCTCGGGGAGGACGTCCGGTTCCTGGGGCTCCCGCTGCTGCGGCGGCACCCCGGAAGCTCCATCCGCATCGGCGCGGGCACCGAGCTCCGCTCGGCCCGGTGGTCGAACCAGGTCGGCCTCGACCGCCCGTGCATGATCTCGACGCTCGCCGAGGGCGCCGAGGTGGTGCTGGGGCGGGGCGTCGGGATGTCCGGCACGGTGATCGGCGCGGCGCGGCGCGTGGAGATCGGCGAGGGCGTCCTCTGCGGCGCCAACTGCACCATCACCGACACCGACTGGCACGCCATCGACGCGGGCGACCGGGCCGCCGACGTCCCGGCCCGCGCGGCCCCGGTGGTCCTCGAGCCGGGCGTGTGGCTCTCCATGAACGTCACCGTGCTGAAGGGCGTCACCATCGGCGCCGGCACCGTGGTGGCGGCGGGCAGCGTGGTCTCGCGGTCGCTTCCCGCGGGCGTGGTGGCGGCGGGATCCCCGGCCGCGCCGGTCCGTCCCGTCGCACCGCTCCGGCGGCTCGCCTGAGGCCCGAGGTGCCCGCCCCGCTCCGCGTCGTGATGGCCTCCACCCGGCTCCCTCCGCCGGGGACGAACGCCACCGGCACGCCCGCGCACGTCCGCAAGACGGCGGCGGCCGTGGGCGCGCTCGGGGTCGTCGTCTCGTCGCTGGAGGTCGATCCGGGCGCCCTGCCCCAGCCGTTCGGCTGGATGGCGGCCACCGGGCGCGCGTTCTCCGCCCTTCGCGCGGCCCGCGCCGACGTGGTCCACGTCCACGGCCACCTGGCAGCGTTGCCCATCCTCGCCGCCGCGCGCCTGCTCGGCGTCGGCGTGGTGGTGGAGCTCCACGGCGTGTACGTCCCGTCGCGGCGCCGGGATCCCGGCACGCGGCCGTTCCTCTCCCGGATCGCGTCGCTCGCCGAGTTCCCGGTGCTGCGGGCCGCCGACCACGTCGTGGCGCAGGCCCGCGCCATGCGCGACCGCGTCGTCGCCGGCGGGATCGACCCCGGCCGGGTCACCGTCCTCTACCCGGGACTCCGTACCTCCGAGTTCTCCGACCCGGCCACCGCCCCCGCCCGGATCCCCGGCGTCCGGCTGGACCGCCCGGTGGCCATGTACGTCGGCTCCACCCACGCCTACCAGGGGCTCGACCTCCTCTCCGCCGCCCAGCGGCGCATGGGGCGCGCGCTCACCTTCGTCCTCGTCCTCTCGCGCGACGCCGGCGAGCCGGAGGACGCCGTGGCCCGCTTCGGATTCGACCCGGAGTGCACGGTGGCGATCCACCCGGGCGACCCGGGCGCGCTGCCGGGCCTGCTCGCCGCGGCCTCGGTGCTCGTGCACGCCCGCCCGGAGTGCCCGGACAACGTGAACGTGCAGAGCAAGCTCGGGCTCTACCTGGCCTCGGGCCGCCCGATCGCCGCGACCGACGTCGGGGACTACGGACCGCTCCTCGGGTCGAGCCGCGGCGCGTGCCTCTCCCGGCCCGACCCGGCCCGCCTGGCCGTCGCCATCATCCGGGCGGCGACCGACCCGGCCGTGGCCGCCGCCGCCCGCGTCGAGAACCCCGCCATCGCCCGGCGTCACTTCGAGTCGTCGGCGAACGCGGCCCGGCTCGTCGAGCTCTACCAGGGCGTTCGCCGGCCCCGGGGCGAACCGGCCCCGTCGACGCTCTCCCGGAGCGCGCCGTGAGCCCGGCCGCCATCGTGCTCGGCGTGCCGGTGTGGGGGCTCTCCCTCCACGCGTTCGTCGACCTCGCCGTCGCGCGCATCGTGGCGCGGAGGAAGACCCTCTTCACCACCGCCAACGCCCACTCCATCGTCGTGGCCCAGCACGTGGAGGCGTTCCGGGCCCACTTCCGCGAGGCGAGCGCCGTCCTGCCCGACGGGACGCTCGCCGTCTGGGGAGCCCGGCACCGCCGCGGGCCGGTGGCGGAGCGCGTCGCCGGCCCCGACTTCGTGGACGCCTTCCTGGCCCGCGCCGAGCGGGAGGGGATCTCGGTCTTCTTCCTCGGCTCGTCGGACCGGACCCTGGAACGGATCCGCGCCGCCTGCGCCGCCCGGTTCCCGCGGCTCGTCGTGGCGGGGACCCTCGCTCCCCCGTTCGGCGCGTGGGGCGAGGCCACCGACCGGGCCATGGTCGACGCGGTGAACGCCGCCCGTCCGGACGCGCTCTTCGTGGGCATGACCGCGCCCAAGCAGGAGCTCTGGCTCTCCCGCAACCACGGCTACATCCAGGCGCCCTTCGCCATGGGCGTGGGCGCCGCCTTCGACTTCCTGGCCGGCAACAAGGCCCGCGCCCCGGCCTGGGCCGGCCGCCTCGGCCTGGAATGGCTCTACCGGCTCGCCCAGGAACCGCGCCGCATGTGGCGCCGCAACCTGGACAGCGCAGTCTTCCTCTGGAAGGTCCTGTCCGAGCGGCCGCCGGTGGTCTCGGTCCTGCGCGCCGGGTCCGGGGTCCGTCAGGCCGAGGCGCGGACGGCGCGCGCCGCGCGGTAGATCGCGACCAGCGCGGCGTGGCTCGCGTCGGCCGTGCACAGGGCGTCGAAGGCGG
>JBBIOL010000174.1:0-5887 GCA_037443385.1 Anaeromyxobacteraceae bacterium
GGCCCGGCGGCCCCGGGGGCCGGCCCACGGGGCGGCGCCCGGCCCGGGGAGGCCTCCGACCGCCGCACGGTCTGGGTGCTCGGTGACCAGGGCAAGCCCGCGCCGCGCAAGGTCAAGACCGGCATCACCGACGGAACCTCCACGGAGGTGGTCGACGGCGAGCTGAAGGAGGGCGACGTGGTCGTCACCGACGCGCTCGGCGCCGGATCGCCCAACCTCCAGAACCTCCGCCGCGGGCTCTAGGCGCGCATGTCCGGATCGCCGCTCATCGCCTTCGAGAACGTCGCCAAGGTCTACCACATGGGCGACGTCGAGGTTCACGCGCTGCGGGGCGTGTCCCTCGCGGTGCAGCTCGGGGAGTTCACCGCCATCATGGGGGCCTCCGGATCGGGCAAGTCGACGCTCATGAACATCGTCGGCCTCCTCGACCGGCCCACGAGCGGCGCCTACAAGCTCGAGGGGCAGGACGTCTCCACGCTCTCCATCGAGCGGCTCGCCGAGGTCCGCAACCACACCATCGGATTCGTCTTCCAGAGCTTCAACCTGCTCGCCCGCACCTCGGCCCTCGAGAACGTGGAGCTGCCCCTGCTCTACGCCGGCGTCGGCGGAGCCGAGCGGCGGCGCCGCGCGCTCCGGTCGCTCGAGCGGGTCGGGCTCGGATCCCGGTCCGATCACCACCCCAACCAGATGTCGGGCGGCCAGCAGCAGCGCGTCGCCATCGCCCGGGCGCTCGTCAACGAGCCCCGGGTGATCCTGGCCGACGAGCCGACCGGGAACCTCGACTCGCGCACCAGCATCGAGGTGATGAAGCTCTTCCAGGAGCTGGGGAGCGGCGGGATCACCGTCGTCCTCGTCACCCACGAGCCGGACATCGCCCAGTACGCCTCCCGCGTGATCCACATGCGCGACGGGCGCGTGCTCTCCGACGAGCGGCAGGAGCCGAAGGCCGCCGTCGTCCCGCCCTGGACCCAGGGCGACGAGGAGGACCCGCCGTGAATCCCCTCCAGACGCTCCGGGTGGCGCTGCGCGCGCTCGTCCGCAACAAGATGCGCTCCTTCCTCACCACGCTCGGCGTGGTGATCGGGGTCTCGGCGGTCATCGCCATGGTCGCCATCGGCGACGGGGCCAAGGCCCGCGTCGAGGCCACCTTCGCGGCCATGGGCTCCAACATGCTCATCGTCATCCCGGGCACGAGCACGGCCGGCGGCGCCATGGGCGGCTTCGGATCCATGCCCACGCTCACCTGGGACGACCTGCGCGCCATCCAGACCGAGATCCCCACCGTCCGGGCCGCCGCGGCCCAGCTGCGCACGAACGGCCAGGTGCTCTCCGAGGACCAGAACTGGGGCACGCAGATCCTCGGCACCTCCCCGGAGTACTTCCAGATCCGCACCTGGTACCCGGCGCTCGGGTCGCTCTTCACCGCGGGCGACGTGGACACCGGCACCAAGGTGGTGGTCATCGGCCAGACCGTCTCCGACAAGCTCTTCGGGCCGAACGCCAACCCGATCGGGCAGAACGTCCGCATCCGGAACGTGCCCTTCACCGTGGTGGCGGTGCTGGAGAAGAAGGGCCAGTCGCAGTGGGGCCAGGACTACGACGACATCGTCGTCGTGCCGGTGACCACCTACCAGCAGAAGATCAAGGGCAGCCTGAAGAACTTCATCGAGGGCAGCGTGGCCGTCTCCGCCACCTCCGCCGAGACCACCGGGCGCGCCGAGAACCAGATCCGCGGCCTCCTCCGCGACCGCCACCGGCTCCCGCTCGGCGCGGACGACGACTTCTCCATCCGCAACCTGTCCGAGGTGGCGAACGCCCAGCAGGAGGGCACCCGCACCCTCACCACGCTGCTCGCCGCCATCGCGGCGGTGTCCCTCCTCGTGGGGGGCATCGGGATCATGAACATCATGCTGGTCTCGGTCACCGAGCGGACCCGCGAGATCGGGCTGCGCATGGCGGTGGGCGCGAAGCCGGGCGACATCCGGCTCCAGTTCCTCGTCGAGGCGCTGGCCCTCGCCGTCACCGGCGGCCTCATCGGCGTGGCCCTGGGCGTCTTCGGCGCCTGGCGGCTGGCCACCAGCTTCGGCTGGGAGGTGCTCTACCGGCCGGACGTCATCGGCATCGCCGTCGGGTTCAGCGGCCTCGTGGGCGTGGTCTTCGGCCTGTACCCGGCCCACAAGGCGGCCCGCCTCGACCCCATCACCGCCCTGAGGTTCGAATGATCGCGCTCCTCCTCGCACTGGCCGTCGCGGCCGACCCCGCACCCGCGGCGCCGCCGCTCACCCTCGACGAGGCCCTCGAGCTGGCCCGGAAGAACCCGCAGCTCGCCCAGGCCCAGGCCGGCGTCCTGCAGGCCCAGGGACAGGTCGGCATCGCCCGCTCCGGGTTCCTGCCCAGCGGGTCCGCCCTGGGCCGGGCGGGCTGGACCGCGAGCAACCTGGGGGCGGCGCCCTCGTCGATCCTCTACGACACCTACAACGCCTCCATCACCCTGAACCAGACCCTGTGGGACTTCGGCCGCACCCTCGGCGCCTACCTCGCCGCCCGCGACCAGGAGCGGGCCGCCCGGGCCGGCCTGGACGCCACTTGGACCGGGGTCGAGCTCGGCGTTCGCACCGCGTACTACACGGTCCTCGCGACGGAGGCGCTGGTCGCGGTCGCAGACCAGACGGTGGCCTCCAACCAGCGGCAGCTCGACCTGGCCCGCGGCCAGTTCGAGGTGGGGCAGCGCCCCCGCTTCGACGTCACCACCGCCGACGTGAACCTGCAGCAGTCGCGCATCAGCCAGATCACGGCGCGGGACGGCGTGGTCCTCACCCGGATCGCCCTCTCCCAGGCGATCGGCCAGGACGTCTCGAAGCGTCCCCTCGCGCTCCCCACCGTTCCCCAGGACATCGACCTCGAGATCTCCCGCCTGCTCGAGGAGGCCCGTGCGGCGCGCCCCGACCTCCGCGCCGCCGAGTTCGGCATCTCCTCCGCCGACCAGAGCCTCTCCGCGGCCCGGTCGGCCTGGTACCCCATCGTGGGCGTGAGCGCCTCCTACCTCTGGAACAACTCCCGCTTCCCGGTGGCCGGCGGCCTCCCCGCCCCCGACGCCAACTCCTGGAACATCCTCGGCACGCTCACCTGGCCCTTCCTGAACGGCGGGGCCGACATGGGCCGGGTGGACGTCCAGGAGGGCGTGCTCGCCTCCCAGAAGGCGTCCCGCGACCTCCTCCTCCTGCAGATCCGCACCGACGTCGAGCAGGCGGTCGCGAGCGTCAACGAGGCCCGCGCCCGCCGGGACGTGGCCCGGGTGCTCGTGGGCCAGGCCCGCGAGACCCTCGAGCTCGCCGAGGGGCGCTACCAGGCCGGGCTGGGGACCATCATCGACGTCACCACGTCTCAGACCTCCTACTCCTCGGCGCAGGCCCAGGAGGTGAAGGCGGTGTTCGACCTGGCGACGGCCTGGGCCCTGCTCCAGCACGCCATCGGGCGCTAGGCTGCTACCGCACCGACCCGGCCGCGACGCCCGCGGCCGCCCCGCTGCCGCCCACCAGGAGCGCGCGCAGGTCCTGGTCGCTGAAGTAGACGCCGGCCCCGACGAAGAACTCCCGCCCGGAGCCGTAGTTGTAGGCGTTGAGCAGGTTCTCCATGCCGCCGGTGAGGTAGACGTTCGGGATGAACCGCCAGTCGAGCCAGAGCTTGGTGCGCGGGAACGTGTCCACGGTGGGACGCGTCCACCCGTAGACGTTGAGCGACAGCTTCAGGCGATCCTGGAAGAGCAGGTAGTCGGCGCCCACGCCGCCCGAGCTCTCGATGAGCCCCACCCGCCCGACGAGGTCGCCCCAGCGCTTTCCGAACATGGCGGAGATGGCGAGCCGCTGCTCGTTGATGGACCGCGCGGTGGTCGTGGTGACCGAGGTCCCGGTGGTCTGGTTCGTGGTGGTGGCGGTCTCGGTGACCACCGTGTTGTATCCCCGGGGGTCGGTCATGAGCTCGAGGATGTAGTACTTGTCCGGCTTGGGCATGAGCGTGACGCCGAAGTAGGCCCGCGTGCCGCCGTAGTTGACGAGGTACTCGGATCGGATGTTGACGTAGAGCTGCCAGGCCGAGATGCGGTTCACGTAGTCCGACACGCTCTCGGCGGCGAGCCCGACCTTCTCGCCCAGCTGCTCGTCCACGAGCAGCTTGCCGGCCACCCCCTGGCCGGCGGCGACCCTGGAGGTGACCGACTGCACGTCGTCGAGCGTCCGGTTGAGCTTCTGCAGGGCCTGGCGGGCGCCCTGCACCGACTCCTTCAGCTCGGGCGTCTGGCCCGGGCCCACGATGTCCTCCACCGAGGAGAGGATGCGGTTCAGCTTCTGGGCCGCCTCGTCCACGTTCCGCGCGATGGAGTGGTAGCGATCGGCGTCCTTCTCGGCCACCCCGCGCAGCTCACCGCTCAGCGCCTCGGCGTTGGAGAGGATCCCGGAGACCTTGCCGGCGTTGTCCTCGAGCAGTCGGTCCACCGCCCGGGTGACGTGGGTGAGGTTCTCGATGATCTCCCGGACGCTGCCCTGGGTGCCCCCCACGGTCTTCGCCAGGTCGGAGGAGACCACCTGGATGTCTCCCGCGATGCGGGACAGCGACTCCATGAGCTTGGCGACGTTGGCGGCCTCGCGGACGCAGGTGATCTCCCGGCGGTCGTCGGGGAGGTCCCGGAGCAGCGGGGCCGGGGCGGTGCCCACGCTGGCCTCGAGCAGCGCGTCGGGGAGCAGCGCCGACGGGAACCGCTTGGTGAGGCAGGCGTTGGCCCGGAGCGGGATGTCGTTCTTCACCCGGATGGTGACCCGGGCCCGCTCCCCCGAGAGCTCGATCTCGACCACCTCCCCGACCTGGATGCCGGCCACCTGCACGCGGCTCTTCCAGGACAGGCCGGTCACGTCGTCGAAGACCGCGGTGACCGCGTAGCTGTCGCGCGTCCCCAGGCCGCCCTTCCGGAAGAAGGTGAAGGCCACCAGGAACACCCCGCCCGCGATGGCCACGAGCAGGCCCACCGCGAGGGCCCGGTTCAGGTTGTTCTGGTTTCCGGCGGGCATCGGCGTCCCTTCACTGCTTCTCGAACCACAGGGAAAGGAAGCGCTGCACGTACGGGTCGTCGCTGCGCCGGACCGCGTCCGGCGTCCCCTGGGCGGCGATGCGGCCATCGTAGAGCACCGCCAGCCGATCGGCCACCCGGAATGCGCTGGCGATGTCGTGGGAGATGACCATGCTGGTCACGCCCCGGCGCTGCTTGGCCTGGTCGATCATCCCGTCCACCGAGTTGGTGGTGATGGGGTCGAGGCCGGTGGTGGGCTCGTCGTAGAGCACGATCTTCGGGTTCGCGACGAGCGCCCGGGCCAGCGAGACCCGCTTGCGCATGCCCCCGGAGAGCTGCGAGGGCCAGAGCGGGAGCACGTCCGGGCCCAGATCCACGACGCGCAGGCTCTCGACCACCCGCGCCTCGAGCTCGTCGTGCCCGATGCGCCGCTCCCGCTCGCGCACCGGAAAGGCCACGTTGTCGAACACCGACATCGAGTCGAAGAGCGCGGCGCCCTGGAACACCATGCCGAAGACGCGGCGGGCCTCGGTGAGCTCCCGGCCGGTGAGCGCGGAGATGTCCACGCCGTCCACGTGCACGCTGCCCCGGTCGGGCTTGAGCAGGCCGATGACGTGCTTCAGGAGGACGGTCTTGCCCGAGCCGGAGGCCCCCAGGACCACGAAGGTCTGCCCCTCCTCGACCTCGAGGGTGATCCCGCGGAGCACCTCCTTGTCCCCGAAGGCCTTCCAGAGGTCGTCGATGCGGATCAGGGCCACGCGCTCACCCGATCGAGATGAAGGTGAGCAGGTAGTCGACGACCAGGATGGCCACCGAGCTCCACACCAC
>JBBIOL010000175.1:0-5683 GCA_037443385.1 Anaeromyxobacteraceae bacterium
AGCACCGTGTAGCTACCGGGAGCCTGGGCGAGCGGCATGGTCCAGGTGTTGGCCGACGACCAGCTCTGCACCACCGCGTAGGCGCCTGCGCCGAGGCGGATCGAGAACTGGTACTCGTACACGGCAGGCGTGCCGCCCGAGCCCAGGGCCCGGAAGATGGGGCTGGTGGAGCTGGTGATGTTCTTCGTCCAGGTACCCGCCGCGATCCCGTTGGGAGCGCTGACGTTCTGCACCGCCAGGCTCACGCTGTTGAGCCGCACCGCCGCGGGCGCGGTGCCCACGTCGAAGAACGGCGAGGTGGACGTGCCGGCCTCGTTGAAGGCCACCACGCGGTACCGGTAGAACGTCGTCGCCGACGTCGCGGTGGTGTCCACCAGGCTCGTCTGGTTGGCGCGGGCGGTGCCCACCACCGACCAGGCGCCGCCGATGGCGCTGGTGCGCTCGACCCGGAAGCCGATCTCGCTGGCGGGGTCACCGAAGCCGGCCTGCGTCACGTAGTTCACCGGGGTCGGGTCGGTCCAGTTCACGGTGTTGCCGGTGCCGGTCCAGGCCGCCGAGATGGCCGCCATGGCGGGAGGCACGAGCGAGGTCACGTTGAGGACGATGGGCCGCATCATGTCGTTCTCTTCGTGCGACAGGATGTGGCAGTGCCACACGTACTCCCAGGCGAAGCTGGTCACCACGTTTGTGGTGGGCGGGACGAGCGGCGCCTGCGTGATGGGGTCGATGTTGGTGAAGCCGAAGCCCGAGCCCACGGGGATGGCGGGGTTCAGGAGTCGGAGGCTGAACGGCACGCCGAACGGCAGGGGCGGCGTCCAGGGCCGCATGGCCACGATGGTGTCCTCGAGCGGGGCGATGCGGACGGTGTCCTTCCAGCCCAGCTCGGTGTGCGCCGGGAGCCGGATCTGGCCGTCCCAGCCCACGCGGTTGATCACCTGCACGTCGAAGATGTGGAAGTGGATGGGGTGCATGTCCACGCCGTTGTGGCTGATCTTCCAGATCTGCGTGCCGTCGCCGAGCACCGGCGAGACCGGCGCCGCGGCCGCGTTCATGAACTCGGTCGTGGGGTCGGTGTACATGAACGGCGTCATGTTGGCGTTGTTGGTCTTCGGGATGGGCAGTTGCGTGCCGAGGTTGGTGGACATGCGGGCGTACTCCTTGTCGAAGGAGGCGCCCATCTCGTCGTGCATGGCCTTCGGCTCCATCGGGAAGGTCACGATGGTGCCCGACACGGTCTCGAAGGTGAGGAAGTTGTCCTCGATGCGGGACACGCCCCAGGCCGGCCAGACCGACGGGAAGGCCGGGTTGCTCGGGTAGATGCCGTCGTAGGCCGACTGGCCGACGATGATCTGGTCCTGGCTCTCCTCGAAGACGCCGAGCTGGGTGGTGCGGTTGGCGGGCAGCGCGCCCGGCAGCCAGCGGGCCTCGAGCGCGGCGAAGTCGTACGGGGTGCCGGAGCCGGCGGCCACGCGGAACTTCATGATGGTGCGGGTGTTCGGGCCGTAACCGGCCTGCGGACCCTCGGGCAGCGCTCCGGGCACGCCCTCGTTCCAGGGCGGGACGCGGCTATAGCCGCCGGTGCTGGCCATCTCGGGGGCGCCGGTGATGTAGTCGAACCGGGGGTCGAACGCCGGCACGGCGGCCGGGGCGTCGTTGTAGAGGATGAGCTCCTGGCCTCCCCAGGCCGAGAAGTCGATGATGAAGTCGGAGCGCTCGGCCGGGCCCAGGAACAGGTTGAAGTCCTTCACGTTGCCGACGTTGAAGGCCGTCGGATCCAGCACGAACGTGATGGGCTGGCCGGTGAGGGTGACCGGACGGGGCAGGAAGCCGCCCTCGGTGCCGATGACCGTGATGTTGGGCCCGAGCTTGTTGGGGTTGGGCACTCCCTCCGCGCGGCCGTCATTCGGCCAGTTCGGGAAGACGGCCGGATCCCAGCAGATCTGGTCGAGCGGCGGGGTGGCGCCCGGGATGGCGCACATCTCCACCTCGGTGTGCATGTCCGGGACCCTGCCCGGGACGCCGTCCAGGTGCGAGGTCTGGAGCGGATCCACCTGGTAGATGTTCAGGTTCACGAACCGGTCGTTCGACGCGTTCAGCATGCGGAACCGGTAGGCCGTGGGCTGCACGTCCATGACCGGGAAGGCCTGCCCGTTCACCATGGAGGTGTCGAAGAAGGTCTCGGCGCCCACCGACGGCACCGGCGTGCCGGGGATCACCGGCGGCTGGTTCGGCGTGGTGCAGAAGGCCAGCGTCACCGCCGGGTCCGGGTCGCTGCAGTTCGGGTCGTGGTACGGGTTCGCCACCGGCGGGAAGAACAGGTTCGCGGTGGGCGGGAAGAACCAGGGGCCGTACACCCAGCGGCCGAACGGGTTCACGCCGGTGGTGAGGTACGGGTTCTGGGCCGGCACGTACACGTGCGGGATCCAGAAGTCACCGGTCACCGGCGGGTAGATGCCCTGCGCGTCCGGCGTGCCCGAGCCCGAGTTCCAGGTGGGGTCGGTGTCGTAGACGAACGGCTGGCCGGTGAGCGGGTTCACCTCGGCGTTGATGAAGGTGCGGTCCTGGACCACGAGCGGCGTCCCGTAGCCGGGGAGGATGCCCTCGGCGATGAGGTTCGCCTCGGTGTCGTCGGTGAGCAGGATGCCGGCGGCCTCGCCGGAGAGCACGTTGAGGCGGGTGATGCCCCAGGCGTGGTCGTGGTAGAACATGAGCCGCGCCGACTGCTGGTTCGACCAGTAGTAGGTGGTCTCGTCGGGGCCCGGGGCCGGCATGTCGGGCACGTTGTAGAGGGACACGCCCTGCTTGTAGGGGTTCGCCGAGTCGTTGTAGTCGGCGAGCGGCAGGATCCACTGGTGCGGGGTGCCGTCCGAGATCCACGGAGTGCGGCCGCCGTGCAGGTGGATGGCCGACCGGGTCTGGGGATAGAGGGCGCAGTTGTCGCCGGGCAGGTTCACGCCCTTCGGCGACGGGTCGCAGACGCTGCCGTCGGTGAACTGGGCGCCCTTGCCCGAGCCCTGGATCGACTCGTCCACCGGGATGATGAGCCCGCCACCGCTCGCCATGCCCGGCTTCTCGTTCTTGAACTTGATGCGGATGGGGCGGTCCTTCACGGCGATGATGACCGGCCCGAGCCAGTTGATGGGGTCGGGCTGGACGTCGTTCGCCGTGCCCGCCAGGTTGGTCCCGAGGTTCGTCTGGACGTACCCGCGCACGTTGGTGGGCGGCAGGTCGCTGTGGAACTGGTGCTGGTAGAGCCTTACCGAGATCTCGTAGTAGTCCGAGCCCGGGTAGGTCAGCGTGTCGGGATGGGCGAGCGGGATGTACTCCCCACGGTTGTTGGGGGCGGTCGAGCCCAGGCCCGGCAGCGTGTCCACGAACTTTCGGATCATGGGGCTGAAGGCCCAGTTCGCGGTGGTGAAGTAGTCGGGGGTGTCGAGCGGCCCGATGGGCCCGACGCCCGGCGGCAACTGGGCGGAGCGGGAGCGGGGCGCGCCGGCCTTGGCCTGCGTGCCGCTGCTGGTGCGAACCGCCTTCACGCCCTTCGCCCCCAGCTCGGGGACGGCGATGCCCTTGGCACGGGCGGCGGCCTTGGCGGCCTTCACCTTCTCGACGAACGCCTTCTGCTCGCGGGCGGCGGCCTCGCGCTGCGCCTGGGTGACGCGCATCTGCGCGTTCATGTTCTGGATGCGTGCGGCCTTCTGCATCATGGGATCGACCTGGACCTGGTCGTTCGCCTGAGCGAGGGAAAGCTGCGGTACTCCGAGCACGGCCACCGCGAGCGCGGTGACGGCGGAGCGGAAGCGGTTCCGGATCATCTGCCTTCTCATCGTTTCTCCCCTCGCGGCGGAATGGCCGCACGAGCCAGCCCGCAAAAAGTAGGGACAAATTGCCGCAGTAGCAATCCCTGAAGGCCGCCCCAAATATGTGTCACCCGGGATGGTTACGAGTAAATGGACTATTCCAGTCAAATTGTGTGCTCGATCAATTACTCCGTACCTCGTTTACGAGACACGCTCCGGGTCGTGAGGGTTCCTGTCCCACCCGGGACCACATCGAGAACCCTTGTCAGGCCGGGGTTTTCCGATCGCGGGGCTCCGCGCCGGTGGGGCGCGACGGCCTGCTGCGGGCCCGCCGATCGGCGTCCCTTCTCACTCCGCGTGTGATCGCACCACGGATGGATCGGAATGCGGTGAGCGTTCATTCACTCGCGGCGCGGATTGCCGCAGGTTTGACGCCTCGCCGCGGCAGGGAGGTCGTGGCAGGATGCGCGCGTGCGCCGCTTCGTCCTCCTCTCGCTCGCCGGAATCCTGGTGGTCTTCCTCGCCGCGCTCGCCTTCATCGAGTGGAGCGCTCCACCCGAGGCGCCGCCGCCGGAGCCGCGGCCTTCACCCGCCGTCGAGACACAGCGCAGGCCTGCGATCCTCGCGCCACCGCCCGCCGCCGTCACGTCGGAGGTCGTCGAGTCGTTCGTGAACCCTCCGCCGAAGGCCGTCCCGGAACCACCCTCCCCCGCCCCGGCGTTCGACCTGTCCGGTCGTCAAGCCGACCTCCAGGCGGTCGTGGCGCGGCAGTGCGGCGGAATGACGGTCCGGCTCGGCGACGAGATGCGCCGCCAGGGCGACACCGTGAAAGGAGAGGCGATCCTGCTCGTGGACGCCGAGCCCATGGCGGGCCGGGTCAAGCTCGGCCAGAGCCGGCAGCAGTCTCCGGGGAACCTGCGCCCGTCGCTCGTGGCCTGCGCCCAGATGGCGCTGCGGGGGAAGGAGCTCCCGGTCGCGGCGGCGCGACCGGGCGAGCGCTTCACGGTGCAGGTGGTGCTGGGGATGGACCCGGCGGGCGCGCCGCGCTAGGCGTCGTCCTTCTTCGACTTGTACGCGTACTGGTAGTGGTACTGGTACTGGTACGCGTAGGCGTAGGAGCCCACGCCCCCCTTCCGCGGCATGACGTCGTTGAAGACGATGCCGGAGAGTCGCACGCCGTTCTCGGCGTAGGCCTTCACCGCCTGCTGCAGCTCGCGGATGGGGTGCCAGCCGGAGCGGAGCACGAGCAGGTTCACCCCCGCCACCCGCCCCACCAGCGCCGCGTCGGTCACCGCCAGGATGGGCGGCAGGTCCACCAGCACGAGGTCGTAGCGGCCGGCCAGGTCCTCCACCATGTGCCGGAAGCGCTCGCTACCGAGGAGCTCCGACGGGTTCGTGGGCGACGAACCGCGCGGGACGAAGTCGATGCCGGCCAGGTCGGTTCGGTGAAGCACGTCGGCGATCGAGACCGTGCCGGCGATGGCCTCGGCGAGTCCGGGCGTGCGGTGGATGCCCAGGTAGCCGTGCAGTGACCCCTTGCGCAGGTCGGCGTCGAGGAGCAGCACCCGCCTGCCGGCGTCGGCGAAGACCCGTGCCAGGTTCACGGTGACGAAGGACTTCCCCACGCCCGGGCGCGGCCCGCCGATGGTGATGATCTTGTTGGGCGAGTCCATGAGAGCGAACTGGAGCGAGGTTCGGAGCGCCCGGATGCTCTCCGCCGCCATGTCGGTGGGGTCGGAGTGGGCGAGCACGTCGTGGCGGGCCTTTCGGTTCGCCTTGTGTTCCTTCTCGAGGGCGGCCTGGCGCTCGCTGTGGGGGATGCTGGCGCGCACTACGATGCCGGTGGCCCGCTCGGCCTCGGCGGGGTCCACGAGCCCCTGGTG
>JBBIOL010000176.1:0-5529 GCA_037443385.1 Anaeromyxobacteraceae bacterium
GGCTGGCCGAGCGGCTGCGCGCGCCCGACCTCGTGCCCGACCACGCCACGGGCGCGGACCTGGCGTCGGCCATGGCGCCCCACATGCGGGGGCGTCGGGTGCTCGTCCCGCGGGCCGAGGAGGGGCGGACCGAGCTGCTCGAGGGGCTCGTCGAGGCCGGGGCCGAGGTGGTGGCGGCGCCCTGCTACCGCACCGTGGCCGCACCGGCGGTCGAGCTCCTGCCGCTCGGCGAGGCCCTCGTGGAGGGGCGGGTGGACGCGGTGATCTTCGCCTCGCCCTCCGCGGTGCGCAGCGTGGTGGCCTCGCTCGGGGCGCGCGCGGCCCTGCTCGACCGCTGCGCCATCGCCGCCATCGGCCCGACCACCGCCGCCGCCGTCGCCGAGGTGGGGCTCCGGGTGGCGGTGACCCCGGAGGTCTCGACCGCGGCCGCCCTCGCCGAGGCGGTGGCGCGGCACCTCGGCCCGAAGGCCGGGTCGGGGGCCTCTCCCTAGCTCGGCTTCCTGCGGCGGGCCTCCCGGCGGGCCCGCTTGGCGGCCAGGAAGCCGGTCTTCCGGCGCTCCGCCAGGCGCTCCTCGGGGGTGGGGACCGGGCGCGGCGGCGGCGGCCTCGGCCGGGGCGCGTTCCGCGCGCCGGGCTGCAGGGTCCACCAGAAGAGCCGCTTCACCACCAGGGTGGCGTACGCGCCGGGGGGGAGCGTGAAGGCCAGGTTCACCCGGAGGCGATCCCGGTTCAGCTCGTCGCGGCGGGCCTCCCCGACCACCAGCTTCCCGGGATGGACGAGCAGCGGTCGCTCCTCCGGGTCGAAGTGGATCTGGGGCGCGTCCTTCACCGCCAGGTCGGCGAGCGACTGCCCCTCCCGGGCCAGGACCGGGAGCGCGGCCCGCTCGATGCGCGGGTCCGCGAAGCGCGTGCCGGGGGCGAGCAGCGGGAAGGTGCGATCGCGCAGCTCCCGGGAGAGCTCGCGATCGAGCTCGCGCGGGAAGAGGAGCGTCCCGGCCTGGTAGCGGATGGACACCAGCCGGGTGACCCCGACCACGTCGCGCAGGTACTGCTTCACGCCCTCGTTCCAGAGCCAGCTCTGGTAGGCGAAGACCTGGAGCGCCCGCCAGCGCGGCTCGGTGCGCAGGAAGGCCCCCAGCCAGTCGCCCGGGTGCTTGCGCAGCCAGCGGACGACGAGCTCGTACCGCTCCGCGCCGGGGTGGGGGTTGCGGCGATCCCAGTGCCCCCAGTTCTCCTTCCAGAACTGCTTCACCCGGGCGTCGGGCGTGCGGTCGAGCTCGCTCGGCCGGGCCAGGTAGTTCTTCAGCGCCAGCTCGTGCTCGCCGCGCATCAGCTCCTTCACCAGGAAGCCCTGGCCGTGCTTCAGCGAGCCGAAGCGCTGCGAGTCGAAGTAGTCGACCACGCCGATGCGCCGCACCTCGGCCACCGACCCGGTGAGGCGGGCCACGTCCTCCTCGGAGAGGTCCCGCACGGTCACGGCGAAGCGGTTCGAGGTGGTGTTGGCGGCCGACAGCGGCGCACCGGTGCGCCCCAGCGGCTTCATCCGGAGGTCGGGGTCCTGCAGCTCGACCCAGGTGCCGCGGACCGCCAGGAGCTGGGTGGTGCGCCCCTGCTTGTCCTTCAGGCCGCAGTAGCTGACCGACGCCGGCGGGATGCCCGCGGCCGCGCAGATCCGCTCCACCGCCTCGAAGGTCGAGAGCTTCTGCTTGTCGAGGAGGTGGACGTACCACTCGCCGCGAGGGTCGGGGTCGAACCGCCACGACTCGGTGACGGAGAAGTCCTCGGGGAGCTGCTTCAGCTTCATGGCGCCTCGCGCGGGGCGCCTCAGGCGGCCTGGCGGTAGAAGAGGACGATGGTCAGGCAGTGAAATTCGTTGTCGCTCGACTGGGAGACGACGCGATCGACGATCTCGAGGTCGGCGTTGGCCTGGAGCCAGCGGGTCACGGCCTCGCCGAGCTCCTCGCGCTCCTTGGCCTTGGTGGCCGAGAACACCTTGACGCCCGTGAACTGCATCGCGCGCACCTCGCTCACGCCGCACCCGCCTCCGACAGCGCGTGACCCTGGAATCACGGCCATCTTCCCCCGACCCCAGGGTGGGTGTCAAACCGGCCCCCGGCTCAACCCGTCGATATCGCTTCCGATTTCCTGTCGCTGGAGGCGCCCCGGAGCGCGTGGTATTCGAGGTCCGACCCATGCTCATCGACCTGCACATCCACACCCGCCACACGCCCGGCTGCACGCTCTCGCCCACCGACGTGGTGCGCCGGGCCCGCGAGGCCGGCCTCGACGGCGTCGTCGTCACCGACATGAACACGCTCGAGGCCCTCGCCGAGGTCCGGGAGGCCGCCCGGACCGAGGGTTTCGTGGCCCTCTGCGGCGTCGAGATCGCCACCGACCGCGGCCACTACCTGGCCTACTTCCCGGAGCCGGAGCGCGTCCCGGCGCTCCCGCAGCTCTTCGGCACCCCGCCCTGGCCGGTGGCGGACGTGATCGCGAAGGTGGTGGACCTGGGTGGCGCGGTGGTGGCGGCGCATCCCTACGACCGGACCGTCGAGCGGCCGGGAGGCGACGTGATCTTCTCGCTCGACGGGCTCGCGGCCGTGGAGGGGCTCGACGCCCGTCGCCGGCCGTCGGTGAACGACCTCGCGGTGGAGGCGGCCGAGCACATGGGCCTGCCGTGCGTGGGCGGGTCCGGCGCGCGCGAGTCGCTCTCCGAGATCGGGAAGGCCGCCACCTTGCTGCGGAACCCGGTGCGCACCGAGGCCGAGCTGGTCGCGGAGCTGCGGGCCGGGTCGGTGCACTGCGTGGCCCTGGGCGTCACGCCCGACGAGGAGGGGACGGCGCGCGGCCGTGGCCCGGTGGACCGGCGAGGCGCGAGGCACGGACGCGGGGAAGCACGCGGCCCGCGGCGCGATCGCTAGCGATCAGCGGGGGCGGCCGCCGCCCTTCCCGGTGTCGGTGCGGACCAGGCGATCGTCCTGGAACGAGGCCTTGCGCGGCCCGTTCGCCCAGTACCACTCCTCGGTGCGCGCCGGGCGATCGAGGACGATCCGGTCGGGGAGGCCCCAGGCCATGCCCACGGCGTCGCGGGTCATGCCCTCGACGAGCACCTTCTCCCGGATGGCGTCGCGCACCGGTTCGGGAAGGGCCGCGTACGCGACGCTGGGGTCGTCGGGCGTGAGCACCCGTCCCACCTCGGCGAGGACGTCCTCGGGCCGATCGTCGTCGCCGGACAGGACGAGCACCGCGGGTCGGGCCACGCCCTCGACCGTGAGGAGCAGCCACGGGTTGTAGCGCGGCGTGGTGAGCGGACGGCTCCACGGGATCGACCCGGTGGGGAACTGCACGCCGTCCACGAAGACCGGGGTGCCGGGAGGCAGGATCCGGGTCGGCGGCGGCGGCGTGATGGGCTTCCCGTCGGGTGTCTCGAGCAGCTGCAGCTCCGAGACCGGCCGGTCGCTGACCAGCACGCGGGAGCCGTCGCCGAAGAACGGGGCCACGTAGACCGCCACGCGCAGGTACCGCGGCTGGCGGGCCAGCGCGCGGGTCACGCTCTCGCGGCCCTCCGGGGTGAGCCTGGACGGGGGCACGCATCCGGCGAGCAGCGCGAGCGCGAGGGCGGCGGCGAGGCGGGACATGCGCCATCTCTACCGCATCGGGTCCGGGACGGCACTAGACTCCTCGTCATGGAGGCCATCGGACCGAACGGGCTTCACGTGCTGGAGCGGCGCTACCTGCTCCGCGACGACGCCGGCGTGCCGCTGGAGACGCCCGCCGGCATGTTCCGCCGCGTGGCCGCGGGCGTGGCGGCCGCCGAGGCCCCGGCCGACCGCTCCGCCTGGGCGGAGCGGTTCGAGCGGCGCATGGGGGCGCTCGAGTTCCTCCCCAACTCGCCCACGCTCATGAACGCCGGCCGGTCCCACGGCCAGCTCGCCGCCTGCTTCGTGCTCCCGGTGGGCGACGACCTCGAGCAGATCTTCGACGCGCTCAAGTGGGCGGCCCTCATTCACCAGTCCGGCGGCGGGACCGGCTTCTCGTTCTCGCGGCTCCGGCCGCGCGGGGATCTCGTCCGCACCACGCACGGCGTGGCCAGCGGGCCGGTCTCGTTCATCCGGGTCTTCGATGCGGCCACCGAGACCATCAAGCAGGGGGGCGTGCGGCGCGGCGCCAACATGGCGGTGCTGCGCGTCGACCACCCGGACGTTCTCGACTTCGTCGACGCCAAGCGCGGGCCGGGGCTCGGCAACTTCAACGTCTCGGTGGCCGTCACCGACGCCTTCATGGAGGCGGTCGTGGATGGGCGTCCCTTCGCGCTCGTGCACCCCCGCAGCGGCGCGACCGTGCGCGAGCTCCCGGCCCGCGAGCTCTTCCGCCGCATCGCCGAGGACGCCTGGGCCTCGGGCGAGCCGGGGCTGGTCTTCCTCGACCGGGTGAACGGCGCCAACCCCACGCCCGACCTGGGCGCCATCGAGGGGGTCAACCCCTGCGGCGAGCAGCCGCTCCTGCCCTTCGAGGCCTGCACGCTCGGCTCGGTGAACCTGGCCGGCATGGAGCGGGACGGCGGGCTCGACCGGGAGCGGATCGCCGCCGTGGTGCGGGACGGCGTGCGCTTCCTCGACGACGTGCTCGACGTGAACGCCTGGCCGCTCCCCCAGGTGGCGGCCATCTCCCGGCGGAACCGGAAGGTCGGCCTCGGCGTCATGGGGTGGGCGGACCTCCTCGTGCGGCTGGGGATCGCCTACGACGAGCCCGCGGCGCTCGAGCTGGCCGGCGAGGTGATGTCGCTCGTGCAGCGCGAGGCCCGCGCGGAGAGCGAGCGTCTCGCCGCCGAGCGCGGGCCGTTCCCGGGATGGGCCACCAGCGCGCCGGCGGCGCGTGGTGAACCGCCGCGGCGCAACGCCACCGTGACCACCATCGCCCCCACCGGGACCCTGTCGGTCATCGCCGGCTGCTCCTCGGGGATCGAGCCGCTCTTCGCCGTGGCCTACGTGCGTCACGCCCTCGAGGGGGCCGAGCTCCCGGAGGAGCACCCGCTGCTCGCGGCGCGGCTCCCGGAGCGGGGGCGGGAGGGCGTCGTCGCGGCGGTCCGGGCGTCGGGCCGGGCGCGGGGCGTCCCCGGCGTGCCGGCGGAGGTGCAGCGCCTCTTCGCCACCGCCCACGACGTCTCGCCCGAGGTCCACGTGCGCATGCAGGCCGCCTTCCAGCGCCACGTGGACAACGGCGTGTCGAAGACCATCAACCTGCCGGCCGGCGCGCCGGTGGAGGCGGTGGAGCAGGCCTTCCGGCTGGCCCACGCGCTCGGCCTGAAGGGCATCACCGTGTACCGGGACGGGAGCCGGGACGGGCAGGTGCTCACCACCGGGCTTCCCGGGACCGAGTGCCCGGCGTGCGGGGCGACGATGACCTGGAACGGCGGCTGCGCGAGCTGCCGCTCCTGTGGCTACGGGACCTGCGAGACCACCCGCTAGGCCCTCGGGCTAGGTCGCCGCCGGCGAGGCCGGTCCGTCGAGCTCGGCTCGCCGGGCGTTG
>JBBIOL010000177.1:0-5527 GCA_037443385.1 Anaeromyxobacteraceae bacterium
GAGGCCGAGCGCCGGCGGCGGGCCGTCGAGTGCGGTGAGGAAGGGCGCGGTCGCACGCAGCGTCGCAGCGAGCGGGTGGTCTCCCAGGTCGGCGAGGGGAGCACCCGCGCCGCCGCCCGGGACCGGCCCGCTCCGCGCGCGGCGGAGCTTCCACCGCTCCACGAGCCCCCGCGGGGGCAGCGGCGGGACCGCGGCCAGGAAGGGCTGCTCCGCGTCGAACGCCGAGCGCAGCGACGCCAGGGAGGCCTCGAGTCGCGCAGCGTCGCCGGGCCACTCGCGGCGCAGCTCGGCGGCCCGTTCCGCCCGTCCGGCAGGGAGGTCGAGGCGGTTGCGGGGGAGGAGGATCTGGAGCGGCGGACGGCAGGGCTCGAGGAGGCGGGCCGCATCGGTGGCGAGCCCCAGCTCGACGAGCATCGCCTCCGCGGATGGAAGGGCGCGCGGCAAGGGGAGCAGCGCCGGCCCCCAGGGGATGAAGAAGCCCGCCTCGGCGTAGCCGGTGCCGAGACCGTCGGGGTCCACGTGGAGCACCCGGTAGCCCCGCCGGGCGAGCACCGCGCCGGCCGCCACGCCGGCGAGCTGCGACCCCAGCACGCAGACGTCGTAGGCCCTGCGCACCGCGGCCGCGCGCACCACGGACGGGGACCGGGGGGAGGTGGTCACGGCGCCTCAGCGATCCCCGGCGGGATTCGACACCCCGTCCATCGTGGGCGCGCCGGCGCCCCGCAGGATCACCCGGCGCCCTTCCAGGCGGAGCCGCCCCTCGGCGAACCACTGCGCGGCGAGCGGGTAGATGCGGTGCTCCTCCACCAGGGTGCGGGCCGAGAGCGCGGCCTCGTCGTCCCCGGGGAGGACCGGGACCGCCGCCTGGACGATGACCGGCCCGGTGTCGGTTCCGGCGTCGACGAAGTGCACCGTGCAGCCGGTGAAGCGCACCCCGTAGGCCAGGGCCTGGCGCTGGGCGTGGAGGCCGGGGAACGCGGGCAGGAGCGCCGGGTGGACGTTCATGACCCTCGGGCATCCGCCGCTCGCCCCGGTGGGGCCGAAGGCGGACAGGAACCCGGGGGTGACGATGCGCATCCAGCCGGCCAGGCACACGAGGTCGACGCCGTGGGCCTGCAGGCGGGCCACCACCTCCCGGTCGTAGGCCTCGCGGTCTGCCACGCCCTTCGACGGGAGCAGCTCGGCGGGGACGCCGGCCACCCGGGCGCGGTCTAGCGCGCGCGCGCCCGGGACGTTGCAGATCACGGCCGCGACGGCACCGTCGATGCGCCCCTCCCGCGCGGCGTCGATCAGCGCCTGGAGGTTCGAGCCCGACCCCGACGCCAGCACGCCGATCCGGATCACCCCACCACCTCGCAGGTGGCCTCGCCGCTCCCGGCCAGGACCTCGCCCACGATCCAGCCCTGGAGCCCGCGCGCGGCGAGGATGGCGCGGGCCTCCTCGGCGGCCGGACGGGGGAGGGCGACCACCAGCCCGAGCCCCATGTTGAAGGTCCGGTACATCTCGTCGCGGGGGACGGCCCCCTCCCGCTCGATGAGGCCGAAGACGGGAGGCACCGGCCAGGCGCCGGCGTGGATCCGGGCGCGCGTCCCGTCGGGGAGGTTGCGGGGCGCGTTGCCGGGCAGCCCCCCGCCGGTGATGTGGGCCACGGCGCCGACCGGCACCTTCCCGAGAAGCGCCAGGACGTCCTTCGCGTAGATGCGGGTCGGCTCGAGCAGGACCTCGCCGACGGTGCGCCCGCCCAGCTCGGCCGGCCGGTCGGAGAGGGCGTGCCGCTCGAGCAGCACCTTGCGCGCCAGGGAGTAGCCGTTGGAGTGGAGCCCGGTGGAGGCCACGCCCAGCAGCGCGTCGCCCGGGCGGACGGCGCGGCCGTCCAGGATGCGGTCGCGCTCGACCACGCCCACCGCGAACCCGGCCAGGTCGTACTCGCCCTCGGCGTAGAACCCCGGGAGCTCGGCCGTCTCGCCGCCGATCAGCGCGCAGCCGGCCTGTCGGCAGCCCTCGGCGATGCCCTTCACCACTTGTGCGGCATCCTCCGCGCGCAGGCGCCCGGTGGCGAAGTAGTCGAGGAAGAAGAGCGGCTCGGCGCCGGTGACCACCACGTCGTTCACCGACATGGCCACGAGGTCGATGCCCACCGTGTCGTGGCGGCCGGTCAGGAAGGCCAGCTTGAGCTTCGTGCCCACCCCGTCGGTGCCGGAGACCAGGACTGGGTCGCGGTACCGCTTCACGTCGAGCGCGAAGAGGCCGCCGAACCCGCCGATGCCGGCGAGCACCTCCGGGCGCAGGGTGGGCCGCGCCAGCGGCTTGATGAGGTCGACGAGCCGATCGCCCTCGTCGATGTCGACGCCGGCGTCGCGATAGGTCGTGGCCATGCGCCCCCCTTACCGCGTGCGCGCGGATGCCGCAAGGCGTCACCCCGGCCGGCCCGGCCGCGTTGACACCGCGGAGCGGCGTCGGCTAAGCACCGTCCGTGGACGCCGACGACCCGCTGCGACGCTTCGGTCGCGAGTTCCCGCGCGGGACGGTGCTCTTCCGCGAGGGGGACGCGGGCGCCGAGATGTACGTGGTGAGCCGCGGCAAGGTCGCCATCTCGGCCCGGGTGGGGGCGGTCGAGAAGGTGCTCTCCACGCTCGGCCAGGGCGAGTTCTTCGGCGAGATGTCGATCCTGAACGACGCCCCGCGCTCGGCCACCGCCACCTGCCTCGAGGACTCCCTCCTGCTCGTGGTGGACGCGCGGACGTTCGAGGCCATGGTGCGCGCCAGCGCCGAGGTCGCGGTGCGCATGATCCGGACCATGGCCGCGCGCCTGGCCGAGGCCGACCGGCAGATCGAGAACCTGCTCCTCCGCGACGCGCGGGCCCGGGTGGTGCACTTCGTCTCCGGGGAGGCGGCCCGCCGCCCCGGGGTGGCGCTCCCGCTCGTGCCCGACGAGCTCGCCGCCCGCCTCGACGTCGACCCCCGACAGGTGGCCGACGTGCTCCGGACGCTGGAGCGGTCCGGGCTCCTCACCGGCACCGAGGGGGCCTGGACCGTCCCCGACCCGGACCGCCTGCGCCACTTCCTCGACCTGCTCCAGCTCGATGCCCGGCCCGGGGTCCGCACGTGAGGATCCGGGTGCTGGGAGCGTCCGGAGGCGAGCTGCGCGGCCACGGCAGCACCGCCTTCCTCGTCGACGGGCGGCTGGCCATCGACGCCGGCGCGCTCACCTCGCGACTCGACCTCGACGCGCTCGACCGGGTGGACCACGTGCTCGTGACCCACGCCCACCTCGACCACGTGAAGGACGTGCCCATGCTGGCCGACCTCGTGGTCGGCCGGCGCCGCCGACCGGTGACGGTGCACGCATCTCCCGGCGCCGCGGCGACGCTGCGCCGCAGCCTCTTCAACGGGCGGCTCTGGCCCGACTTCACCCGCATCCCCAGCGCGCGGAGCCCGGTGGTCCGGCTCTCGACCTTTCGCTTCGGCGCGCCGTTCCGCATCGGCCCCTACCAGGTCACCGCCGTCAAGGTCCGCCACACGGTGGAGTCGGCCGGCTTCGTCGTCCGCCGCGGGGGGGCCTGCTTCGGCATCTCCGGCGACACCGGGCCCACCACCGGGCTGTGGCGCGAGGTGAACCGCGCCGCGGGGCTGCGCGCGCTCCTCGTCGAGGTGTCCTTCCCTTCCCGGATGCGGCGGCTCGCCGACCGCTCGGGCCACCTCACGCCGCGGACGCTGGCCAGCGAGCTCGCCAAGGTGGAACGCCGCCGGGTTCCCGTATATCTGTACCACCTCAAGCCGGCCTTCCGGGCCGAGCTTCTGGCGGAGCTCGCGGAGCTCGACCTCCGCGCCACGGTGCTCGAAGACGGCGACGAGATCGCGTTCGCGTGATCGCTCGCACGGCAAGGTGAACATGGCCTGGTTCTCGAAGCGGCAGACCCTGAAGGCGCACCCGGCGGCCGATCGGCCCACCGGTCCCGTTCCCGCCAAGAAGGGCGAGGGGCTCTGGACCAAGTGCGACGGGTGCGGCGAGGTGATCTACACGCAGGAGTGGGAGGGCAACTGGAACGTCTGCCCCGGCTGCGGCCACCACGACGCCCTGCCGGCCCGGCGCCGGCTGGAGATGGTGCTCGACCCGGGCTCGTTCGAGGAGCTCGACACCGAGCTCGTCCCGGAGGACCCGCTCGGCTTCACCGACGCGAAGAAGTACCGCGACCGCCTGCGGAGCACCTACAAGGCCACCGGCCTGCGCGACGCCTTCATCTCCGGGGTGGGCACCCTCACCGGGCAGCCGGTGTCGGTGGGCACCTTCGCCTTCGAGTTCATGGGCGGCTCCATGGGCTCGGTGGTGGGCGAGAAGGTGGCGCGGGTCATCGACCGGGCCTTCGAGCGGCGCTGCGCCTGCATCGTGTTCAGCTCCACCGGCGGCGCCCGCATGCAGGAGGGCATCTTCTCCCTCATGCAGATGGCGAAGACCTCGGCGGCGCTGAACCGCTTCCGCCAGGTCCGCAAGCCCTACGTCTCCGTCATGCTCCACCCGACCACCGGCGGCGTGGCCGCCAGCTTCGCCTGGCTGGGAGACGTGATCATCGCCGAGCCCAAGGCGCTCATCGGCTTCGCCGGGCCGCGCGTCATCGAGCAGACCATCCGCGAGAAGCTGCCGCCCGGGTTCCAGCGCAGCGAGTTCCTCCTCGAGAAGGGGATGATCGACGCCATCGTCCCGCGCCTGCAGATGCGCGAGAAGCTGGCCCAGATCGTCTCCCTGCTCGGCTAGCGGCGGCACCGGGCCCCCGGCGCCGGGGCGCATGGACACCCTCGGATACCTCGACACGCTCCGTCCGCTCGCCATGCGCTTCGGCCTCGAGCGCATGGAGCGTGGGCTCGACGCGCTCGGTCGCCCGGACCGGGACCTCGCCATCCTCCACGTGGCGGGCACGAACGGGAAGGGCTCCACCTGCGCCATGGCCGCCGAGGCGCTCGCGCGGGCGGGGCACCGGGTGGGGCTCTACACCTCGCCGCACCTGGTCCGCTTCCACGAGCGCATCCAGGTGGACGGCCGCGCCATCGACGACGACGCCCTCGCGGCCCGCGTCGCCGAGGTCCGCCGGGCCTGCCCCTGGCACGAGGGGGAGGGGGACGCCGATCGGCTCACCTACTTCGAGTTCGCCACCCTGGTCGGCCTCCTGCACCTCGCGCACGAGCGGGTCGACATCGCCGTGGTGGAGGTCGGCCTGGGCGGCCGCTTCGACGCCACCAACGCGGTCACGCCTCGGGTGGCGGCGGTGTCCCGCATCGGCCTCGACCACATGCAGTTCCTCGGGGATCGCGTCGACGCCATCGCCCGCGAGAAGGCGGGGATCTTCAAGCGGGGCGTGCCGGCCGTCGTCGCCTTCGCCCAGCCCCCGGAGGCGATGGCGGCGCTCCGCGAGGAGGCCCTGCGGCGCGGGGCGCCGTTTCACGTGGCCGCCGCCGGGTGGGACGGCCCCGTCGCGCTGCGCGGAGCGCACCAGGCCGGCAACGCCGCGCTCGCCGCGGCGGCGCTCCGCCT
>JBBIOL010000178.1:0-5513 GCA_037443385.1 Anaeromyxobacteraceae bacterium
ACCCGCCGTTGTATGCCGCGGCCGCGAGGTAGAGCGAGCCGAACTGCTGGCGCACCTTCGCGTACTCGACGGCCATGCGCAGCGCCGCGTCGGCCGCACCCACCATCTCGGCCGCATGCGTGACGGTCTGCCGGTCGAACGGATTCATCGCCATCAGGGAGCTGCCGAATCCGAACGCCTTGCGGATTGTGACGTGCAGCTTGGGCGCACGGATCGCTCGTTGGGCGAGGTACATTTCCGCCACCGCCCGGAGCGTTCCCGCTCGCTCCGCCTCGGGTCCGGGCACGGCGCCGGGCAGCGGGACCGGGGCGTCGGCGTCGAGCGCCTCCGCCGGTCGCGGCGGCGGAGCCATGCCCACCATGGTCATTCCCGCCGGGGGCGGCGGGCGCGGGGTGCCCGCCATGGTCGGCATGGGCCCGGCGCTCGGAGGCTGGCCGGAGAGCGTGGTCGAGGCGGGCTGGGCCACGCGGACCGAGAAGACGCGCTGGCACTGCGGGCACCGGACCCGGAGACCCGCCGGCGGGATCTTCCCCGCGTCGACGTCGTAGCCCGACTGGCACTGCGGACAGGTGACGCGCATCGATCGCCCCTCTGGACCCGCGCTGGCGCGCGGGGCAGGCTGCGTGCTAACTCAGGAATGGGAATCGTACCGCCGCCCGTGAACCGAGCGCCACCAAACAGCGACGTGCTGGTCGTCGGCGCCGGCCTGGCCGGCATCTCCACCGCGCTGGCGCTCGGTGGGGGGTACCGCCTCGTCGAGCGCGAAGAGCGCCCCGGTGGCCTGTGCCGCACGGACCTGCGCGAGGGGTTCTCCTTCGACGCCACCGGCCACTGGCTCCACCTCCGCGATCCCGACGTGCGCGCGCTCGCCGACGAGGTCCTCCCGGATGGGTGGCTCACCGTCCAGCGCCGGGCGGCCATCCACTCGCACGGGGTCTTCACGCGCTACCCCTACCAGGTGAACACCCACGGCCTGCCGCCGGAGGTGGTGGCCGAGAACGTGCTCGGCTTCGTGGCCGCCCACCTGGGGGACTCCGGGCGGGAGCTGCGCGAGCGACTCCCCCGCAACTTCGCCGAGTTCGTGCTCCGCCACCTGGGAGCGGGCTTCGCCCGCAACTTCCTCTTCCCCTACAACGAGAAGCTCTGGACCGTCCGGCCGGAGGAGCTCACCATCGAGTGGATGGGGCGCTTCGTCCCGCGCCCCACCCTGGAGCAGGTGGTCCGCGGCGCGCTCGGCCTGGAGGGGGACGCGCAGGGGTACAACGCCACCTTCCGCTACCCGCGAGAGGGCGGGATCGAGTCCTTCGTCCGGGCCCTCCTCGCGCGCCTGCCCCGGCCGGCCGAGTGCGGCGTCCGCCCGGTGGCCATCGACCCCGTCCGGAAGGTGGCGGTCCTCTCCACCGGCGAGGAGGTGCGCTTCCGCGCGGTGGTCTCGACGGCGCCGCTCCCGGAGACGGCGCGGCTCGTCTCCGGGGCACCGGCCCACGTGATCGACGCGGCCCGGGTGCTGCGCGCGGCCACCGTCACCTACGTGAACGTGGCTGCCCGCGACGTGGGCGGGCCTCCCTGGCACTGGGTCTACCTGCCGGAGAGGCGCTTCCGCGCCTACCGGGTGGGCTCGGCCTCCGCCGCCGTGCCGTCGCTCGCCCCGGAGGGGTTCCGCAGCTTCTACGTCGAGCTCTCCGGGCGCGCCCCGGTGCCCGGGCCGGAGGCGCTCGCGGCCGCGATGGAGGCCCTGCTCGCGCTGGGCCTGATCCGGGCCCCAGAGGACGTCCGCTTCGCCGAGGTGCGCACCATCCCCGACGCCTACGTCATCCACGACCACGCCTGCGGCCCGGCGCGGGAGGCCATCCGGCGCTGGCTCGCCGACCGCGACGTGCTCGTCGCCGGCCGCTCGGGGAGCTGGGAGTACTCCTCCATGGAGGACGCGCTCCTCTCCGGGCGGCAGGCCGCCCGGGACCTCCGGCGCTAGGGACGGGCCCGCACGATGCCCGCCCCGACGCCCTGGCTCACCGTCGTCATCCCGGTCTACGACGAGGAGGGGATCGTGGCGTCGGCCTGCCTCGAGGTGATGGCGGCGCTCGACGCGCGCGGGTGGGACTACGAGCTCCTCCTCGCCGAGAACGGATCCCGCGATCGCACCGCCGAGATCCTCTCCGGCCTGGAACGATCCCACCCCCGCCTGCGCCACCTCCACCTGCCCGAGCCCAACTACGGCGCGGCGCTCCGCCGCGGCATCCTGGAGGCGCGCGGCCGCTGGGTGGTGGCCGACGAGATCGACCTCTGCGACCCGGACTTCTACGACCGGGCGCTGCCGCTGCTCGAGGCGGGGCGCGCCGACATGGTGGTGGGCTCGAAGCGGGCCGCCGGCTCGTCGGACGGGCGTCCCGCCTACCGGCGGATCGCCACCCTCGTGCACAACACCGTGCTCCGGATCGCGCTCGGCTTCCGGGGCACCGACACCCACGGCGTGAAGGCCTTCTCCCGGGAGGCCATCGCGCCGGTGGCCGCCCGCTGCGTGGTGGACCGGGACGTGTTCGCGAGCGAGCTCGTCCTGCGCGCCGGCCTGGAAGGGCGGCGCGTGGTCGAGATCCCCGTCGCGCTCCACGAGAAGCGGGCGCCGTCGGTGGGGCTGCTGCGCCGCGTGCCGGACGTGCTGCGCCAGGTGGCCCGGCTGTTCTGGGTGCTGCGGGTGCGCCGCGGCGCGGCGGCGGGAGCGGGGTCGGCGAAGCCCCCCGCGGCGTGATAGATCGAGCCGATGGCGGGGATCGGCGACGAGATCCAGGATCGGCTGCGACGCTGGACGCTGGAGCTCGGCGGCCCGGGCACGCGCGAGCGCCTGGAGAAGCTGACGCCACCCCGCAACGAGTTCGGGGTGGACCCGTACGGGTTCGACGTCGACTACCTGCAGGCCGCCGCCGCCCCGGTGCTCTGGCTCTACCGCAAGTACTTCCGCGTGAAGGCCATCGGCCTCGAGAACGTGCCGAACGAGGGCGGGGTGCTGCTCGTCGGCAACCACTCCGGCCAGCTCCCCTTCGACGCGGCCATGGTGGAGGCCGCCTGCCTCGTGGACAAGGATCCGCCCCGCGCCGTGCGGGCGCTCGTCGACAAGTGGGTCCCCACCCTCCCCTTCGTCTCCACCCTCTTCGCCCGCTGCGGGCAGATCGTGGGCACGCCGGAGAACTGCCGGCGGCTGCTCTCCGCCGGCGAGGCCCTGCTCGTCTTCCCGGAGGGCACCCGCGGGCTCAACAAGCCGTTCCGGCAGCGCTACCAGCTCCAGGGGTTCGGCCTCGGCTTCATGCGCCTCGCCCTCGAGAACGGCGTGCCCATCGTGCCGGTGGGCGTGGTGGGAGCCGAGGAGCAGGCCCCGGCCATCCTCGACATCCAGCCGCTCGCGCGCCTGCTCGCCTTCCCCCACTTTCCCATCACGCCCACCGGGCTCCCCTTCCCGCTCCCGGTGCGCTACCGCATCTGGTTCGGCGAACCGCTGCGCTTCGACGGACGGCCCGACGACGAGGACGCGGTGCTCGAGGCCAAGGTGGCGCGGGTCCGGGACGCGGTTGCCGGGCTGCTCGCGCGCGGGATCGCCGAGCGGGAGCACCTCTTCTGGTGAGCCCGCTCCCCGCCAGCGTGGCCATCACCGGCATCGCCGGCAACCTGGGGCGCAAGCTCGCCCGGCTGCTCCACGGCGAGACCCGGGTGGTCGGCTTCGACCGGCGGCCGCTGCGCGACCGGCCGAAGGACCTCGAGCACCACCAGCTCGACATCCGCAAGGCGCGCGTGGAGGACGTCTTCCGCAAGGGGGGCATCCAGGCCGTCGCGCACCTGGGCCTGAAGCACGACCCGCGCGACGAGCCCTCCGACGCCCACAGCTTCAACGTGGCCGGGACGCAGCGCCTCCTCGACATCGCCGCCCGCCACGGCGTGCGCAAGATCGTGCTGCTCTCGAGCGCCAACGTCTACGGTCCGGCGCCGGAGAACCCCAACTTCCTCCCGGAGGGCACGCCGCTGCTCGGCGCGGCCCGGCTACCCGGCTACCGCGACCTCATCGAGGTCGACATGTACGCGCAGTCGTTCATGTGGCAGCACCCGGAGATCGAGACCGTCATCCTCCGGCCGGTGAACATCGTCGGCCCCACCGTCCGCAACGCCCCCTCGAACTACCTCCGGCTCGAGCGTCCCATCACCGTGCTCGGGTTCGACCCCATGGTCCAGGTGATCCACGAGGAGGACGTCTGCCGCGCCATCGCGCTGGCGCTGCGCCCCGGCGTGCGGGGGGTCTACAACGTGACCGGCCCGGGCGAGGTCCCGCTCTCGGCCGCGCTGCGCGAGCTGGGGCGCGATCCCGTCCCGCTGCCCCACTTCCTCGTCCGGCCCGTCGTGAAGCAGCTCTTCGAGGCCAGGCTCTCCTCCTTCCCGCCCGGGGAGGTGGACTACATCCAGTACCTGTGCGCCGTGGACGGCTCGCGCTTCGTGCGCGACACCGGCTGGACCCCGCTCCACTCCCTGCGGGACACGCTGCGCAGCGTGCAGAACGACCGCTGACGCCCCCGAAGGGCCGTGGCGAGCCACGCCCCGCGCGGGGTGCTATCGTCAGCCCGGCGGGGAAGCCTGTGAACGGAGGTCCCGTGACCCTCCATCGGAAGATCGTCGTCGCGCTCCTCACCGGTTGCGCGGCCTGCGCCACCACCCCTCCCGGCCAGCCGCTCGCCATGCGGCCGCCGGAGCTCCAGCCCGGTCCGCCCGACGCCTTCACCCGCCAGGGCGAGATCCAGTTCACCCCGGCCGGCTCCCCCGGCTCCAGCGCGGCCTGGGACGCACGCAGCGTGCGCGGACCCGTGGTGAATCTGACGCTCACCGACGAGGGGCTCTGGGGCGGCACGCTGCGCGACCGGGTGGTGCTGCTCCACGCCCGCGGCGGGCGCATCACGGGCGAGGGCGTGGACCTCTGGGTGACGCAGGAGGGGCAGACGGTCCACGTGCAGGGGACCTGGTTCGGGAGCCTGCTGCGCGTCGACGTCGGGCCGGACCGCCTGTCGGCCGCGCCCACCGGCGGCGTGTGCAGCATCGAGCTCGCGCCGGCCGCCGACGGCTACTGGCGCGGCTTCGGCGGCTGCGGCGGACGGCTCAACTACACCTGGATGACCATGAAGGGCGTGGCCGCGGCGCCCGACGCGGAGATGCCCCAGTGGCTCTTCGCCTTCCTGGCCTCGCTCCCGTCCGGGCAGACCACGGTCTTCCCGGCCGGCGGCACGCTCGCCAGCGCGGCGGGAGGGAACGGCTTCTTCCTGAACGCCCAGTTCCGCTCGGTCGGCTTCTTCGCCGGGGAGCCGCCGGGACCTTGCTCCATCTGGGACCAGCGGCTCTGCGGCCCCTGGGGGTTCACCGGCGTCTACGACCCGCGCAGCCTCGTCGTGGGGCCGGGCGGCGGCGTGGCGACCATGACCGCGAGCCAGGTCGCGCAGCGGGCCGCGGCGGCGCTGCGGGCCAGCGGGGGCGGCATGCGGCGCGAC
>JBBIOL010000179.1:0-5342 GCA_037443385.1 Anaeromyxobacteraceae bacterium
GGAAAGGTGGCCGAGGGGCCGAAGGCGCTGGTTTGCTAAACCAGTATACGGGGTGACCTGTATCGAGGGTTCGAATCCCTCCCTTTCCGCCAGTACTTGAGACGACCTGCTTACGCCCCCGATGACCCGGGTGCGCGATCCCCGCCGGGCTAGGGGTCGCCCCGGGGTGGGAGAGCCAAGGAGCAGGTCATGGAAGCAGATCCGAAGCGACTCGAGCAGTTCATGCACCACGCCGTGGCCGACATCGGGGCCGCGGCCAGCGCCGCCCTCGTGCTCATCGGCGACCGGCTCGGGCTCTACAAGGAGCTCGCCAAGGCGCCGGCCACGCCGCTCGAGCTGTCGCGCCGCACCGGGACCTCGGAGCGGTACGTGCGGGAGTGGCTCGCGAACCAGGCGGCCGGCGGGTACGTGACGCTCGACCCCGCCACCGCGACCTACTCGCTGTCGCCCGAGCAGGCCATGGCGCTCGCGCAGGAGGACAGCCCGGTGTTCCTGCCCGGGGCGTTCCAGCTCCTGCAGGCCATGTGGAAGGCCGAGTCGCGCATCGAGGAGAACTTCCGGAGCGGCGAGGGGCTCGCCTGGACCGAGCAGGACCACAGCCTCTTCGAGGGGACCGAGCGCTTCTTCCGGCCCGGGTACCTGGCGCACGTGACCCAGGAGTGGATCCCGGCGCTCGACGGCGTGCAGGCGAAGCTCGAGGCCGGCGCGCGGGTGGCCGACGTGGGCTGCGGGCACGGGGCCTCGACCGTGATCCTGGCCAAGGCCTTCCCGCGTTCGCGGTTCACCGGCTTCGACTTCCACCCCGAGTCGATCGAGACCGCCCGCAAGCGGGCCGCCGCGGCGCGGGTGGGCGACCGGGTGGACTTCCAGGTGGCGCCGGCGACCGAGTTCCCCGGGGAGGGCTACGACCTCGTCACCCACTTCGACTGCCTGCACGACCTGCCCGATCCGGTGGGTGCGGCGCGGCGGGCGCGGCAGGCCATCGCGAAGGACGGCACCTGGATGATCGTGGAGCCCTTCGCCGGGAACTCGGTGGCCGAGAACCTGAACCCGGTGGGGCGGGTGTTCTACGCCGCGTCGACCATGTTCTGCGTGCCGAACGCGCTCGCCTTCCACGGGACGGCGCTCGGCGCCCAGGCGGGCGAGGCGCGCATCGGGGCGGTGGCGCGGGAGGCCGGGTTCGGCACGTTCCGGCGCGCCACCGAGACGCCCTTCAACCTGGTGTTCGAGGCCCGGGCGTAGGACCGAAATGCCCGGCGGGCCCGGGGGCTACCGCGCCCGCGCGTAGCGGTAGCCCCAGAGTTCCACCTGCTCCACGCCGTCCACACGGACGGCGCGGAGGATCTCGCCGCGGTTCCGCCCGATGCCGGCGACGACCGCCTCGGCGCTGGTCCGCGGCGTCACCGCCACCGCGCCGCGCAGCGTGTCCAGGACGCGGAGGACGCCGTCGTCGTCGCGGGCGATGCGGACGGCGTCCACCGACGGCCACGTGGCGCCCGGGTTCAGGTTGGTCACCGTCCAGGTGCCCACCCTTCCCTCCCACGCCGCGACCGCCTCCGCGGGCCCCTGCCCGAGGCGCTCGGCCCAGAGGTAGCGGTGCCCGCCGACCTGGACTGTCACGATCCTGCGCCCGTGCACCTCCTCGAACCGGAACTGGAGGACCTGCGCCTGGGCGTCCGTGTCGGGCAGCGAGAACTGGCCGTTCTTGCGGGGGATCCAGAGGCCAGCCCGGTCGCTCAGGCGGATCCCGCCCCCCTCCGCGGTGACGACGACGGTCTTCAGGGTGAGGCCCGGGGCGTCGGCGACGTAGACGCCCGCGAGCGCGGCGAGCCGGTCGGGGGTGAAGGTGGGATCGGGCTCGGAGCGCGCCGGCACCGGCGCCGGAGGCGGCGCGAGGCCGGTCCTCTCCTCCAGCGCGAGCTCGAGGGTCTCGCGGGCGATGGCGTTCACGTCCACGGCCATGGTGTTCGAGAGCACCACCACGCCCAGCCGCTGGTCGAGGAGGATGCGCACCATGGCGTGGAAGGAGGGCGTGGCGCCCTCGTGCTCGATGACCCGGCCGGAGTAGTGGCCCGGAGGGGCGAGGAACCAGGAGAGCCCGATGGCGCTGTCGAAGTCGAACGGGGCCTCGCCGTTCTGCCGGCGCGCCATCTCGTCGATGCTGGCCGGGGCGAGGACGCGCGTGCCCTCGAGGGTGCCGCGCCCGTGGATCATGCGGAGGTAGCGGGCCATGTCGGAGACGCTCGAGCGGACGGAGCCGGCGGTGGAGAGGTTCCCGTACATCTCCGGCTGCAGCTCGCCCTCGTCGTAGGCGCGGGAGAGTCGCTCGCGCGGGATGCGGGCGTCGAGCGCGTAGGAGGTGGAGCGCATGCCCATGGCGTCGAAGAGCGCGTTCGCGCGGGCCTCGAACCCCTCCGGCGCGGCGTGGTCGATGGCCGGGCGCAGGAGCGCGAAGGCCGAGTTGGAGTAGGCGAGCACCGCGCCCACCGGCGCGGAGGTGGTCTCGCCGGCGAGCCAGCCGAGGAGCCAGCCGTCGTAGTCGAACGGCGCGCCCTCGGTGAAGGCGCCGTCGAAGAGGTCGGAGGGGATGCCCGAGTGGTGGGTGAGGACCGAGCGCAGGGTGATGGGGCCGGAGTCGAGGTCTCCCGGACGGATGGTGAAGGAAGGGACGTGGCGGGCGAGCGGGTCGTCGAGGTCCATGCGCCCCTCCTCGACGAGCTGGAGGACGGCGGCGGCGGCGAAGGTCTTCGACACCGAGCCGATCTCGTAGATCGTGTCGGCGTCGGCGCGGCGCCCCGCCGCGAGATCGGCGAACCCGAAGCCACGCGCCCAGACGACGGCGTCGCCGTCCACGAGCGCGATGGAGAGGCCGGTGGCCCGCACGGCCGCCATCCGGTCCTCGATCCGGCGGGTCATCTCGGCGACGGTGGCGGCGTAGGGGGCGGGAGGCGACGAGGCGGGGCACCCGGCGAGGGCCAGCGTGACGGCGGCGACGGCGAGGCCGGGGTGGGAGGCGACGCGCACGGGGTGCTCCTTCCTCGATCGACGGTTGCGCGCCCCCCGCGCGTCCACTCCCGCGATGATTCCACGCCCCTCCCCTCGAGGCGAGGAGGGGGCGACCTCCCGGCGGGGGCGTGACCCGGGCGGGCCGGGCGCCCCGGCTCCACGCCCCGTTCCGGGCGCTCGATGCGCCGCGCGCGGGGAGTAGGCTCCTTCGAAGGGGGGCGAAAGGAACGGCCCGCGCCATGATGCGCTTGCCCCCCGCGTCCACCACGCTCGTCGCCGCCTGCCTCGCGACCTCGCTCGCCGGCTGCTCGAGCGCGTCGCGCTCCCCCGACGCGTGCACCAGGGACTACTGGGTGGCCACCACCGGCTCGGACGAGGCCGGCGACGGCTCGAGCGCGAGCCCGTTCGCCTCGCTCGAGCGCGCGCGGGCGGCCGTGCGGGCCGACCCGGCGCGGGGCCAGTGCACGCTCCAGGTGAACGTCCGCGGCGGGACCTACGTGCTCCAGGCATCGCTCCGGCTCGAGCCGGAGGACTCGGGAACGGACGCCTTCCCGGTCGTGTACCGCAGCGCGCCGGGGGAGCTCGCGCCCGTGATCCTCTCCGGCGGGATCGCGGTGACCGGGTTCGACTGCTCGACCGGAACCTGCGTCGCGGCGGTCCCCGGGTGGAGGGCCGGGCGCGTCGCCCGCCAGCTCTGGGTGGACGGGAACCGGGCCGTCCGGGCGCGGAGCGACTTCGATCCCTCGCTTCCGGTCCAGCGCGCCAACCCGACCTACGCGCGCACCGCCGCCGGCTACGAGGTCCCGGCGGGTGGGATCGCCCCGTCGCTCGCCCACCCCGAGTGGGCGGAGGTCGTGACGGTCACGCAGTGGAAGATGATGCGCTGCCCGCTCCAGGCCATCCCGGGGACGGCGCTCCTCCCCGACCCGCTCTGCTGGTGGAACGCGAACACCTACCCGCCGCCGTGGAACTTCCAGATCCTGTCGTGGATCGAGAACGCCCCGGAGTACATGGACCAGCCCGGGATGTGGTTCCTCGAGCCCGACACGGGGACGCTCCGCTACCTCCCGCACGGCGGCGTGACGCCCCGGCAGGCGGTGGTCGGCAACCTGGAATCGCTCGTGGACGTCGTCGGGCGGCCCGGGGAACCCGTGACCGGCATCACCTTCCGCGGGCTCCGGTTCTCCCACGCGACCTGGGATGGGCCGAGCCGGGACGGCTACGTGGCCGACCAGAGCGGGAACTTCATCCAGGGTCCGGGGTACCTGCCCAACCTCACCGGGCACCAGAAGGTCGTGTACTCGACCCCCGGCGCGGTGAACGTCACGTACGCGCGCGGCATCCGCTTCGAGGAGGACACCTTTTCGGCGCTCGGGGCGAACGGGCTCTGGCTCGGCGCCGGGGCCCAGGAGAGCGTGGTGACCGGCTGCACCTTCACCGACGTGTCGTCGTCGGCCGTGCAGGTGGGCGGGGTGGACCTGGAGACGAACGCCCGGGCCGACGCGGAGCGGGTGACCTCCGGGAACACCATCGTCGACAACGACATCTCGTTCACCGGGCGCGACTACTACGACACCGCCGGCATCTTCGTCATGTACTCCTCCGGCACGACCATCCAGAACAACGACATCCGCCACACCCCCTGGACCGGGATCGCCATCGGCTGGGGGTGGGGGCTGCTCGACGAGGGAAGCTGGCCGGGCATGCCCTACGCGCAGTGGGGTGAATGGGGGGTCTTCACGACGCCCACGGTGATGCGCGACCACCGCATCCTCTCCAACCGGATCAGCAACTTCCTCGAGCAGCTCTGGGACGGCGGGGCGGTCTACGTGAACGGCTCGCAGGGCACGTCGCCCGAGAACGGGCTCCTGCTCCAGCTCAACGTGGTGGACCACAAGCGCCCCGACGCCGGCGGGAACGTCTTCTACACCGACGCCGGCAGCCGCTACGTCACCTTCGACCGGAACGTCTCGCTCGCGAACCCGGTGGGGATCGTCGACTTCGGCTCGTGCTGGACGCCCTCCACCTGGGAGGGGCCCGGGGCGGACATCGTGCTCCGCTGGCTCGGGGACAGCGAGCTCTCGCGGATGATCATCGCCATCCTGGACAGCCTGGACGCGCTCTGCGCGGTGACGGAGCTGAAGGTGAGCTACGGGGCGGAGATGGGGGGATGCGTCCCGCGCGGGCACCTCACCTACAGCGGGAACTACCTCGCCGAGCCCATCCGCTTCTTCGACATCTGCGTCGACCACCTGTCGGTGCCCGTGGCCATCCCCGACGTGTCGATCGCGAACGTGGGCATCGCGTCGGAGGCGGAGGTGCCGGCGTGGATCCTG
>JBBIOL010000180.1:0-5326 GCA_037443385.1 Anaeromyxobacteraceae bacterium
TGGGGAGGCCATGACCCTCGCCCCCGGCCCGGTCGCGACCGCCGCCGACCCGCGCTCCTGGATCGCCCCCGTCGCGGCCGCCGTGCGCGGCACGTGCACCGCGGACGCGCCCATGGCCTCCCGGACCTCCATCCGGGTGGGCGGCCCGGCCGACCTCCTCGTCCGGCCGGCGGACGCCGACGACGTGGTGGCCCTGCTCCGGGCCTGCGCGGACCGGCAGGTCCCGGTGCTGGTGCTGGGCGGCGGGGCCAACCTGCTCGTCGCCGACGCAGGGATCCGCGGCGTGGTGGTCCGGCTACCCATCGACCTCCCCGAGGAGTCGGCCGACGGCGAGCGGCTCGTGCTCCCGGCCGGCGCGCCGGTGAGCCGGCTCGTGCAGCGCGCCCTCGCCGCCGGCCTCACCGGGTGCGAGTTCGCCTCCGGCATCCCCGGGACGCTGGGGGGCGCCGCGGCCATGAACGCCGGGACCCGCCTCGGCGAGATGAAGGACGTCGTGGAGCGGCTCGAGGTGGCCACCGCCGACGGCCTCCGCTGGATCCCCGTCGCGGAGCTGGGCTACGCCTACCGGACCTGCCGGCTGCCACCCGGCGCGGTCGTGACCCGCGTGGCGGTGCGGCTCGCCCGGGGCGACGTCGCCGCCAGCCGGGCGGCCATGGAGGCCGACCGGGAGCACCGTCGCCGGACCCAGCCGCTCACCTGGCCCACCTGGGGCTCGACCTTCCGCAACCCGCCCGGCGACCACGCCGGGCGGCTGGTGGAGGCGGCCGGGCTGAAGGGGCACCGGATCGGCCAGGCCATGTGGTCCGACCTGCACGCCAACTTCGTCGTGAACCTGGGCGGCGCCACGGCGCGCGACTGCCTGGCGCTCGTCCGGCTCGCCCGCGGGCGGGTGCGGGAGCGGTTCGGCGTGGAGCTGGAGCTGGAGGTCCGTCTCGCCGGCGCGTTCGCGCCCGACGAGCACCCCTGACGTGGAGGAGGCCATGGGTCGCTTTGGCGGCAGGAAGGTCGCGGTGCTGTACGGGGGCCGGTCGGCGGAGCGCGAGGTCTCGCTCCGGACCGGGGAGGCCTGCGCCGAGGCGCTCCGGGCGCGCGGGCTCGACGTGACGCTCGTGGACGCCGGGCTCGACCTCGACGTCCGGCTACGGGCGCTCGGGGCCGAGGTGGCCTTCGTGGCCCTCCACGGCCGCTTCGGCGAGGACGGCTGCACCCAGGGCCTGCTGGAGTCGATGGGCATCCCCTACACCGGCTCGGGCGTGCTGGCCTCGGCGGCGGCGATGGACAAGGTGCTCTCGAAGCTCCTCTTCCGGGAGGCCGGCCTGGCGCTCGCCGACTACCGGGTCTTCCCCCCGGCCCGGGCCCTCACCATCGGGGTGGCCGACCTGCCGGCCGGGCTGCCGGCGGTGGTGAAGCCCGCCTGCGAGGGTTCGTCGGTGGGGGTCCACGTGGTGAAGGCGGAGGCCGACCTCGCGGCGGCGGTGGCCGACGCGGCCCGCTTCAAGGGCGACGTCATCGTCGAGCGTTACCTCCCGGGGCAGGAGGTGAACGTCGCGGTCCTCGACGGCGAGGCGCTCGGAACCGTGGAGATGGTCCCGTCCCGCGAGTTCTACGACTACGTGGCCAAGTACACGCCGGGCTCGACCACCTACCACGTCCCGGCCCGGCTCTCGCCCGAGGCCACAGCCCGCGTCTGCCGGGACGCCGAGACCGCCTACCGGGCGCTGGGCTGCGCCGGGGTGGCCCGGATCGACTTCATCGTGGCCGCCGACGGAACCCCCTACATCCTCGAGGTGAACACGCTCCCGGGCATGACCGGGACCTCGCTCGTCCCGAAGATCGCCGCCGGGCGAGGCATCCCCTTCCCCGAGCTCTGCGAGCGGATCCTGGACGGGGCGTCCCTGAAGGGGTGAAGGACCCGCTCCGCGGCCGCCCCACCCGGGGCCGTCGAGCCGCGCCCCCCGGTCCTGGTACCTTGATTTTACTGGACAGGATCCCCGCCTCGGGCATCCTGCCCAGTTGGGCGATACCGTCCGGAAGCGGTGGGCGGTGCGGTCGGGGGCAGGGAGGCGGTGGCGGTGGCGCGGGTGCGCAACAGGCGGCGTGTGGACGAGAGGCCGAAGGCCCCGCCGGGCGCCTTGCGTCACGGGCTCGTGCTCGCCGGCCTCTGGGGACTCGGCGCCGTCGCCCTCGGCGCGGTCGCCGTCGCCGGCTGGCGGCACTTCACCCAGGGTCAGCTGTGGCGGGTGGGCGAGGTCCGGGTGGTGGGCGCCGCGCGCGCCACCGAGGCCGAGGTCCGCGCGCTCTCCCCGGTGAAGCCCGGCCACGACCTGCTCGCCGCCGACGTCGACGCGGTCGAGCGCGCGGTGGCCCGCCATCCCTGGGTGGCGCGGGCCGAGGTCCGGCGACGCCTGCCCGCGGCGCTGGAGGTCACGGTGATCGAGCGGCAGCCCCGGCTCCTCGTCGACCTGGGCGGGACCTACCTCGTGGACCGCGACGCCCAGGTCTTCAAGCGCGCCGGCGCCGGCGACGGCCTCGACCTCCCGGTGGTGACCGGGTTCGGCCGGGAGGACTACGCGAAGCGCCGGGAGGCCGTCGATTCCGGGCTGCGCGGCGCGCTGGCGCTCGCCGACGAGTACGCGCGCGCGGGGCTCGTGCCCCTCGCCGCCATCCAGGAGATCCACCTCGACGCCGACTGGGGGGTCACCCTCTACGTCGGCGACGAGGGGGCGCAGGTCCGGCTCGGCTCGGGCGACCTGCCGCAGAAGCTCGGCCGGCTTCGCCGCGTGCTCGAGGCGCTCCGCGCCGAGGGACGCAAGGCCGAGGTGATCCACCTCGACGACCGCAGCCACCCGGATCGGGTCGGCGTCCGGCTGTCGGAGGTGGGGACGGTGCAGGACGGGGCGGACGGGGCGTCCGCACCGGCGAGTGCAGAGGGGGCCCGAGAGGGCCCGGGTCGGCGGCGTGGGCGCGATGCGCCACTCGCCAGGAGGTAGGACATGGCGAAGTCCGGGGACATCCTGGTCGGTCTCGACATCGGGACCACCAAGATCTGCGCCATCGTCGGCGAGGTGACCGACGAGGGCATCGACATCATCGGCATCGGGACGCACCCGTCGAAGGGGCTGCGCAAGGGCGTGGTGGTCAACATCGACGCCACCGTCGCGTCGATCAAGCGTGCCATCGAGGAGGCCGAGCACATGGCCGGGTGCGAGATCACCACGGTCTACACCGGCATCGCCGGCGGCCACGTGAAGGCCTTCCCGTCGCACGGCGTGGTGGCCATCAAGGAGAAGGAGGTCCGGCAGGCCGACGTGGACCGGGTCATCGACCAGGCCAAGGCGGTCGCCATCCCGCTCGACCGCGAGGTGATCCACGTCCTGCCGCAGGAGTTCCTGGTCGACGACCAGGACGGCGTGAAGGAGCCGGTGGGCATGAGCGGCGTCCGGCTCGAGGCCAAGGCCCTCATCGTCACCGGGGCGGTCTCCTCGGCGCAGAACATCGTCAAGTGCGCCCAGCGCACCGGCCTCAACGTGGCCGACATCGTGCTGCAGCCGCTCGCCAGCTCGCTCGCCACCCTCTCGGAGGACGAGAAGGAGCTGGGCGTCTGCCTGGTCGACGTGGGCGGCGGCACCACCGACATCGCGATCTTCGCCAACGGGGCCATCCGCCACACGGCGGTGCTGGCGCTGGGCGGGAACCACCTGACGAACGACGTGGCGGTGGGCCTGCGCACCCCCACCCACGAGGCCGAGCGCATCAAGAAGGCCTACGGCTGCGCCATGGCCTCCATGGTGGACCGCGCCGAGACCATCGAGGTGCCGAGCGTGGGCGGCGGCCAGCCGCGCGTGCTCTCCCGCCAGATCCTGGCCGAGATCGTGGAGCCCCGCGTGGAGGAGATCTTCATGCTGGTGCAGCACGAGATCCAGAAGTGCGGGCTGGAGGAGCAGATCGCCTCCGGGGTGGTCATCACCGGCGGCTCGACCCTCCTCTCCGGCATGACCGAGATGGCCGAGGAGGTGCTGGGCGTGCCGGTCCGTCGCGGGCTCCCCAAGGGGATCGGCGGGCTCGTCGACGTGGTGAAGAGCCCGGTGTTCGCCACCGCGGTGGGGCTCGTCATCTACGGGGCGCAGCAGCGCGCCGGGAGCCCGTACTTCAAGATCCGCGAGGAGAACGTCTACCGCAAGGTGAAGAACCGCATGAAGGACTGGCTGGGCGAGATCTTCTAGCCCGGGGGAACCCCATGATCGATTTCGAGAGCAAGGAACCCGCGGCGAAGATCAAGGTCATCGGCGTCGGCGGCGGCGGCGGCAACGCCATCAACACCATGGTGGCGGGGCGCCTCGAGGGCGTCGAGTTCATCGCCGCCAACACCGACGTGCAGGCGCTCTCCGCCAACCGGGCCGGGCAGAAGCTCCAGCTCGGCAAGAGCGTGTCGCGCGGGCTCGGCGCGGGAGCCAACCCGGAGCGCGGTCGCGAGGCCGCGCTCGAGGTGCAGGACGCCATCGCCGGGACGCTGGCCGGGGCCGACATGGTCTTCGTCACCGCCGGCATGGGCGGTGGCACCGGGACCGGCGCCGCGCCCATCATCGCCGACGTGGCCCGCAAGTCGGGCGCCCTCACGGTCGGCGTGGTCACCAAGCCCTTCCTCTTCGAGGGCAACCGCCGGCGCAAGCAGGCCGAGACCGGCATCGAGGAGCTGCGGGCGGCGGTGGACACCCTCATCGTCATCCCCAACCAGCGGCTGCTCTCGGTGGCCGGGGAGAGCATGTCGCTGGCCGACGCCTTCAAGCGGGCCGACGAGGTGCTGCTCAACGCGGTGCAGGGCATCTCCGACCTCATCACCGTGCACGGGCTCGTCAACGTGGACTTCGCCGACGTGCGCACCATCATGGCCGAGCAGGGCATGGCCCTCATGGGCTCGGGCCGGGCCTCCGGGCCGGGCCGCGCGGTGGAGGCCATGCAGGCCGCCATCAGCTCCCCGCTGCTCGAGGACGTCACCCTCGACGGCGCCATGGGACTGCTCGTGAACATCACCGGCGGCCCGTCCCTGACGCTGCACGAGGTGGACGAGGCGGTGTCGATGGCCCAGTCGGCCGCCGACCCGGACGCCAACATCATCTTCGGGTCGGTGGTGGACGAGCGCATGGACGACGAGGTGAAGATCACCGTCATCGCCACCGGCTTCGCCCGGGCCGAGGGCGCGCGCCCGCGCGTCTCGGCCCCGCGCCAGGCCACGCTGCCCGTCCCGGCGGTGACCTCGGTCGCCGCCGCCCGGCGCGAGACCCCGCCCCCGCTCCCCGCCGCCCCCCGGCAGGCGGTGGAGGCCCCG
>JBBIOL010000181.1:0-5298 GCA_037443385.1 Anaeromyxobacteraceae bacterium
CTAGGGGGCCCGGCGCGCCTCAGCCGGCGAACTGCCGTCCCACCACGAAGACCTCGAAGCTCCGCTCGCGCGTGGCCTCGGGTCGGACCACGTCCACCTTGCCGAAGCGGGCCCGGACGTCCTTCTGGAAGAGGGGGAAGTCGCCGCCCATGAAGACCTTGGTCACGAGCGAGCCCCCGAGCTTCAGGGTCTCGCCCGCCACCGAGAGGGCCATGCGCGCGAGTTCCAGCGACCGCGCCTCGTCGGTGACCTTGACCCCGATGGTCTTCGGCGCCATGTCGCTCGTCACGAGATCGAACCGACCGGGGTGGAGCGCGCGGATGCAGTCGAGCGCGTCGGGGGCGAGGAGGTCGACCACCGCCGTCCGCACCCAGGGCTTTCCCAGGCCGCGGATCTCGACGATGTCCACCCCCACCGCCACGCCGCGGGGGCCCACCACGTCGGCGAGCACCTGGAGGAACCCGCCGGGCGCCGCCCCCAGGTCGAGGACCGACCCGTTCCTCCCGAGCAGCCGGTGGCGCTGCAGGATCTCCTCGATCTTGAAGGCGGAGCGGGCGCGGAAGCCCTGCTCCTTGGCCTTGTGGAAGAAGCGGTCCTTGGGATCGTAGGGCTTCGCCATGGGAGTCCTTCGGGAAGCCCTTCCTTACCCCATCCGTTCTCCCGAGGTGGAGGGGAAGCGACCCCGACCCGCCACTTGACGCGGGTCACGGCTCCGTCGGATAACCCTCGTCCCCGACCGGATCGGGAGATCTCCAGGAGAGACGAGACCCATGGCGACCATCATCACCGAGGAGTGCATCAACTGCGGAGCGTGCGAGCCCGAGTGCCCCAACGGCGCGATCAGCCAGGGCGATGACATCTACGTCATCAACCCCGACCTGTGCACCGAGTGCGTCGGGTTCCACGACGAGGAGGCGTGCGCCGCGGTCTGCCCGGTGGACTGCTGCGTTCCCGACCCGGCCCGCCCGGAGACCGAGGAGCAGAACTACGCCAAGCTGGCCGGGATCCACGCCGACAAGACCTTCCCGGCGCTGGCCGACCTGCCGGCGAACCTCTCCCGGTTCCGCAAGGCCTAGCCTCACCCGCGCGAACGCGCGAACCGAATTCCCGGGCCCCGCACGTCGAAAGGCGCGCGGGGCTCGCCGTTTCCGGGACACCACGGCTCGGAGGACCGCCTGCATGGACGTTCTCACCGGTGGACAGCTCGTCGCCCGCATGCTCCGCAAGGAGGGCGTGGGCACGGTCTTCACGCTCTCCGGCCTCCACGTGGCGCCCATCTACGTGGGGCTCGTCGAGGAGGGGATCCGCATCGTGGACACCCGCCACGAGCAGGCCGCGGCCCACGCCGCCGACGCCTGGGCGCGGCTCACCCGGGGGATGGGGGTGGCCATCGTGACGGCCGGCCCCGGGGTCACCGACGCGGTCACCGGGGTCGCCAACGCCTGGGCGGCCAACGTGCCGCTGCTCCTCATCGGGGGCGCGGCCCCCACCTTCAACCTGGGACGCGGATCCCTGCAGGAGATGCCGCAGACGCAGCTCTTCCAGGGGATCACGAAGTGGAGCGACCGGGTGCCCTCCCCCGAGCTCCTTCCCGGCTACCTGGCGAAGGCCTTCCGGGTGGCGCGCTCCGGCCGCCCCGGGCCGGTGTTCCTGGAGATCCCCTGGGACGTGCTCTCGAACGGGGCCGACGCATCCGCCGCCGACGCGGTCACCCGCTACCGGACCGACGCGCGCTCGCCCGGCGACCCGCGCAAGGTGGAGCAGGCGCTGGCGCTGCTCGCCGGGGCGGAGCGGCCGGTGCTCCTCGCCGGGTCGTCGGTCTGGTGGGACGACGCACCCGAGGCGCTCGAGCGGCTCGCCACCCGCACCGGCATCCCGGTGTTCCTGAACGGGATGGGGCGCGGCTGCCTGCCGCCCGACCACCCCGGGTTCTTCCAGCAGACCCGCAAGGAGGCGCTCGGCGAGGCCGACGTGGTGCTGGTGGTGGGCACCCCGCTCGACTTCCGGGTGGGCTACGGGAGCGAGCCCACCTTCGCCGCCGGCGCGCGGGTGATCCAGGTGGACGTGGACGCCGCCGAGATCGGGCGGAACCGGCCCATCGAGGTGGGGATCGTGGGCGACTCGCGGAGCGTGCTCGGGCAGCTCGAGGCCGGCGCCGGCGCCGTCCCGGGCGCGGCCGCGTGGCGCAGGCGGCTGCGGGCCAGCGAGGCCGCCCGCCTGGAGAAGCAGGCCGCCTTCGAGCAGAGCGCCCAGCGCCCCATCCACCACTTCCGCCTCGGCAAGGAGATCGACGCCGCGGCCCGGCGCGCCGGCGACGTCACCTTCGTGGCCGACGGCGGCAACGTGGTGGCGGTCGCGGCGAAGAGCATCCAGCTTCCCCGCCCGGGCCGCTGGCTCGACCCCGGCCCGCTCGGCTGCCTGGGTGTGGGCGCGCCCTTCGCCCTGGCGGCCAAGATCCTGGCGCCCGATCGCCCGGTGCTGGTCATCCAGGGCGACGGCTCCTTCGGGCTGAACGGCTTCGACTTCGAGACCGCGGTGCGCTTCCGCCTGCCCATGGTGGTCGTGGTCGGGAACGACGCCGCCTGGGGCCAGATCCTCATCCCCCAGCGCAGCATGTACGGGGAGGAGAAGAGCCCGGCCACCCGGCTCGCCGCCACCCGCTACGACCGCGTGGTGGAGGCTTTCGGGGGCAAGGGCGAGCACGTCGACGACCCGGCCGACCTGCCCGCCGCCCTCGACCGCGCCTTCGCGTCCGGGACGGTCTACTGTGTGGACGTCGCCATCGACCCCGAGGCCGCCGCGGCCTCCGGCGCCGCCGGCTACGCCGTCTGATCGGAGGAACCCATGCCCGCCGCACACCCCCGCCTCCACCGCGACCGCACCGCCATCCTGGTGGTGGACGTGCAGGACCGGCTCACCCCGGCCATGCCGCCCGAGACGCTCGCGCGGCTGGTGAAGTACGCCCGCGCCCTCATCCACTGCGGGAAGACGCTCGGGCTGCCCGTGCTCTGCACCGAGCAGTACCCGAAGGGCCTGGGACGGACCATCCCCGAGCTGGCCGAGCTCCTCCCCTCCCCGCCCCTCGAGAAGGTCCACTTCTCCTGCGGGGCCGACCCGGTCTTCCAGCGCACGCTCGAGACCACCGGCCGCAAGCAGGTGGTGATCACCGGCATGGAGACCCACGTCTGCGTCTTCCAGACCACCCGCGACCTCGTCGCCATGGGGTTCGACGTGCAGGTCTGCGCCGACGCCGTCTCCAGCCGGACCGAGGAGCACCGCCTGCGCGGCCTCGACCTGTGCCGGCAGGCGGGCGCGGTGGTGACCACCGCGGAGACGGCCATCTTCGACCTGCTCCACCAGGCCGCCACGCCCGAGTTCAAGGCCGTCTCGCCCTGGGTGAAGTAGCGGGCCCGCCCCCGGCCGCCGGCGCCGCCGTCAAGCCGGCGCGTTCACGGCCAGTCGCGGCAGCAGCGGGTTCACGCGCGTCGTGATCTCGTAGTGGATGGTCCCGGCCCAGCCGGCCAGCGCCTCGGCGGTGACCGCCTCGTCCCCGTCCCGCCCGAGGAGCACCGCGACGTCGCCCGCCGCGGCGCCGGGGACGTCGGTCACGTCCACCATGAACATGTTCATGCAGACGCGCCCCAGCACCGGGGCCCGGTGCCCGCGCACGAGCACGTGGGCGCGCGAGGAGAGCGACCGCGCGTAGCCCTCGAAGTAGCCGACCGGGATGACCCCGATGCGGGTGGGACGCTGCGCCCGCCAGGTCCGCCCGTAGCCGACGAAGCCGCCCGGCGGCACGTGCTTCACCTGGGCCACGAGCGCCTTCCAGGTCATGACCGGCGAGAGCGCGAAGCCGGAGATCCCCCGCTCGCGGGCCGAGACCAGCGTCTCGCGCGACGGCCAGAGCCCGTAGAGGCCGATGCCGACGCGGGCCATGTCGAAGTGGGTGCGCGGAAAGAGGATGGCCGCGGCCGAGCAGGCGGTGTGCCGGACGGTGGGGCGGGCGCCGGTGGCCGCGATCCCCTCGACACCCTCGGTGAATCGGGAGAGCTGCGACTCGGCGTAGCCGTGGTCGGTGGTGTCCTCGATGTCGGCGTAATGGGTGGAGACGCCCTCCAGCACGACGCCGGTCTCGGCGGCGACGGCGCGGGCGAGCGCCTGCGCCTCCGGCGCCTCCAGGCCCTGCCGGTGGGTGCCGGTCTCGAGCTTCACGTGGACCCGCGCGGTCCGTCCGGCGGCCCGGGCGGCCCGGGCCAGGAGCGGGATGGCGGACGGATCGTAGAGGGTGAGGCGCAGGTCGGCGCGCACCGCCTCGGCGAAGTCCTGCGGGGGCGTGTGTCCCAGGCAGAGGATGGGGACGTCGGGCCCCACCAGGCCGCGCAGCGGGATCCCCTCGTTCGCGCCCCACACCGCGAGCCAGGAGGCGCCGGCGCGGATGGCGGCCGGGGCCACCAGCGCGACGCCGTGGCCGTAGGCCTCGCTCTTCACCACCGCGGCCACCTTCGCGCTCCCCAGGCGGCCGGCGAAGGCGCGCACGTTGGCGGCGATCGCGCCCACGTCGATCTCGAGCCAGCTGACGGTTCCGGGCGGCAGGCCTCCCGGGCGGCCGGACGGGATCGCGGAGGGTTCGGACATGGCGGGAGTGTAGCCGGTTCCCGGCCCTGCTACGCTTCCGTCGTGTCGAAGGCGTTCACGAGCGAGGAGCCGCGCGACGAGGGGCCGCTGGTGCGGGTGGCGCCGCGCCTCGCGCCCGGCGAGGTCCGCTGGGTGACGCCGGAGGGTCGGGTGGAACTGCGCCGGCGGGCGGAGGCCGCCCGCGCGGAGCGGACGGCGGAGGGGGACGTGCGCGCCGCGCTGCTCGAGGCCACGCTGGCGGTGCTCACCGAGCGCGGACCGGAGGGAGCCCCGGACGGCGAGGTGGCCTTCGCCCGCTGGGTCACCGTCCAGGACGAGGGTGGGCGCCGCGCCACCTGGCGCATCGTCGGGCCGGACGAGGCCGACCCGAGGCGGGGCCTCCTCTCAGCCGCGGCTCCGCTCGCGCGGTCGCTCCTCGGCCGCAGGGCCGGCGACGAGGTGGAGGTGGAGGGCCCGAGGGGGCGGCGCACCGTCGTCGTGCTCGCCGTGGCGCGCGAACCACCGCCGTGACGGGCGTCCCGGCCGCCCGCGCCTGCCTGTTGACCCTGGGAATCCGCGGTGATACCTACTCGCCTCCCTGCAGTACCCGGGGCGTAGCGCAGCCTGGTAGCGCACTTGCTTGGGGTGCAAGTGGTCGCTGGTTCAAATCCAGTCGCCCCGACT
>JBBIOL010000182.1:0-5281 GCA_037443385.1 Anaeromyxobacteraceae bacterium
AGGCGATCAAGCGGCTGCACGGCCGCGTGGACTCGGTCTGGGAGCGGATCGGCGGGGTGCCGTGACATCCCTCATCCACGACTGGGGCGACGTTGTCGTCGCGCTCGTCATGCTCGGCGTGACCATGGCGTTCATCGACTGGCGACTCAAGGGATTGTTCCGCCGGCACGAGCGGGTCGAGCAGGAGGCCAACGCGCGCCTGGTGCAGACCGCCGAGGTTCACGCGGACCTCGCGCTTGAGGCCGGGAAGCGGGCGCGCGAGGCCCTGTCCCGACTCGACATCGTGGAGGGCAGGGTGTCCGGCGTGCAGGACGACGTGCGCATGCACGACCGTCGGCTTGGAGCCGTCGAGGAGCGCCTCATGCGGGCCGCCCTCGCCGTCCCGATGCGCCGGCCGCCGGCCGAGGAGGGCGGGACATGACGGGCCGGCTCTCCGAGCACCTCACCGTGGCCGAGTTCCTGCGTACGTCCCACCTCGACCTCGCGGACGAGCAGGAGCAGCTCTGGGAGTCGTCGCCGGAGCTCCGCGCGAACGCCGTCCGGCTCGCCGAGGAGGTGTTCGAACCGTGCCGTGCCGCCCTGCGCGTGTTGCTCCGGGTCACATCCGGCCTCCGGTGCCCGGCGCTGAACGAGCGCGTAGGCGGGCGGCCGACGAGCCGGCACCTGTTCGGGCTGGCGGTGGACGTGGTCCCGGCCGACGGGCTCGAACCGATGGCGGGCCTCTTCGTCCTGGTGCACGCGATGCGTCGCGGCGAGTTGCCGCACCTGGATCAGGCCATCGTCGAAGGCGCCGCCGGCAGTCGCTGGCTGCACCTTCAGGCGGCGGGCGACGGGCACCCGGCGCGGCAGCTCGTGCTGTCGAGCGAGGACGGGCGCGTGTTCGCCCGGGTGGCGTGAAAGGGGACGGCGATGAAGAGGATCGAGGGGTGGCGGACGTTCGTGGTGACGCTGGTGGGAATCCTGGCGCTCGTAGTCGGGCTCAAACTCGTCTCCGGTGACCATCGCAAGGACGTGTTCGTCTTCTTCAGCGGTGCGCTCGTCGGGCTCGCGTCGGCCTACGCAGCGAAGTCGGTGGGCTCGAAGGCGGTGAGCGGGGACGGACTCAAGGGCGGCATCGAGAACCTGCTCACCGCGAAGAAGCCTGGCGAGGGAGGCACGCCGTGACGGGGCTCGATCTGGTGCTGGTGGGGTTCCTGGTCCTGGTGGTCGGCGCGTTCGTCGTCCGCGGCTGGTTCCGGGTGCGGAGGTGAAGCGGTCCACGCTCCCACGCCACGTCCGGCTCTCCATCCTGGCGGCGCTGATCCTCTCCGGCTGCGGCGGGCTCGTCCCGTCCTGGCCGTCGATGCCGGAGCAGGGGACGTGCCGCAACTTCGCCGCGACGAGCTGGGGAGGCGGCGCCCCGTGGGACGAGTTGCGGTGGGGTGGGCAGGGGCGCGTCCCTCCCGCCGAGGCCAGCCACGTCTGGATCGACGAGCCGATGCTCCAGCGGTGGGGCTGGCCCGGGTCCTACGACTCGGCCGAGGACGTGTGCGGGGCGAAGGGCCTCAAGATGGTGAAGCAGCGGATCGCCCAGCTGCGCGCCGAGACCCCTGGCGTCCGCGTCTGGCTGAACTGGAGCACCGACGAGATCGCGGCCATCTCGCGCCACTGCCCCGGCGAGACGTGGCACCAGGGCGCAGACGTGTTCTCGTTCGACTCCTACGGCGGCCTCTGGGACTGGGAGGTCAAGACCCGCTGGCTCCTCGACATGTTCTACGGTCACGCGGACGCGGAGCACCGGCTCGGCCTGGTGCCCGAGGCGTTCCGCGAGAAGGGCGGCGCCAACTCGTCAGACGCGGACCTCGTCCAGATCGCCATGCTCTACTGGGAGTGGGCGATGCGGCACGACGACGACGGGCGCATCTATGCCGTCGCCCCGTTCCACTGGGGGCCGTGCGGGGGCGGAGAGGACACGATCACCGCCTGCGCCGCAGACATGCCCCGGGTGGTCGAGGTCTACAGCGCGATGGCCCGCGAGTACCCCCGGTGCCCGGCGCCATGAATCCCCTGACCTGGCTCCGGGCGCGACCACGGTGGGTCTGGTGGGCGGTGGGAGGGATGGCGGTCGCGCTCGGAGCCGCCTACGCCGCCGGTCGCTGGGCGGCTCCCACCCGGGTCGAGACCGTGGACACCTCCACCTCGTTCGTCGCCTGGGACTGGCGCCAGGACTCCCACATCACGACCACAGCCGGTCCGACGACGACGACGACGACCACCCGGCGCGCCCCGGCCCGGCCGGCGCAGCCCCCCACCCCCGGCCCCGGCGGCGAGCTGGTGTGCCCCGAGTGCCCCGAGGTCGAGGAGACGACGACCGTCGTCCAGGCCGGCCCGGTCGTCACCACCCGGGACGACCACGCGGCGGGGGGCGGGCAGAGCCTCGAGGAGACCACCCACCAGGTGGTGACCGAGCGGGCGGGGCCGAGGGTCGCGGTCCTGGCGACCGTTGGCGCCGGGTTCTCGTCCGGCGGGGTGTCGGCGCCGGCCTACGGGGTGCTCGTCACGGCGACCGTGGCCGGTCCGCTGACCGTCGCGGTCCAGGGCGAGGGGAACACCCAGGGCGGGAGCGCCCGGGTCGGGGTCGGTCTCACGTTCTGAGGTAGCCGCCCCGGGGCGCCGGTGCGGGCGGACCACCCCCCTGCGCCGCCGGCCGTCGTCCCGGGGCGGCGCTTACGGCCTCCAGCGTCGGAGCACGTCGGCGGCGACGGTCGCTGGCGCTCCGGCGTCGCGGAGTCGGGCCAGGGTCGGAGGGTCCACGCGGACGGTGATGCGGGCGCGGGCGTCCACGTCGGATGTCGGTGGCCGGAGTGGCGTGAGCGGTCGCCGCCGGCGCTGCTGCTGGTAGTGGGACGAGCAGAGGCCGTCGGCGCAACCGGCCGTATCGGTCACCCGATCGCACCCGTAGGCGCGGCACGTCGGGCGTTCGACGATGCGGAAATCGTAGGCGCACGTCCCCTCGATCCGGCGGCGGGCGTCCCAGGACCAGATCCCGCTGGTGTGGACGACGGCGCGACCGCCGTAGGTGGGCAGGCTCGTCATCTCGCGGTCAGTGAGCACCGGAGCGTCGGAGTCCGTTGCCGTGGGCGAGCGGAGCAGGGCGAGGAGTGCGTCGAGGGTCGGGGCGAGGCGGCGGAGGTTGCGGGGCAATGGTCGCTCCTGGGTAGGGGGTTATCCGACGGCGCTGCTGAGTCCGCACGTGCCGCAGTAGACGCGCCACTCGCCGCCCTCGTTCTCCAGGTATCCACGGCCGACGGCGACGGCGCGCCCACACTCGCAGGTGCCGGCGTAGAGGTTGCGGCGCAGCTCGGGGCGGGACGGCTCGGTCGAGACGGGCGCCGGGGCCGGGGCGGCGGGACGCGAGAACGAGCACCCCTCGTGACGGTACAGCCGCCCGTTGCGGTAGGCGACCGTTCCGCGGGGGATCGACTCGCCGCAGCCGGCGCACTCGGTGTAGCTGACGATCCGGGTGGTGTAGTCGGTGCACGCCATTTGTCTCTCCGTTGCCTGTGGCGACCGTCTCCTGCCGTCCACACCCACATAATAGACACGCGCACGCCGCGCGTCAACTGGACGGACCCGTCCCTGATGGGGCTGGGGCGCGGCGGCCGGGGCCTCGCGCGCTGGTAGGCCCGCCCGCTTCGCCGCTGCCCCGCCCTGCGACGCGGAGGGGCGGGGATGGGTATTCGGCGGCCGGCTGGTCTGCGTCGCGTGGCGGGGCTCCTGGGGCGTTTCCACACACCACCTACACACCACTGACCCGGCCAGGGTGGGCCACTAGGAACCGAAATCGGCCCGTAAAATTGGGGTTCCGTAGTGGTCCCGCGGTATCCATCAGGGTTCAAATCCCTTTTCCCGCTCCATCTAACCCCCGGTTTCGACCGGGGGTTTTTCTTTGTCCCGCGGCGCCACACACCGCCTGCACACCACTCCCCCCGGTGGACGGGACCGGCGGCGCCGTGGCAGGGTGCCGACCATGCCGTGGGTCAAGGGGCGCGCCGGCCAGTGGCCGGGGGGACGCATCTGGGAGCGGGCCGACGGGGCCTACGAGTACGTCATCCGGCGCCAGCGGGCCGGCGAGCGGGTCACCCACTGGACCGGGGCCAGCTCCCTCCGCGCCGCCATGAGGCACCTCGAGCGGTTCGAGGCCGAGCCGGCGACCTACTCCCCCGAGGGCGCCCCGGCCCGCGAGCCGATCCTCATCACGCCCGAACTGACCAAGGGCTTTCTCGAATACTCCCGCGACGACAAGGGCAACTCCCGGGGCTGGCTCCTCCAGCAGAAGGCGTACCTCGCCTGGTGGGCCGACGCGCTCGCCGGGAAGGATCTGCGGCACCTCGACCTGGGGCGGGACGTGATCCCGGCGCTCGACGGCGCCCCGGAGACCCGGCACCGGAAGGAAGTCTTGAAGGCGTTCTGCTCCTGGCTGCGGAAGGAGCGGCACCTCCTCGCCCGGTCGGAGGACGCGACCCTCGACCTGGCCGTCCGGGCTCGCCGGCCCGAGCAGTGGACCCGGCCGAAGGCGATCCCGAGGGCGGCGTACCTCCGGGTCCTGGCCGCGCTCGCGCCCCACCACCGCGACTCGCTCATCCTCCTCGACGAGACGGGGTGGCACGTCTCCGAACTCGCGCGCTTCGTCCGCGGCGGGACGGTTCAGCCGGCGCCCCCGGGCCGGACGGAGGCGGGCATCATTGAGACCCGGCACAAGTCGGGCGAGCCCCACCGGACGGCGGTCGGCCCCGAGGCGAAGGCCGCGGCCGAGCGGCTGCGCGAGCGGGGCGGTTTCTCGGTCTCGAAGTTCTACGAGGCGCTCACCGCGGCCGGCGAGAAGCTGAAGAAGGCCGACCCCAAGTTCGAGATGTTCACCCCGGGACGGTTCCGGCATACCTTCGCGACGAGGGCGATAGACGAGGGCGTGGCACCGGAAGCGGTCAGCGCCTACCTGGGACACAAGTCGCCGGCCACCATGCGCCGGTTCTACGCGACGCTCGCGGCGGCGCCCCGGCCTACACCGAAAGCGCCCGGATCGCGGCACCCACCGAAGAAGGCTTCCGCAAAGGGACGCGGCGGGGCCTCGCGACCGGGGCGCTGACCTCCCCGCGGGCGACCCGTTCGAGCGCCTCCCGCGGGACCTTGCCGAGCACGAGCGGCACGACCCCCGTGGCGATGAGCCGCCGGAGCGTCGTGTTCCGGTCCACGCCGAGCACCTTCGCCGCTTGGCGCTGCGAGAGGAGGAGCGGGAGGGTCA
>JBBIOL010000183.1:0-5268 GCA_037443385.1 Anaeromyxobacteraceae bacterium
GCAGGAGCATGCGGATCGCCTCGGTCCGGCCGCTGCGTCCGAGCTCCTCCGCGGCGCCGGCGCGGACGGCGAGCACGCCGGAGCGGAACTCGCGTGCGTTCCGCTCCCAGAGCATCCGCGCCTCGGCCTCGACCGCGTCCCGGAGCGAGGCGCCGACGGCGGCGAGCGAGCCGGCGATCTCCCGCCGGACCCGTGCGTCGGAGCGCCCGTAGGCCGCCGACAGCGCGCGCGCGGCCTCCTTGCTCAGGGCGGCGGCGGCGCGGGCGTCGGCGCCCGGATCCGAGGGCCGGACGATGGCGAGGGCACGGGCGGCGGCGCCGGCGACGTCGGGGTCTGGGTCGGAGAGGGCCGCGGAGAGCGCCTCCACGGATTGCGCTCCCCCGCGGACGCCGAAGGCGCGGGCGGCCGACGCCCGCACCCGGGGGTCGGGGTCCTGCTGGGCCACGAGCAGGGCGGCGAGCTCGGTGGCGTCCCGAGGGTGAACGAGCCGCTCGACCGCGGTGGAACGCAGGACGGGATCGGCGGATCCGAGGTCGGCACGCCCTCCGGGGCGACACGCCGCCAGCAGGGACGCGGCGGCGATCACCGCGGCGCGCCTCACCGGCCCCTTCCCCGCCCTCCCCGTCCGCGGGGGGCGGGACGCGGCCGGTCGGTCCCACCGGGCCGGTCGGCGCGGGGGGTGCCGCCCATCCTCCCGGTCCCGCCCGCACTGCGGGCGCTGCCCGGACGCTGCCGCTCTCCGGAGACCCGGTCCGGGCCCTTCCGCCGGTCCTTTCGTTCCTCCCGCTCCTCGCGCGGAGGCCGGGGATCGGGAGCGCCGTGCCCGTGACGACGGGCGGCCCGGGGGAGCACGATGGGAGCGGTCGCGGCCGCCGGGCCGGAGCCCGCGAGGCCGCCCGCGCGCCGCATCGCCTCCACCTCCTCCGGCCGGAGGTCGCGGAAGTGCCCGGGCCGCAGCCCGGCGACGCTCACGCCGCCGAACTCGGGGCGGAAGAGGCGGAGCACCTCGAGCCCCACCGACTCGCAGAGCCGCTTCACCAGGTGCCGGCGGCCCTCGCCGACCACGACCCGGATCCAGGAGTTCCTCTCCACCCGCTCGTGGTGGGTGGCCTCGAGCGCCCGGGCCGGGCCGTCCTCCAGCCGGACGCCTGCGACCATGCGGGCGAGCGAGCCGGGCTCCGGGTCGCCCTTCACCTTGACGAGGTACGTGCGGCGGTGACCGTAGCGGGGGTGGGCGAGCCGGTTCGCGAGCTCGCCGTCGGTGGTGAAGAGCAAGGCCCCCTCGGCGTCCCAGTCGAGACGGCCGACCGGGAAGACGCGCTCCTTCACGCCGCCCAGGTACTGCGCCACGGTGGGACGCCCCTGGGGATCGGAGAGCGTCGTCACGCAGCCGGGCGGCTTGTAGAGGAGCAGGTAGCGGTCGCGGGTGGGACCCTCCACCGGCCGGCCGTCGACGAGCACGAGGTCCCGCCCCGGCTCCACCCGGGTCCCCATCTCGGTGACCACGACGCCGTTCACCTGCACGCGGCCGGCGGCGACGAGCTCCTCCGCCTTGCGCCGGGAGGCCACGCCGGCCCCGGCGAGGTACTTCTGGAGCCGCTCCTTCACGGGGTGCTCCCACCGGCCGGGGGCACGTCCGTCCCGCCGGGAGGCGGCTCCGGGTCGAGGACGGCCTTCACCCCACGGGTGCGCTCGTCGGCGCGGTCGATGGCCCGCTCCAGCTCGTCGAGCGCGGCATCCCCCTCCTCGCGCCCCTTCTCCAGCGCGGCGCGGAGGTTGGGATCGGCGAGCTCGGCGACGAGCCCCTGCAGGGAGGGAACCTCGGCGGGGGCCTCCTTCTCGACGATCTCCCGGTGCTCCTCCGAGAGCTCGTGGAACTCGCGCAGCGTGGGCAGCGAGGCGAGGTCCTTCAGGGCGAAGAACTCGAGGAACTCGCGGGTGGTCCCGTACAGGATCGGGCGTCCGGGTTCCTCCTTCTTGCCGAGGATCTTGAGCAGGCGCCGCTCGAGCAGGGCCTTCATGACCGCCCCCGAGTCCACGCCGCGGATCTCCTCGACCTCCGGCCGGGTGACCGGCTGCCGGTAGGCCACGATGGCGAGCGTCTCCAGCGCCGCGCGGGTGAGGCGCTGCGGCTTCACCCGCAGGAAGCGACGGACGTAGTCGGTGGCGTCGGGCGAGGTGCGGAGCTGCCAGCCGCCGGCGACCTCGTGCAGGACGACGCCGGAGACCCCCTCGCGGAAGTGGCCGGAGAGCTCGTCGAGCGCCTTGCGGATCCGGGCCGGCTCGAGCCCGGTGGCCGCCTTGACCTCGTCCACGCCGAGCGGCTTCTCCGCCAGGAAGAGCAACGCCTCCACGATGGTGCGGGCGCGCTCCGGAGAGAGCTTCCGCGCCTGGGCGGCGAGCTTCTCGAACGGCTCCTCGCGCTCCGCCCCGCCTTCCGGGACGTCGATGGCCGCCGCCTCGACCTCGTCGAGCGACGGGTCGGCCTTGGCCTCCTCGGCCGCCTGCAGCGCGGCCAGCTCCTCCGGCGTGGGGCCCGGCCCCTCGTTCTCGCTCATCGGTAGTCCTCCAGCCCTTCGGTGCCGGGCAGCCCCTCGGCGAGCGTCTCGCGCGCCTCGACGAGGATCTCCCCGCCCGGGCCGGCCTCGTCGGCGGGGGCCTGCACCACCCGCAGCAGGCGCAGCTTGGCCATCTCGAGCACCGCCAGGAAGGCGGAGATGATCGCGCCTCGCCCGGCGCCTCCCGCCGCGAGCAGGAGGTCCACGAAGGAGACCCGGCGCCGCACCCGGAGCACGTCCGCCACCCGGCTGATGGCGTCGGTGATGGAGAGGCGGTCGGCCTCCACCTCGTGCCGCGCCTCCGGCTTCACCGCGGCGAGCGCGCGGTCGAGGGCCTCGATGAGCTGGAACACCGAGACCTCGGCGAGACCCTCGGGGCCGTCGGGCTGCGGCAGGCGCGCCGCGCGCGCCCGACGGGTGAACACGTCGCGGTCCAGGATGTCGTGGCGCCCCAGCTCCTCGGCGGCTGCCCGGTACTTCTGGTACTCGAGGAGTCGGCGGACGAGCTCCTCGCGGGGGTCACCCTGCTCCTCGCCCGGGTCGGCGTCCTCGGCCACCTCGGTGCGCGGGAGGAGCAGCTTCGACTTGAGCAGCATGAGCTGCGCCGCCATGTGCAGGAACTCGCCGGCGACGTCGATGTCCATCTCCTGCAGCGTCTTCAGCGTGGCCAGGTAGGCCTCGGTGATCCGCGCGATGGGGATGTCGAGCACGTCCACCTGGTGCTCGTGGACCAGGTGCAGGAGCAGGTCGAGCGGACCCTCGAAGGGCGGCTCGCCCGGGCGGGCGGCCGGGAGCGTGACCCGGAACGCCGGGGCTCCGGGTGGGTCGGCCGCTTCGGGGCCCGGGCTGGCCGGGGCGGGAGTCATGACGCGGCGGACGCGGCCCTAGAGGTTCTGGTCGAGGTGCATGGCGGACCGGACCTCCTCCATGGTGCGCCGGGCCTCCGTGCGCGCGCGCGCGGTGCCGTCGCGGACCACGTCGCGGACGTAGTCCGGTCGGGCGAGGAGCTTCTCGCGGGACTCGCGCAGCCGCTCCTGGTCGGGCAGGAGCCGCTCGAGGAGCTTCTTCTTGCAGTCCACGCAGCCGATCCCGGCGGTCCGGCAGTTCTCGTCCACCCAGGCCACGGTCTCGGGCGTGCTGTAGATGCGGTGCAGGTAGAAGATGCCGCAGACCTCCGGGTTGCCCGGGTCCTTGCGGAGCTTGCGGGCCGGGTCGGTCACCGCGCCCATGATCTTCTTGCTGGTCGTCTCGCCCGGCTCGCCGAGCTCGATGGCGTTGCCGTAGCTCTTCGACATCTTGCGCCCGTCGATGCCCACCACCTTGGCCGCCTCGGTGAGCAGCGGCTTCGGCTCCGGGAAGACCGGGCCGTAGTGGAAGTTGAACTTGCGGGCGATCTCGCGCGTGAGCTCGAGGTGGGTGACCTGGTCGGCGCCGACCGGGACCATCGTCGCCTTGTAGAGGATGATGTCGGCCGCCATGAGGACCGGGTAGCCCAGGAAGCCGTAGAGGGCGAGCTCGCGGTCGGTGAGCTGCTCGCGCAGCTCCTTGTAGGAGGGCGAGCGCTCGAGCCAGCCGATGGGGGTGACCATGCCGAGCAGGAGGAACAGCTCGGCGTGCTCCTTCACCTGGCTCTGGATGAAGAGGACCGTCCGGGCCGGGTCGATGCCGGCGGCCAGGAAGTCGACGAACATCTCGAACTCGGCCTGCTTCAGCTTCTCGGTCTCGTGGTAGCTCGTGGTGAGCGCGTGCCAGTCGGCGCTGAAGAAGTGGGCCCGCGTGGTCTCCTGGAGCCGCACCCAGTTGGCGATGGCGCCGTGCAGGTGGCCGAGGTGGAGCCTCCCGGTGGGTCGCATTCCGGAGACGACGATGGGGAGCTTCGGATCGGTCATGGGCTCGGATCTCAGGCGATGAGGCTGGCGAGGCGCACGAGCGCCTCGATCCCCGCGTTGACGGGCACCGCGATGAGGCGCCAGCCGAAGAAGACGAGCGCCAGCAGCAGGAACATGGAGAAGCGGGAGAAGGTCTCCCAGGCGGGGCGGTAGCGGTAGGGAAGGAACGCGTCCACGATCCGGCTCCCGTCGAGGGGCGGGATGGGCAGGAGGTTGAACACCGCCAGCACCACGTTCATCTGGATCATGCTGAGCAGGAACGAGGCGGCGATGTGCGGCGCGCCGCGGGGCCCGGAGGAGGCGCCCAGGTCGGGGGAGACGCGGGCCACGGCCCCGAGCAGGAGCGCCGCGACCACCCCGAGCAGGACGTTCGCGATCGGGCCGGCCAGCGCCGTGATCATCATGCCCCGGCCCATGTGGACGTCGCGCCGGAAGCGGGCCGGGTTCACCGGCACCGGCTTGGCCCAGCCGAAGGGGACGTTGAGCAGCGGGAGGATGAAGGTGCCGATGGGGTCGGCGTGGGCGAGCGGGTTCAGGGTGAGCCGGCCCATGCGCTCGGCCGTGTCGTCGCCGAGCCGCCGGGCGCTCCAGGCGTGCGCGAACTCGTGCACGGTGAGCGAGAGCAGCAACACCGGGATGTACAGGAGCAGCCGGCCGAGGATGCCCTGGAGGGAGAGGTCCAAAAGATCTCCGTGGGAAAGGACGGTTGAGTAGCACCGGCCGCCCGGCCGGTCAACGAGACCGGCACCCGTCCCGGCTCACGCCCGCGGGTGGTGCCGGGCGTGCAGGCGGCGCGCCTGGGTCCGGTCCACGTGGGTGTA
>JBBIOL010000184.1:0-5113 GCA_037443385.1 Anaeromyxobacteraceae bacterium
GTCGGCCATGGCCGCGGCGGGCGGCGGCAGGGACGGCTCCGGGGTGGGCTCGGCCGCGGGCTCCGCCTGGGACCCGGCGCCGCGCGCCGCCCGGTCCACCACCGCGAAGAAGCTGCGGAGCTCCGGGACGTCTCCGAGACGCCTCCAGGCCCCCTCGGGCCCGGTCGAGATCTCGTCGGCGCGGGTGGCCTTGCGCTCCACGATCCAGCGCTGGAGCGTGGAGACCTCGCGGAACGGGAAGAGGTTGCCGGACGGCTGGCGAAGCCGCCATTCGGGCCGCTCGGCCGGGCCGGCGGCCGGTGCGCCCCCCCCGGGGGAGCCCTGCCTCCCGGGCGCGAACTCCTCGAGCGGGATGGTGGCGTCCCCGTCGCCGGCCTTCATCGGGACGGCCACGGCGAGCACGCGCTTCTTCAGGAGGAATCCGTGGCCGCACTTGCCGCAGGCGACCTTCACACCCGCCTCGGGAACCCGGGCGTCGTCCACGAGGTATTCACCCCGGCAGCGCTCGCAGCGGACGTCCATCGGATCCCGCCCAAGGTAGCCCCGATGGCGGGAGGCGCGCAAGCCGCGGATCCCGGCGGAAAAATTGACCCTTCTCCCCCCGACGATATCGTCGCCGGCGGGGGCCCGTACGGCCCCTACACCCGCGATATCGCCGAGGATCCATGGCAAAGCCGAAGGGGAACCGGAAGTCCGAGACGGGGCGGGGGGGAAGCCCGGGAAAGACCGGCATGGGCCGGGACGTCCTGGCGGTGGCCCTCCTCGCGCTGGGCACCGCGCTCGCCGTCGCGCTCGTCACCTTCTCGGCGCTCGACGGGCAGCTCATCGCCCACGACGTCCCGCCGGCCTCGAACCTGGTCGGCCCGGTCGGCCACCACGTCGCCCTCGCGCTCTACCACGTGCTCGGGTTCTCCTCGCTCGTGCTCCCGGTGGCGCTCGTCGTCACCGCCATCGCCCTCTTCCGGGGCCAGCCGCCGCGGGTCACGCTCATGGGCGGGGCCGCGTACGCCGTCCTGACCGCCTCCCTCGCCACCCTCGCCCACCTGTTCCTCGTCGGCCGCGGGATCGCCAGCTTCTCCCCGGGCGGCGTGGTGGGGCGCGTTCTCTGCACCCGCGCCGAGGGGCTGCTCGGACCGGTGGGGACCGCCCTCGTGGTCTCTGCGGGAGCCGTGGTGTCGCTCATCGTCGCCACCGACGTGAAGGTGCAGCGGGTCTGGGCCGCCACCTGGGCCGCGGTGAAGGCGGCCTGGAGCTGGACCATCCATCGCATCGCCCGGTCCATCGACCAGCACCGGGCCGCCGTGGCCGAGATGCGCGCCGAGGAGGCCGCCCAGCGCGCGCGCGAGGAGGAGCTCGCCGCGTCCGCGGTCGTCGAGGCGGCGAGCGGCGAGGAGCGAGAGGGACGCGCCATGGCCGGCGCGCTCGTCCGGGAGCGCAAGCGCATCCGGCCGGGCGACGAGCCGGCCTGGGCCATGGCCGACGACGTCGAGGAGGCGGAGGAGGAGGCGCCGCGGAAGCGCCGCCGGGCCCGGGAGGAGAAGGTCGAGGAGCCCATCCCCACGCCCATGCCGGTGGTGGTGTCGGCCGTGCCGCCCGAGCCCACGCCGGAGCCCGTGCCGGCGGAGTCCGGCCCGGCCCGCCCGGAGATCGTGGTGTCGGCCGCCATGCAGGAGCGGGGCAAGAAGAAGAAGGCCAAGGACGCGCCCGAGTTCGCCTTCATGCAGTCGGGCGAGGTGTTCCAGCTCCCGTCGGTGGGCCTGCTCGCCCGCCACGAGCAGCCGAAGGGCGAGCTCGACGAGGCCGGGATGCAGAAGGTGGCCGAGATCATCGTCTCGACGCTGCGGCAGCACGGCGTGGACGGCGCCATCCGGCACATCCGGCCCGGCCCGGTGGTCACGCTCTACGAGTTCATGCCGGTGGCCGGCGTGAAGCTCTCCCGCATCGAGAACCTCGACAAGGAGCTCACCATGGCCTTGTCGGCGATCCGCATCCGCATCATCGCGCCCATCCCCGGCAAGGGCGTGGTGGGCATCGAGGTGCCGAACCGCGATCGCGCCACCGTCTACCTGCGCGAGGTGGTGGAGTGCGACGCCTTCGACCGGGCCGCCGGGCTCTTGCCGCTCGCGCTCGGCAAGAACATCGAGGGCATGCCCTACTGCGTGGACCTCCAGCGCATGCCGCACCTGCTCATCGCCGGCACCACCGGCGCGGGCAAGTCGGTGGGCCTCAACACGATGATCCTCTCGCTCCTGTACCGGCACGCCCCGGACCAGGTGCGCATGATCATGGTGGACCCGAAGATGACCGAGCTCTCCATCTACGAGGACATCCCGCACCTGCTCCTGCCGGTGGTGACCGACCCGCAGAAGGCGGCGCGCGCCCTGCAGTGGGCGGTGGACGAGATGGAGCGGCGCACCCAGATCCTGGCCGACACCGGCTCGAAGGATCTCAAGAGCTACAACGCCAAGGTGGAGAAGCTTCGCGCCGAGGGGCGCACCTTCGACGACCAGGACGCCCCGCCCCCGAGGAAGCTGCTCGTGGTGGACGTCACCGAGGGCGAGACCGAGGAGGAGGCCGCCGCCCGGCTGGCCCGCGAGGAGCAGGTGCCGCTCTTCGAGGACCCCACCCGGCCGCCCGAGGACGGCGAGAAGAAGCTCCCGCAGAAGCTGCCCTACATGGTGGTGATCATCGACGAGCTGGCCGACCTCATGATGACCGCCCCCCGCGAGGTGGAGATCTCGCTGGCGCGGCTGGCCCAGAAGGCGCGGGCCACCGGCATCCACCTCATCGTGGCCACGCAGCGCCCGTCCACCGACGTCATCACCGGGATGATCAAGAACAACTTCCCGGCCCGCATCAGCTTCCGGCTGGCCTCGCGCCACGACTCGACCACCATCATCAACGGCCCGGGCGCCGAGGCGCTGCTCGGCGACGGCGACATGCTGGTGCTCACCGCCACCCAGCCGGTGACCCGCGTGCAGGGCGCCTTCGTCTCCGAGGAGGAGATCACGTCCGTGGTCGGCTTCCTGAAGCAGCAGGGTCGCCCGGTCTACGACGACTCGATCCTGAAGGCCCGCGACGGCCAGGGCGACTCCCGCCACGACGACGACGAGGAGGACCCGGTCTACGACGAGGCGCTCGCGCTCGTCTCCCGCATGGAGGAGGTCTCGGTCTCGAAGCTCCAGCGCGAGATGCGGCTCGGCTACAACAAGGCCGCCAAGATCGTGGAGCGCATGGAGCGCGAGGGCGTGGTGGGCCCGGCCAACGGCGTGAAGCCGCGCCAGGTGCTCATCCGGCCGGCCGGCGAGGTCAGCGCGGTCCCGAACGTCTAGCGGCGCGCGCCACCCGCGACTCCTCCCCGCGCAGGATGCGGCGGATGTTGGACTGGTGGCGCACGACGACCACCACCATCACCGCCGCGGCCACGCGGGTGACGGTGTCGTCCGCGCCGCGCAGGAGCGCAGCCCCCCCGGCCACCGCGAGCGACGCCGCCAGCGAGGCCATCGACACGGTCCGGGTGACGCCGAAGGCGAGCCCGAAGACCGCCGCCGCGCAAAGCCCCACGCGCGGGTCGAGGACCAGGAAGACGCCGAAGGCGGTGGCCACCCCCTTGCCGCCGCGGAAGCGGAGCCAGGGGGGGAAGACGTGGCCCAGGAAGGCGGCCAGCCCGGCGGCGGTGGCCCAGGGGCCGTCGAGCCGCTCGCCCATGAGGAGCGCCGTCCCCACCACCGCGAGCGCCCCCTTGGCGGCGTCGAGGAGCAACGTGAGGATGCCGAGCCCCTTCCCGGCGGTGCGGGCCACGTTGGTGGCGCCGATGTTCCCGGAACCGGCGGTGCGCACGTCCACGCCGGCCACGCCCTTGCCGAGCAGGAGCCCGAAGGGGATCGAGCCGAGCAGGTAGCCGCCGGCGACGAGCGCCCAGCCCTGGGGGTTGCCGATCACGCGCCCCTCGCCCGGAGCAGCATCCACGCCCAGTTGAGGGCGGCGGCGCCGACCGCCCCGGCGGCGAGCGCGCGCCAGGTACCCGTGCCGAGGCGCGGCCAGGGGAGCCCGGCGACGACGCGAATGCCGTCGGCGAGGGCGTAGAGCCAGGCCCCGCCGGCGAGCAGCGCGCCGAGCGGGCTCGCGCCCCAGGCCCCGGCGGCGTCGCCCCGGGCCAGCGCCACGAAGGCGTGGGTCATCCCGCAGGAGGCGCAGGGGAGCCCGGTCGCCGCGCGGAACGGGCACTCCAGGGCCAGGTCGAGCACCGGGAGGAAGCGCGCGACGAGGAGGGAGAGCGCGGCCACGGCGACGAAGGCCTCGGGGATTCCGAGCCGACCGGCGAGGCGGCGCGCGGCGCCCACGGCGCTAGCCTCCGTGGACCTTCAGGCTGGAGATGCCCGTGAACATCATCCAGCCCACCGCGCAGCAGCAGGCGCAGACGGCCACGAAGGGAAGCGCCAGCGCCGCCCAGGCCTTCCCGTTCGTGGTGCGCTGGGCCTCGCGGAAGCCGATGGCGGCGGCGAAGGAGAACCAGACCACGCCCACCAGGTTCGCGAGCCCGGGAACCGGCGCGGCCCCCACGAGGAGCGCGCCCGAGGCGTAGCCCACCACCGTGAGCGTGGCCTCGAACCCGCGGGAGGCGGCGCCGAGGAGCAGGAGGAAGACCTGGTAGACCGCCGCCCAGAGCAGGATCCAGATGGCGGAGAGGAAGGGCGCGGCGAGGACCTGGGCCACCGTGCCGACCACCGTGGCCCCGGACATCCAGGTGACCATCCAGGTGTCCTCGAACTGGGAGCCCTGCGGGACCTGCCGCAGCATCTCCTGGATCATGCCGCGGGTGGCCGCGCCCATGATCGCGCCGTAGAGGGTCTGGAACCAGCTGGCGATGGTCATGGCCACGACGCCGAAGAGCACCGCCGAGCCGGGGGATCCCACCTTCACCGAGCGGAAGAACTGGGCCGGCTCCAGGCAGGCGAGCTTCCAGGTCTGCACGTAGGAGGAGAGGAGGCCGAGCTCCTTGCGGCGGGCGAACGGGGCGTCGGTCTCGCCCACGGCCCAGGGAGCCCCGGGCGCGCCCGGGACCGGGGCGCCGGGCCAGGCGCCCCACGGCGGCGGGGGCGGCGGTGCGTGC
>JBBIOL010000185.1:0-4916 GCA_037443385.1 Anaeromyxobacteraceae bacterium
ATCGCCTCGGCCGACCAGGCACCCTCCGGACCGGCCGCGCCCGCCGCGGAACCCCCCCGGGCCGCGCCGCGGAACGACCCCGAGGCCGCACTCCGGTCGCTGCTCGCCCAGGCCCGCGCCCAGCGCGATCGCGGCCGCTGCGAGCCCGCCCTGGACCTCTACGGCCAGGCCCTCGCCGTCGACGGGCGCAACGCCACCGCCCTCGCCGGCCGCGGGGCGTGCTATCTGGATCTTTCCCGCTATGCCCAGGCGGAGGCGAGCTTCGAGGCGGCCCTCGAGGCGGACCCCCGGAACCCCGAGGCGCTCTTCGGCCTCGCAGAGACCTGGCGCTACATGGGAAGGAACGGGGACGCCGTGGCCGGTTACGAGAGGTTCCTCGAGGTCCGGCCCACCGGGGACGAGGCCGCCGCCGCGCGGCGCCTGATCAGCCAACTGAAGGAGTGACGGAAATGTCCGACACCGTGAAGCCCTCCCACACCGAGGAAGACTACTTCGCGCGGGAGGAGGCGGAGAAGAAGCGGAAGCTGGCGCAGAAGGTGAAGCACGAGATGGCCGACGACGAGGCGCGCCGGCTGCGCGAGCTGCACCAGGGCCACTGCCCCAAGTGCGGCCACGACATGCACGTGGTGAAGCTCCGCGGCGTCCCGGTCGACGTCTGCTTCGCCTGCAACGGCATCTTCCTCGAGGCGAACGAGATCGAGGCCTTCCAGAAGCAGATCAACGAGGGGCGCCGCGGCGTCGTGGCGGCCATCCTCAACTGGTTCCGCCCCGAGGTCACGCAGAAGTAGGGGCCGATGGCGCTCTCCCCCGCAGAGGTCCGCCGCATCGCGGCGCTGGCGCGGCTCCGCCTCTCCCCCGGGGAGGAGGAGCGGCTCGCGGGCGAGCTCTCGGCCATCCTCGACTACGTCCGCCAGCTCGAGGAGCTCGACGTCGCCGGCGTCGAGCCCATGACCCACGCGCTCGCCGAGTCGGCGACGCCGTTCCGCGAGGACGCCGTCACGCCGGGGCTCCCCCCCGACGAGGCGCTCCGGAACGCGCCCGCCCGCGCCGGCACCTGCTTCCAGGTCCCCCGGATCCTCGAGTGAGCGCGAACGACCTGCTCTCCCGGTCCATCGTCGACCTCGGGGCCGCGCTCGCGCGCGGCGAGGCCTCCTCCGAGGAGGTCACCCGGGCGGCGCTGGCGCGCATCGCCGCCACCGACGGCGCGCTGCACGCCTTCCTGGCGGTGGAGGAGGAGGGTGCGCTCGCCGACGCCCGGGCCTCCGACGCCCGCCGCGCCCGGGGCGAGGCCCGCTCGCCGCTCGACGGCGTGCCGGTGGCGCTCAAGGACATCTTCCTCACCCGCGGGACCGAGACCACCGCCGGCTCCCGCATCCTCGCGGGCTTCGTCCCGCCCTTCGACGCCACCGTGGTGGAGCGGCTCCGCGCCGCCGGCGCGGTGCGGCTGGGCAAGCTCAACATGGACGAGTTCGCCATGGGCTCGTCCAACGAGAACGGCGCCTTCGGGCCCTGCCGCAATCCCTGGGACCTCTCCCGCACGCCCGGGGGGTCGTCGGGCGGGAGCGCCGCCGCCGTGGCCGCGCGCCAGGCCTTCGGCTCGCTCGGAACCGACACCGGCGGCTCCATCCGCCAGCCGGCTTCCCTCTGCGGGGTGGTCGGCGTCAAGCCGACCTACGGCCGGGTCTCCCGCTACGGCGTGGTGGCCTTCGCGAGCTCGCTCGACCAGCCCGGCCCCATCGCCCGCACCGTGGCCGACGCGGCGCTCCTGCTCGGGGCCGTGGCCGGGCACGACCCGCGCGACCAGACCACGTCCACACGGCCGGTCCCGGACTACCGCGCCGGGATCGAGGAAGGCGCGCGCGGCCTGCGCATCGGCGTCCCCCGCGAGTGGTTCCAGGGGGGCAGCGAGCCCGGCGTGGAGCGGCGCGTGCGCGAGGCGCTCGACGCCTACCGCGCCATGGGCGCGACCCTGGTGGACGTCGAGCTCCCTCATTCCCGGTACGGGGTGGCGGCCTACTACCTCGTGGCGCCCGCCGAGGCCTCCTCCAACCTGGCCCGCTACGACGGCGTGCGCTTCGGCCTGCGCGCGCCATCCCGCTCCCTCGTCGACATGTACGGGGAGACCCGCGACCAGGGGTTCGGGGCCGAGCCCAAGCGGCGCATCATGCTCGGGACCTACGCGCTCTCGGCCGGCTACTACGACGCCTACTACCTGCGGGCCCAGAAGGTGCGCACGCTGGTGCGCCGGGACTTCGACCGCGCCTTCGAGCGCTGCGACGTGGTGGCCGGGCCGGTCTCGCCCACCGCCGCCTTCCGGCTGGGGGAGAAGGTCGCCGACCCGCTGCAGATGTACCTGGCCGACGTCTACACCATCACCGCCAACCTGGCCGCGCTGCCCGCGCTCTCGGTCCCCGCCGGACTTCACCCGGAGTCGAGGCTACCGGTCGGGCTGCAGCTGGTGGGGCGCCCCTTCGACGAGCCCACCCTGCTGCGGGCCGCCCGCGCGCTCGAGCGCGAGCTCGGCCCCTCCCCGGCGCCGGAGGCGATCGGATGAGCGCGCCGTCGCGCCGGGCGGCCACCGTGGCCTGGGTGGCGCTGCTCGCCACGCCGGTGCTCTTCGCCGGGGTGGCGATGGCCGCCACGCCCCCGCGCCACATGCGCTCGCCCGAGCTCGCGCCGGTCCTGCTCTGGATGTCGGCGGCCGTGGCCGGGCTGGGGGTGGCGCTCTCGCGGCTGCTCCCCCCGCGCATCCACCCCCGCCAGCCGGGCCAGCCCGACGCCGTGGCCTTCACCCGCCTGCTCGTGGCCTGGGCCATCCTGGAGGGAGCCGCCCTGTTCCCGCTGGTGGCCGAGCTCGTCACCGGGAGCCCCGCGCTGTACGGGCTCTGGGCGCTCGTCGTGGCGGCGCAGGCCTCCCTCTTCCCCTCCGCGGAGCGCTGGAAGGACTGGTCGGTCCAGACGCTCCGCAGCGGCGGGCCCGGCCCGGGAGTGCGATCGTGACCGGCGACTGGCAGGTCGTCCTGGGCCTGGAGGTCCACGCCCAGCTCCTCACCCGGAGCAAGATCTTCTGCGGCTGCCCCACCGACTTCGGGGGCGAGCCCAACACCCACGTCTGCCCGGTTTGCCTGGGCATGCCCGGCGTGCTCCCGGCGCTGAACCGCCAGGTGGTCGAGTTCGCCATCCGCACCGGACTCGCGCTGGGCTGCGCGGTGCAGGAGAAGAGCGTCTTCGCCCGCAAGAACTACTTCTACCCGGACCTCCCCAAGGGCTACCAGGTGAGCCAGTACGAGCTGCCCGTGTGCCTGGGGGGCGGGGTCGACTTCACCGTGGGGGACGAGGAGCGGCGGGTCCGCCTGACCCGCATCCACATGGAGGAGGACGCCGGCAAGAACCTGCACGGCGTGGCCGCCGACGGGTCCTCCGGCGTGGACCTGAACCGGGCCGGGGTGCCGCTGCTCGAGATCGTGAGCGAGCCCGAGCTCCGCTCGGTCGACGAGGCCATCGCGTACCTCAAGTCGCTCCGCGCCGTGCTCGTCTGCCTGGGCGTGAACGACGGGAACCTGGAGGAGGGGTCGTTCCGCTGCGACGCCAACGTCTCGGTGATGCCGCGCGGCTCGACGGTGCTCGGCACCCGCTGCGAGCTCAAGAACATGAACTCGTTCCGCTTCCTCCGGCAGGCCATCGACTTCGAGATGCGCCGGCAGGTGGAGATCCTGGAGGGCGGCGGGAAGGTGGTGCAGGAGACCCGGCTCTTCGACCCGCAGCGGGGCGAGACCCGCTCCATGCGCTCGAAGGAGGAGGCCCACGACTACCGCTACTTCCCCGAGCCCGACCTGCCGCCGGTGCGCATCCCGGCGTCCTGGATCGAGGAGGTGAGGGCCACGCTGCCCGAGCTCCCCCGGGCGCGCGCGGCCCGCTACCGGCGCGAGCTCGGGCTCTCGGCCTACGACGCCGGCCTGCTCGTCGACGAGCGGGAGGTGGCCGAGTTCTTCGACGCGGCGCTCGCGGCCCGCGGCGGCGGCGCCGAGGCGGCGAAGCGCATCGCGAATCTCCTCAACGGCGACGTGGCCCGCCTCTGCAACGAGGGAGGCGTGGCGCTCTCCGGGTCGCGGCTCCGCCCCGAGGCGCTCGCCGCCGCGCTCCGGCTCGCCGACGAGGGCGTGGTGGGCGGTCCGGGCCTCCGGCAGCTCGTGGAGGCGCTCCTCCGGGAGGGCGGCGACCCGGCGGCCATCGTGGCGGCCCGCGGGCTCGCCCAGGTCTCCGACGCCGCGGCGGTGGAGGCCGCCGCCGACGCGGTGATCGCGGCCAGCCCGACCGAGGTGGTGCGCTACCGGGCCGGGAACGCGAAGCTGCTCGGCTTCTTCGTGGGCCAGGTCATGAAGGCCATGCAGGGCAAGGGAAACCCGGCGGTGGTGAACGCGGTGCTGAAGCGGAAGCTGGGAGGCTGACGTGGCCCGGGCGGTGCGCACGTGAGCTGGGCGGGCTGGGGCGCCGGGCCGGCCGGGGCGGGATCGGCCGGCGGGCCGAGCCGCCTCTTCCTGGGGGTGCTGGTGGTCGCCTCCGGCGTGGTGGCGGGCGTGCTGCTCCGCGACGGCCACCGGCTGGAGGCAGGGGTGGCCGCCGCCGCCGCGATCTACTTCGCGCTGCGTGCCACCGGGCGCATCGGACGGCGCCGGGGAGGCGGGTCGTGACGGAACGGGAAGTGCTGCGGCCGGTGGCCTACGACGTGGAGCGGGACCTGGTCCGGCTCATCGACCAGCGGCTGCTCCCCGGGGAGGAGACCTGGCTCGGGCTGCGCACCGCCGAGGAGGTGGCCGACGCCATCCGGACGCTGGCCGTGCGCGGGGCCCCGGCCATCGGCGTGGCCGCCGCCTACGGGCTCGCCGTGGAGGCCCGCCGCGGGGCGGCGCCGGACC
>JBBIOL010000186.1:0-4797 GCA_037443385.1 Anaeromyxobacteraceae bacterium
GGAAGCCCGGGGCGACCGGCGGGCGGGGGCCCGCCCACGCCTGGCCGGCCCGGAGGGACGCCGCCACCCGGGGGTGGGCGGTAGCCGGGGCCGCCGACGCCGGTCCAGCGCCCGTGGGCGTAGTACCCGCCGCCGTACCAGCCCGCGTAGGCGTACGGACGCGCGTACCCGTACCAGGTCCCGTAGCCGTAGCCGTACCAGGGGTACGCTCCCCAGCCGGCGTAGCCGAACCACGGCATGGATCCCCAGCCCCACACCCAGGGTGCAATGACCCAGGACCAGCCCACGGCCGGATAGTAGACGTACATGTTGGGCGCGGAACCGGCCTGGGGCAGGTACACGTAGGAGTTGCCGTACGGCATCCAGACCCATCCGTACTGGGCCGTGTACACCCACTGGCCGGCCGGGGCGGAGGGCTGCACCACCACCTCCTCGCCGGTCTGCACGTTCACCTCGGTGGGAGGCGGGGGCACCCAGGTCGGGGCGGGCTCGGTGGGCTGGACGGCCTGCGGCGCGTCGTCCGCGAGGGCGGGACGCGACGCGAGGAGGAGCGAGACGGCGATCGATGCGGCGGCGAGGAAGGTCTTCATGGCGTCACCCGAGGTTCGGACGCACCGGAACCGAGATTGCTTCACTCTACTCCTGTCGGGGACGCGGGTCGCTCCCGCCCGGGACGCCCGCAACCTGCCGGAAGGACGGCGGATTCCGGCTAGCGGTTCACGTGTACCACCTTCGCCGGCGGGAAGCCGTTGAAGGAGGTCGAGGAGGCGTGGCTGTAGGCCCCGATGTTCCGGCTGTACACCATGTCCCCGAGCTTCAGGTCGGCGGGGAGCCGCTCGGTCATCGAGACCACGTCGAGGGCGTCGCAGGTGGGCCCGAAGATCGAGCAGGTCTCGAGCGGGCCCTTGCGGAACGCGTCGAAGTGATACTGGCAGTGATCGAAGATCACGCCGGAGAATGTGTGGTAGACGCCGTCGTCCACGTAGTAGCAGAGCTTCCCGTCCCGGACCGCCTTGCCGATCACGGTGCAGACCACGGTGCCGGCGGTGGCCACCAGGAAGCGCCCGGGCTCGGCCAGGATCTGCACGTCCTTCGGGAAGAGCCGGTCGAGCTCCCGGTTCAGGATCCGCGCCAGCTCGCGGAAGGGCTTCACCGTGTCGTCGTAGGGTGCCGGGAAGCCGCCGCCGATGTCGACGAGGAACATCTTGCCGGCGCCCCGGGCCCGGGCCTCCTCGAAGACGTGGGCGGCGAGATTCAGCGCCTGGACGTAGTTGTCGAAGTTGGTGGTCTGGCTGCCCACGTGGAAGGAGATGCCCTCGACGGTGAGCCCCTCCTTCTCCGCGGCCAGGATGAGGTCCACCGCCTCGCCCGGGTGGGCGCCGAACTTGGAGGAGAGCTCGACCATGGCTCCCGTGTTCGGGACCCGCAGCCGCAGCGCCAGCCCCGCGCGCGGCGCATGCTTCCGGATCTTCTTGATCTCCTCCAGGTTGTCGTAGGTGACGAGCGGCTTGTAGCGGTCGAGCTGCCGCAGCGTCCCGTTCGCCTTGATGGGGTTGGCGTAGATGATCTTGTCCCAGATCCACGCCTGCCGCTCCTTCTCCGGCATCTCGCGGATGAGCTCGTGGACGATCATGAACTCGGGCATGGAGGCCACGTCGAAGCTGGCCCCGGCCTCGAAGAGGGTCTTCACGATGGCCGGGTCGGAGTTGGCCTTCACCGCGTAGTAGGCCTGCACGCGGGGGAGGTACTTCCGGAAGGTGGCGTAGTTCTTCCGCAGCTCGTCGTGGTCGACGACGAAGAGCGGGGTTCCGTCCTCGCGGGCCAGCTGCTGCAGCCGCTTCGCCGAGATCATGGGTCCCTCCCTCCCGCCCGGGCTCAGTCGCCGTCGGTGACGAGGAAGTTCTTGAACTGCCAGGGGTCGGAGGTGTCCACCTGGGGGTTGTTGAACCCCTCGAAGGCGTTCGTGTAGTGGGCGAGCGGCGTCCAGGGCGAGGACCGGGAGATCCACCGGCCCAGGTAGGGCTTCGCGACCTTGAGCACGAACTCGTGCGGCAGGTCGTCGGGCACGACCACCCCGCGCTCGGGGTTCTTCACCATCCAGAGCACGGCCGCGACCACCGAGATGGCCACCTGCATGGTGGTGGCGTTCTGGTGCGGGACGAGCCGGCGCGACTCCTCGATGGAGAGGTCGCTGCCCACCCACCAGGAGTTGTAGGCGTGCCCCATGATGAGCGCGCCGAGGATGTCGGAGCCGCTCGTGATCTCGTCGTTCAGGATCCGGTAGCGGGGCTGGAGCCGGTAGTCGTAGCCGCGCAGCTCGTTCAGGGACGCGATGGCCGAGTCGCTCGGGCAGTAGGCGTAGTGCACGGTGGGACGGTAGACCGCCTTCCCGCCCTCCCAGACGGTGAGCTTGTCGCTGATGGTGAACGCCTCGCCGTGGCGGACCACCATGCCGTGGATGCAGTAGTCGGGCACCCAGGAGACCACCCAGGTGTTCATGCCCATGCGGGCCAGGCAGATCTGGTTGCGCGGCCCGTCCGCGTGCTCGACGGCGTAGGGCGGCAGCTCCTTCTCGTGGGTGCCCCAGCCCATCTCGGCGGTGGTGGTGCCCTCCTCGCGGAAGCCCTCCACGCTCCAGGTGTTGACGAACTCGTCCACCTGCTTGGGCACGTCGGTGATCTGGGTGTCGCGCTCGCTGCAGTGGATGACCTTCACGCCCAGCTTCATGGCCAGCCGGTTCCAGGCCTGGTCCTTCATGAGCTGCTGGACCTGCTCGGCGTCCTGTCCCTTCGCCTTGCCGTCGCGGAGCAGCTTCCGGCCGATGTCGAGGAGCCCCTGCTTGGTGAAGTGGGAGATGAGGCCGGGATTGGCGCCGTGCTCGAGCACGGCCGTGGGCCCCTTCTCCTTCCAGCCTGCGGTCATGCGCCGCAGCTTCATGTGGCGCCTGTAGAGGGTGCGCTCGGTGGGGTGCTTGTTCTCGGCCCCCTCATACGGGTCCCAGACCTCGACCGAGGTGTTCACGTAGAGCACGCCGTGGTCGTGGCACCACTGGAGGATCTCGCAGGCGTCGATGTTCCAGGCGAGGTCCACGAGCACGTCGCCGGCCGAGAGGTGCTTGCCGAGGAGCGACCCCATGTTGTCCCGGCCCACCTTCTTCTTCACGAACGTGACGCCCTTCTTGAGCCAGGGGGCGAGCACCTTCCGGCGGTCCTCGAAGTCCATCACCGTGACGTTCCTCGGGCTCACCTTCATGTGCTTCATGAGGATGGGGAGCGTGCACTGGGCCACCGCCCCGTACCCGACGAACAGGATCCGCTTTCCGAGCTCGACCATGTGGAGTGTCCTCGCCTCTCGAAGGTTTCCGCGCCGTCCGCGTCCGCGACGCGCGCGGCGCTATTTACCGCAATTCGATCGGTTCGGGTACCCCGGCCATGGCCCGGGCCGGGCCTGCTAGAGTCGGCCCGAGCGATGCCGCCCCGCAGCCCGCCCGTCCTCCTGCTCGTGGTCCTGCCCGTGGTTCTCGCGGTCCTGGCCTACGGCCGCGTCCTCGACGGCGAGTTCCTCTGGGACGACACCCGCGTGGTCCGGGACGCCCCGCGCCTCGCCGACCCGGGCGCGGTCCTGCGCGCCTTCGTGCCCGACCTCCTCGCCGGGGGCCGACCCACGACCGAGCTCACCTTCGCGGCCACCCGGGCCCTCTCGGGGCCGGGTCCGCGCGGGTTCCACCTGGGGAGCCTCCTCCTCCACCTGGGCGTGGTCGGGCTGGTGCTCGCCTTCACCCGCCGGGTCCTCCGTCTCGCCGGGTCGGCGGGGGTGGACGGCGTGGCGGTGGCCGTCGCCGGGCTCTTCGCGCTGCATCCCCTGCAGACCGAGGCGGTGAGCTACGTGACCCAGCGCTCGGAGGTCCTGGCCTCCGGCCTGTACCTCGCGACGTTGCTCGCGCTCCTCGCCGCCGATCGCGCCGGTCCCGGGATCCGGGGCGCGCTCTGGGGCGCCGCGGCGCTCGCCGCCTCCACGCTGGGAATGGGTGCGAAGCAGATCGTGGTGACGGCGCCGGTGGCGTTCGTGCTCCTCGTCCTCCTCGTCCCGCCCCGCGCCGGGGAGGCGCGGCCGACGCGATGGGGCTTCCGGGCCGCCCTGGTGGCGCCGATCCTCCTGGTGGACCTCCTCCTGGTGCGCGGCCTCCTCGCGAGCGTTGCCGGGCGCCCCGACGCAGGGTTCTCGGTCCCGGGAGCGAGCCCGGGGAGCTACTTCCTCACCCAGTGGCGGGTGGTCGCCACCTACGTCCGCCTGCTCGCCTGGCCCGCCGGCCAGCAGGCGGACGGCTCGATCCCGCTCTCCCGGAGCCTGGCCGAGCCGGCGGTCCTCCTCGCGGGCCTGTTCCTCGCCGCCCTCCTCGGGGGTGCGGCGCTCCTCTGGACCCGCTGCCGGGCGAGGGCCACGACCGGCGCGGCCGACGGACGGGCCGCCGCGTTCGGGGTGGCCTTCTTCTTCCTGGTCCTCGCGCCGACCTCGAGCTTCGTCCCCATCGCCGACGCGCTGGCCGAGCGGCGGACCTACCTGGCCGGGTGGGGCCTCTTGCTCGCCGGCACGCTCGGCGCCCGCGGGATCCTGGAGCGCGCGGTGGCGGCCCCGCGCCGGCGGAGGGTCGAGGCGGCGGCGGTGCTCGTGGCCTGGCTCGCGCTCGCCGTCGCGCTCCACCGGCGCAACGCCGTCTGGGAGACCGACCTCGACTTCTGGGGCGACGCGGTGGCGCGCGCCCCGGAGCTGCCGCGCCCGTGGCTCGGGCTCGGGTGG
>JBBIOL010000187.1:0-4712 GCA_037443385.1 Anaeromyxobacteraceae bacterium
CGCCGCCCGCGCCCGTGTCGCCCTGGGTGAAGCGGGGGGTGGCGGCGATCCTGGCGGTCCTGGTGCTCGGCGCGGCGGCCTGGGCGGCGCTCGCGCTCTTGCGCACCGGGGCGGTGCGCTGATGCCGGTGCGCGCGCCCTCCGCCCTCGAGGCGGTGCTCGCCCCCGGGGGGAGCCTGGAGCGGGCGCTCCCCGGCTACGAGCCGCGCCCCGACCAGCTGCGCATGGCCGAGGCGGTGGCCGACGCGCTCTCCCGACGCCGCTACCTGGTCGCCGAGGCCGGCACCGGCACCGGCAAGACGCTCGCCTACCTGCTCCCGGCGGTGCTCTCCGGCCGGAGGGTGGTCATCTCCACCGCCACGCGCACGCTGCAGGAGCAGATCTGGGGGAAGGACCTCCCGTTGCTCCGCGACGCCTGCGGCGTGGAGATCTCGGCGGCCTACCTGAAGGGGCGCGCCAACTACTACTGCCTCTTGCGCGGCGAGGAGTTCGAGCGCCACCCCACCTTCCCCACCCGGGAGGAGGCGGCGCTCTGGCCCCGCATCCGCGCCTGGGCGCGCACCACCACCACCGGCGACCGCAGCGAGATCGACCTGCCCGACGCCTACCTGGCCTGGAAGGACCTCTCCGCCACCGGGGAGACCTGCGTCGGCAAGGAGTGCAAGGCCTGGGACGACTGCTTCGTGCAGCAGGCCCGCGCCCGCGCCGCCGCCGCCGACGTGGTGCTCGTGAACCACCACCTCTTCTTCGCCGACCTCGCCATGCGCACCTCCCGCGCCGGCGTGGAGGTGCTCCCGCCCTACGAGGCGGTGATCTTCGACGAGGCCCACGCCATCGAGGACGTGGCCACCGAGTACTTCGGGCTTCAGGTCTCCTCCTACCGGGTGGAGGAGCTCGCGCGCGACGCGCAGCGGGCGGTCGCCGACCGGCCCGACCTCGCCTCCATGCTGAAGCGCACCACCGGCGAGCTGGGCAAGGCGGGCGAGCGCTTCTTCTCGTCGGTGGCCCGGTCGCTCGCGGCGGCCTCCGGCCGGTCCGCGCCCCCCCGGGGCGGGCGGCGCGCCGACGAGGAGAGCCTGCGCGGGCCGCTCACCCCGGCCATCCTCGAGCCCCTCGCCGCCGAGCAGGAGCGCCTCGACCACGCCCTCGAGGAGCTGCGCGGCGAGCTCTGCGACGACGACGCGCCGGCGCTGCTCCAGATCGCGCGGCGCGCGGCCGACCTCCGGGTGGAGCTGGCCGCGGTCACCGCCATGAAGGAGCCGTCCCGGGTCTTCTTCGCCGAGGCCCGCGGCCGGGGGGTCTTCCTGCGCGCGGCCCCCATCGACGTGGCCGAGGAGCTCGTCACCCGGCTCTACCGGAACCTCGACACCGTGGTCTTCACGAGCGCCACCCTGGCCGCCCAGGGGCGCTTCGACTACTTCCGGCGCCAGGTGGGGCTGCGCGCCGATCTCGACGTGGACGAGGCGGTCTTCCCCGGCCCCTTCGACTACGCGCGCCAGGCGGCGCTGGTGGCGCCCGGAGGGCTGCCCGACCCGAACCAGCCCGGATTCGTGGCGGCCGCCGCCGGCACGGTCCGCGAGCTCGCCGGGATCACCGGCGGACGCGCCTTCGTGCTCTGCACCTCGGTCCGCAACATGCTCGCCTTCCGGCAGGCCCTCTCCGACCTGCCCTGGCAGCTCCTCGTGCAGGGGGAGCGGCCCAAGCACCGGCTGCTCGAGGCCTTCCGGGAACGGCCGTCGGTGCTCTTCGCCACCCAGAGCTTCTGGGAGGGCGTGGACGTCCCCGGCGCCGCCCTCTCGCTCGTGGTGATGGACCGCCTCCCCTTCGCCCCCCCCGGGGACCCGGTGGTGGCGGCGCGGGTGAAGGCGCTCGCCGAGTCGGGTGGCGACCCGTTCTCCTCGCTCCAGGTGCCGGCGGCGGCGCTCCAGCTCCGGCAGGGCTTCGGTCGGCTCGTCCGCTCCCGGTCCGACCGGGGCCTCGTCGCCATCCTCGACCCGCGCCTCACCACGCGGGGCTACGGCCGCGCCTTCCTGGCCTCCCTCCCGGCGAGCCCGCTCCTGCGCACGATCGACGAGGCGCGCCGCTGGTGGGCGCTGGACGGGGACTGAACACCGGACCGGCCCCCGGGCCGCGATCCGCCCCGGGAGCGCCCCGGAACGGGGCCGCCCGGTGGAACCCACCGCCGGATTGCGCTAGCTTCGACCCTGCGGGGGGAGGGCGCGCGAGGTCCCGAAGGCCGATGGCCCAATTCAACGAGGAGAGCCGCGAGCTCGCGGTGAAGGTCGTCTATTACGGCCCGGCGCTGTCGGGCAAGACGACGAACCTCCACGCGCTCTACCAGAAGATGGATCCCAAGGTCCGCGGTCGGCTCATGACCCTCGACACCAAGGACGACCGCACCCTCTTCTTCGACATGATGCCGGTGTTCTTCCGGACCCCGGGCGGCGTGAAGGTCAAGATCAAGCTCTACACCGTTCCCGGACAGGTCATGCACGAGTCGACACGGCGCATCGTCCTGCAGGGGAGCGACGCGGTGGTCTTCGTGGCCGACGCCCGCCGGTCGGAGGCCACCTCCACGCTCGCCTACTGGAAGGACATGCTGCGCAACCTCGAGGCGAACGGCCTCGACCCGCGCGCGCTGCCCATCGTCATCCAGAAGAACAAGATGGACCTCGACGGGATCCGCGAGGACGACTTCGCCGACCTGGGCCGCCCGCCCCGGGTGCCGGTGGTGCCGGCCAAGGCCATCCAGGGGGAGGGCGTCCTCGAGACGCTCGGCACGCTGCTCTCCCTCTGCTACCGCGACCTGGACCGCGCGCTGGCGCTCTCGCGCCGGTTCGCCCTGCCGGAGAAGGAGTTCCTGGGATCGGTGCTGTCCCGCGTGGAAGCGAGATGAAGGTCCAGCAGTCCGTCCTCCTGCAGCCGACTCCGCTCGGCGACCTCCTCGACCTCCGGTCGTTCACGGAGGTGTGCCATTCGTTCGCCGAGCTCTACCGGATCGGCGTGAAGGTCTTCGACGACACCGGCAACAAGCTGGTGGACGTGAAGGTGGGCAACGCCGACTTCTGCGGCTACCTGTGGCAGACCGCCGAGGGTCGCACCCAGTGCATGGCCACCGTGCAGCGGGTGAAGACCGACCCCTTGCCGGAGGAGGCCGTCCCCTCCACGGTCTCCTGCTTCGCCGGCTGCCGCTACGCGGTGCAGCCGGTCCTCTACGAGGGGGACGTGATCGGCCGCATGGTCTTCGGCCCGTTCATCCCCGACGACCTGGTGGCCCTGCCGGCCGCGCTCTCGCGACTCTCGCCCGACTTCGACGAGAAGCTCGCCGCCTCCTACATGAACAAGATCCGGCGGGTGCCGCAGGCCACCGCCGAGAAGGTGCTGCGCCACTTCGCCGAGATCCTCGACGTGCTGGTCTTCACCGGGCACAAGAACCTGCTCACCGCCCGGCTGCACATCGAGGCGGTCCAGGAGTCCTACCGCGAGGTGCAGGACAAGAACCGGCAGCTGGAGGGGGCCTACCAGGCGCTGAAGGAGCTCGACCGGCTCAAGTCCAACTTCCTCGCCACCATGAGCCACGAGCTGCGCACCCCGCTCACCAGCGTCATCGGCTACTCGGAGATGATGCTGGAGGGGCTGGGCGGCCCGCTCACCGCCGAGCAGCGCGAGTACCTGCAGATCATCATGGACAAGGGGGAGAGCCTGCTCGGGCTCATCACCTCCATCCTCGACATCTCCAAGATCGAGGCCGGACGGGTGAAGCTCGTGGTCTCCGACGTCGACGTGAACGCCATCATGCGGGACGCGGTGGCCACCATGACGCCGCACGCCCGCAAGAAGGGGCTCCGGGTGGCCTGGACCCCGGCCCAGCTCCCCGCCGTGCAGTGCGACCGCGAGAAGATCCGGCAGGCCCTCATCAACCTGGTCACGAACGCGGTGAAGTTCACGCCCGCCGGGGGCGCGGTCTCGGTGGAGGCGCACGCCGACGGCGACGATCGCGTGGCCATCTCCGTCGCCGACACCGGCATCGGCATCGCCCCGCAGAACCTGGGCCGGATCTTCGACGTCTTCTTCCAGGTGGACGGGTCGACCACCCGCGAGTTCGGGGGGGCCGGGCTGGGGCTCGCCATCGTGAAGAGCTACGTCGAGGCCCACGCCGGGACGGTGAAGGTCGCCTCCACCCCCGGCGCCGGCACCACCTTCACCCTCTCCCTGCCGGTGGTCGCCTCCGGTCCCGCGGCGCTGGCGGTCCGGTCCACCCCGGCGGCCGCCGCCGGCTAGCCCGTGGCCCGCGCCGGCGAGTTCGCGCTCGTCGAGCGCTTCACCCGCTCTTTCACCCCGGGAGAAGGAGTGCGGGTGGGGATCGGCGACGACGCCGCGGTGCTCGCGCCCCCGCCCGGGGAGGAGCTCGTGGCCACGGTGGACGCGGTGGTGGAAGGCGTCCACTTCACCCGTCGCTTCGCGCCGGCCGAGGTGGGGTGGAAGGCGCTCGCGGTGAACCTCTCCGACCTGGCCGCCATGGGCGCCCGCCCGCTCTGGGCGCTCGTGGCGCTGGCCACGCCGCCCGGGGCCGACCCGGACCGGCTGGCCCGCGTCGGGCGCGGGATCACGGCCTGCGCCCGCCGCCACGGCATCGCGGTGGTGGGCGGCAACGTGACCGCGGCACCGGTCCTCTCGGTCACGGTGACGGTGGTGGGCGCGGTCCGGCCGGGT
>JBBIOL010000188.1:0-4669 GCA_037443385.1 Anaeromyxobacteraceae bacterium
CCGGAGGAAGTACGGGACCACCGTCTCCACGCGGGTCTGCTGCAGCATCACCTCGGCGAGCCACACCCGGTACGGGTCGGCGCCCCGCTGCGGCCCCCGCCAGGGCAGGTCGCGGTGGCCCGCATCCCACCAGGCGAGCAGCCGGCGGCGGAGCGAGGCCCGGCGGGCCGGGGACGGGAGGACGTCGGCGTGCGCCACGGGCCGGGAAGCGCCGCGCCCGCGGCGTCCCGCCCCTGCGGGCGAGGCGGCGCGGGCGCGCGGGAGCGAACGCGGCAGGGGCTACTTCAGGCGCGACTCGACGACGGCCCAGTTCACGTTCTTGAAGAAGGCCTCGACGTACTTGGCCCGCTCGAAGGCCTTGTAGTCGCGCATGAAGGCGTGCTCCCAGCCGTCGAGGACCAGGATGGGCCGGAAGCCCGGGGGCACGCCGTTCTCGTGGAGGGTGACGAACTGGTTGGAGAGCCAGCCGGTGTTCGGGTCCTGGAAGGTCATGGCCCAGCCGATGCCCGGCATGGTGGCGATGGCGCGGAAGTCGGCCAGCCAGGTGGCGACGCTGCCGAACGAGGCCTCGACGGCCTTCGCCAGCCTCGAGCCCGCCGGCGGCTCGGCCTGCGCGCCGGGCGTGAGGTTCCCGAAGTAGTACTCGTGGTTCACGATGCCGCCGTACTCGAAGCCCAGCCGGCGGGTGAGCTCGGCGTAGACCGGGTCGGCACCGGAGGCCTTCCCCTCCTTCGCCATGCCCTCCAGCTTCTCGGTGAGCGCGTTGGTGCGCTTCACGTAGCCCTCGTAGAGCTTGAGGTGCTCCTCGATCTGGTCGTTGGAGATCCCGGCGAGGCCGCGCACCTTCGAGTAGTCCTGGGGCTTGTAGAGCTTGACGCTCATGGGTCCTTCCTCCGCGGCGCTGCGGCCGCTCGTGGGGGTTTCCCGCCTTGTAATCCCCGGCCGGGCGCCGTGCTCGCCCTCGTGGGGGCCGTTCCCGGGATGGGGCAACCCTGATAGGGAAGCGGCGTGGCGGCCGGGGGCGAAAGGCAATCGCGAGGCGGGAGGGAGGCGGGCCGTTCCCGGCGGCCCCGGAGGCGGCTCCTCCGCCGGGTGCTCCTCGCCGGCCTGGGCGTGCTCCTCCTCTCCGTGCTCGCCGGAGTGGCCCTCTGGAGGTCCCTGCCCGACCCGGCGCCGCTCGCCACGCGCGCCCCGCCGACCACCGCCCTCATCGAGCAGCGCCGGGCCGAGGCGGCCCGCGAGGGCAGGCCCTTCCGCCCCGACTACCGCCCGGTGCCGCTCGACCGCATCTCCCCCCGGCTGGTGCGGGCGGTGGTGGCCTCGGAGGACGCGTCCTTCTTCGGCCACGCCGGGTTCGACTGGGACGAGATCCGCAACGCCGCCGAGCAGAACTGGAAGGCGGGGCGCACGGTCCGGGGGGCCTCGACCATCACCCAGCAGCTCGCCAAGAACCTCTGGCTCGGGACCGAGCGCAGCTGGCTCCGCAAGGCGCGCGAGGCCGCGCTGGCGGTGAAGCTGGAGCGCACGCTCCCCAAGCGGCGCATCCTGGCCCTCTACCTCGACGTCGCCGAGTGGGGAAACGGCGTCTTCGGGGCCGAGCCGGCCGCGCGCCGCTGGTTCGGCGTGGCCGCCCGGGACCTCTCCGCCGCGCAGGCGGCGGTGCTCGCCGGGATGCTCCCGGCGCCGCGCAAGGCCGCGCTCTCGCCGGCGCCGCGCTGGCTGGCCCGCAAGGCGCGCCGCATCCTCGCCCTCCTCGAGCGCAACGGGACCGTGACGCCGGAGGAGGCCCCGTCCGCCCGGGCCGAGCTCGAACGACTGCTCTCGGCCCCCGCCCTCCCCGCCGACGCCGACGAGGAGCCGCCGGAGGACCGCTAGGCCGGGCCCCGCCGCGCCCGGAACCAGCCGAGCGTCCGCGCGAGCCCGTCCGCGAGCGGGACCTCGGGGGTCCAGCCCAGGAGACGCCGCGCCGCCGACGGGTCGACGCAGGACCGGCACTGCTCGCCTGGCTTGCCCGGCCCGTGGAGCGGGCCGTCCGGCACTCCGGCTGCGTCGGCGAGCAGCCGGTACAGCCGGTTCACGTCGGTCTCCACGCCGGTGCCCACGTTGACCGGGCCGGTCGGCCGCCGCTCGGCGGCGAGCAGGTTGGCCCGCGCCACGTCCTCCACGAAGACGTAGTCGCGGGTCTGCGTGCCGTCCCCGTTCACGGTGCAGGGCCGCCCCTCGAGGAGGCGCCCCGCGAAGATGGCGACCACGCCGGCCTCGCCGTGGGGGTCCTGGCGGGGGCCATAGACGTTCCCGTAGCGCAGGGCGGTCCAGCCGATGCCGTGCGCGGCCTGCCACACGCCGAGGAAGAGCTCGCTCGCGGCCTTGGACGCGCCGTAGACCGACACCGGACGGGTGGGCTCGTCCTCGGGGGTGGGGATCCGGTCGGTCTCGCCGTAGGCCGCCCCGCCGCTGGACGCGAAGATCACGTGCCCGACCCCGGCCCGCGAGGCCGCCGCGAGCAGGTTCACGAGCCCGCCCACGTTCACGTCCACGTCGTGGCGCGGGTCGGCCATGGACCGGCGCACGTCGATCTGCGCCGCGTGGTGGCAGAGCACGTCGGGGCGCTCGCGCTCCACGACCTCGGCCGCGGCGGCGCTGCGCACGTCGCAGGGGTAGAAGCGCGCCCGGTCCGGCACGTTCTCCCGCTTGCCGGAGGAGAGGTCGTCCACCACAGCGACGTCCCAGCCGGCCCCGACGAAGCGATCGGCGACGGTCGAACCGATGAAGCCCGCGCCGCCGGTGACGAGGATCCTGCCTGCCATTCACGCGCTCCGGATCTGCCGCTCGAACCACGCGATGCTGCGGCGCATGCCGTCCTCGAACCCGACCCGCGGCTCCCAGCCCAGGATCTCCCGGGCCCGGGTGATGTCGGGCCGCCGCACCCGCGGATCGTCCTGGGGCAGCGGGCGGTGGACGATGGGGACCTCCCGGCCGCAGAGCCGCTGCACCGCCTCCGCGAAGGCCAGGATGGTCATCTCGTGCGGGTTCCCGATGTTCACCGGGTCCTGCTCCCGGGAGTGGAGCAGCCGCCACATGCCCTCGACGTTGTCGTCCACGTAGCAGAAGCTCCGGGTCTGCGCGCCGTCGCCGAACACCGTGAGCGGCTCCCCGCGCAGCGCCTGCGACACGAGGGTGGGCACCACGCGCCCGTCGTCGAGCCGCATGCGCGGCCCGTAGGTGTTGAAGATGCGGGCGATGCGGACGTCGACCTTCCGGTAGCGCCGGTAGGCGGAGGTGATGGCCTCGGCGAAGCGCTTCGCCTCGTCGTAGACCGCGCGCGGCCCCACCGGGTTCACGTTGCCCCAGTAGCTCTCCCGCTGCGGGTGCTCGAGCGGATCCCCGTAGACCTCGGAGGTGGAGGAGAGCAGGAAGGTGGCGCCCTTCGCCTGCGCGAGGTCGAGCGCCCGCTCCACGCCCACGGAGCCGACCCGGAGGGTCTCGAAGGGGCGCTCGAGGTAGTCGACGGGCGAGGCCGGGGAGGCGAAGTCGAGGACCGCGTCCACCGACCCCTCCACCCACCCGAGCCCGTCGCAGACGTCGGCCTCGCGGAAGGAGAAGCGGTCGTTCGCGTCGAGGTGGGCCAGGTTCCGCAGGGTGCCGGTGACGAGGTTGTCCACGCCGAGGACCGTCCACCCCTCGGCGAGGAACCGGTCGGCGAGGTGGCTTCCGATGAACCCGGCCGCCCCGAGGATCACGACGCGTCGCTGGCCCATTCGCCCTTCCGCCTACCCCTTCCGTTCCAGTTCGTCGAGCGTGAGCTGGCCGGGTAGCGCGGCCCGGTACTTCTCCAGCACGAGGTCGATCCCTTGCCGGATGTACTCGGCGACGGGGACCTTGGTGCGGTCGTTCAGCAGCTTGAGCCGCTCGTCCTGCTCGGGTGTGATGTACACCGTGGTGGAGACCTTCTTGCGCGCCATGCGTGACGCGAAGCTATGTGACCACGCATGTAGTGTCAATTTCGGACCGTCCGCCGGGCGACCGGCCGCGCTGCGCCGCGGACCGCCGACGCGCGCCGGGGCGCGTGTTCACGCGCCTCGTCGCTGGCACGTGGCTCGCTCCGCCGGTACCCGTGCGCCGGATCCCGATCGCCTTCCTCCCCTTCCTGGCGGCCTGCGCCGCCGCCGCGCCGCACCCCCGGGCGCTGGACCAGGTGCGAAGGGGCTACGCGCACCTCGCCTCGGGCGACCCGGAGCGGGCCGAGGTGGCCTTCGAGCACGCCCTGGAGATCGCGCCGGACCTCGGGGAGGCGCGGCTCGGCCTCGCCGTCGCCCTCCGCCTCCACGCCCGCCTGCCGGAGGCGCTCGCCCAGCTGGACGCAGCGGTCTCCGCCGACCCCGACCTGGCGGAGGCGCACGCCGCCCGGGGCGAGGTGCTCCTCGCGCTCGGCGACGTCCGCGCCGGGGAGGCCGCCCTCGCCGAATCCCTCACGCTCGACCCGGACCAGGTCGCCCCCCGGATCGTGCGCGCACGTGCGCTCTCCCGGCGGGCCCTGGCCTCCGCCGACCCGGCGACGCGCGCGGGGCTCCTCGACGGGGCGCGACGCGACCTCCTGCACGCGCTCGAGGCGCGAGAAGAGCATCAGCGAGCGCAAGTTCTTTCCGGGTTACTTGTTGGTCGAGATGGA
>JBBIOL010000189.1:0-4405 GCA_037443385.1 Anaeromyxobacteraceae bacterium
CGCCCGCAAGGCGGGGCCCCGCCTTGCGGGCGCCCGCCGTCCTCCCGGCCACGGGCTTCCCCTTGCGCGGCCGCCTCGCCGCCGCCGCGCGGCGGGCCGCCTCCAGCGCCAGCCGCCCCCAGGGCGCCATCTCCTCCGGTCCCTCGTGCGCCTCGTCGGGCGGGCGGAAGTAGCTCGTCTCCATGCGCCGGCCGCCGCCCGCGTAGACCCAGCGCCGGCAGCCGGCGGCCTCGAAGCGGGGTCGGGTCTCCGCGTCGGTCTTGAGGAAGAGCTCGTCGTCGTCGACGAGCCCGATCATGACCCCGCCGCAGTAGATCCCGTGCCCGCCGAACATGGCGCGGGCCCGGACCGGACCGGCGTGCGACAGGAGCTCGACGGCGAAGGCGACGAAACCCGGGGACTCCGGCACGGGACACCTCCACGAGGCGCGACGAGGCGCTTATAACGGGGCCGTGGCCGCCCGCGCCCCCGGCGACGTCGTCCTGCTCTTCGCCACCCGAAGCCTGCGCCTCTTCGCCTACGGGTTCCTGGCCGTGGTGCTCGTGCTCTACCTCTCGGAGGCCGGGCTCTCGGAGCGGGAGATCGGGCTCCTGCTCACGCTCACGCTGCTCGGCGACACGGCGCTCTCGCTCTGGATCACCACCCACGCCGACCGCGTCGGCCGCCGCCGCATGCTGCTCGTCGGGGCCGCCATGATGGCCGGCGCGGGCCTGCTCTTCGCGGCCAGCACCTCGTTCTGGGTGCTGCTCGCCGCCGCCACCCTCGGCATCATCAGCCCGGCCGGAAACGAGGTGGGCCCGTTCCTGGCCATCGAGCAGGCGGCGCTGGCGCAGGCCGTGCCGGCGCCCGACCGGACCCGCCTCTTCTCCTGGTACGCGCTGGCGGGGTCCTTCGCCACCGCGCTGGGCTCGCTCGCGGGGGGGCTCCTCTCCCAGGGGCTCCAGGACCGGGGAGCGTCGGCGCTCGTCGCGAACCGGGCGGTGGTGCTGGGCTACGCGGCGCTGGGCGCGGCGCTCCTCGTGCTCTTCACGCGCCTCTCCCCCGCCGCCGAGGCGCCGGCGGCGGGCCGGGTGGACCGGCGCCCCTCGTTCCTGGAGCCGGGGCTCGGGCTGCGCGGCTCGCGACGGGTGGTCTTCCGCCTCTCCTCGCTCTTCGCGCTCGACGCCTTCGCCGGGGGCTTCGTGGTCCAGAGCTTCGTGGCCTACTGGTTCCACGCCCGGTTCGGCGCGGACGAGGCCCTGCTCGGCGCCATCTTCTTCGGGGCGAACCTGCTCGCCGGGTTGTCGGCCCTCTCGGCCGGCTGGCTGGCGCGCCGCATCGGCCTCGTGAACACGATGGTGTTCACCCACCTGCCCTCGAACGTGCTGCTCCTCCTCGTGCCGCTCATGCCCACCCTGCCGCTCGCCATCGGGGTGCTCCTGCTCCGCTTCTCCATCTCCCAGATGGACGTGCCCACCCGCCAGTCCTACACCATGGCGGTGGTGTCCCCGGAGGAGCGCTCGGCTGCGGCCGGGGTGACCGGGATCGCGCGGACCATCGGGTCGTCGCTGGCCCCGCTGGCCGCCGGGCCCCTCTTCGCGGTGCCGGCCCTGGCCGGCGTGCCGTTCCTCGTCGCCGGCGGGCTCAAGATCGTCTACGACCTGCTCCTGTGGCGGGATTTTCGCAGGGTGAAACCACCGGAGGAAGCATGACCCCGAGTCGCGAGCGGATCGTCCCCGCCGTCCTGGCCTCCCTGGCGGCGCTGGCCGTGCTGGCCGCCGTGCCGGCCTCCGCCGCCGGCCCGGCCCCCGCCGCGCCCCTCTCCGTCCGCTGCGGACGGATCGTGGACCCGGCGCGCCGGGAGATCCGCGGCCCGGGCACCGTCCACCTGGAGGCGGGCCGGGTGGTGGCGTCGCCGGCCGCCGGGGCGCGGACGGTGGACCTCTCCGGGCTCACCTGCCTGCCCGGCCTCGTCGACGCGCACACCCACCTGCTCCTGCAGGGCGACCTCGTCGCCGCCGACTACGACGACCAGGTGCTGAAGGAGTCCACCGCCTACCGCGCGCTGCGCGCCGCGGCCGCCGCGCGGGTGGCGCTCCTGCACGGCTTCACCACCCTGCGCGACCTGGGCACCGAGGGCGCCGGCTTCGCCGACGTCGACCTGGCCGGGGCCTTCGAGGCGGGCGTGCTGCCCGGGCCGCGGGTCGTCACCTCCGGCCCGGCCATGGGCGTGACCGGCAGCTACCCGCTCCTCGGGTACTCCTGGGAGCGGCGGATGCCGGACGGCGTCCTGAAGTGCGACGGCGCCGACGACTGCCGCCGCGCGGTCCGGCTCCAGGTCCAGGCCGGGGTCGACTGGATCAAGGTCTACGCCGACCGCTCCTACCGCCAGCGCCCGGACGAGACCTTCGAGTCCATCGCCAACTTCACCCCGCCCGAGCTGGCCGCCATCGTGGACGAGGCCCACCGGCTGCGGCGCAAGGTGGCGGCCCACTCGATCACCCCCGACGGCCACCGGGCGGCGCTGGCGGCCGGGGTCGACTCGCTGGAGCACGGGGACATCCTCGACGAGCCCACGCTGAAGGCCATGGCGGAGCGGCGGATCCCCTACTGCCCCACCCTCACCGCCGGGGACGCCGTCCGCGGACCGCGCTCGGCGGAGAACCCGGTGTGGCAGGCGCTCTGGGAGGCCTCGCAGGCCTCGCTCCGCGCCGCCCTCCGGGCCGGGGCGCCGGTGGCCTTCGGCTCCGACGCCGGCGGGTTCGACTGGCACGCGCGCAACCAGGCCGACGAGTTCGGCCTAATGGTCGCGGCGGGCATGCCGCCCTGGGAGGCCATCCGCTCGGCGACGGTGGTGGCCGGCGAGCTCCTGGGCCCGCAGCGGGCCGGCCGGCTGGGCTGCCTCGAGCCCGGGTGCGTGGCCGACCTGGTGGCCGTGGTGGGCGACCCGGTGGCCGACGTGGCGGTCCTGAAGGAGGTCCGGGCGGTGGTGTCGCGCGGCGCGGTGGTGAAGGGGCCGTAGGCGCGGCCGGCCCGGGCCCGCTCAGGCCTCGACGAGCACCGTGCCCACGCTGCCCGGCTCCTCCACCGCACGTCGCAGGTCGCCGGGGGAGAGCCGTCCCACGATGACCACCGAGCGGGCCCCGTCGCGCAGCACGTCGAACGACTCCTCGAGCTTGGGGATCATCCCGCCGGAGATGGAGCCGTCGGCGACGCCGGTGGTGAACTGGGCGTGCGTGATGCGCGGGACCCGGCTGGACGGGTCCTTCACGTCGCGGAGCACGCCGGGCGCGGAGGTGACGAGGACCAGCGCGTCGGCGCGGAGCGCCCCGGCCAGCTGGCTCGCCACCGTGTCCCCGTTGATGTTGAGCGGCTGGCCGTCCCGGTCGCAGCCCAGGCAGGCCAGCACCGGCACGTAGCCCCGGGCCCAGAGGTCGCCCAGGAGCGGCAGGTTGAACCCGACCACGTCGCCGACCAGGCCGAGGTCGACCGGGTCCGGCCCGGCCCCGGCCATGACCCGGGGCGGACGGCGGCGGGAGGCGATGGCGAGCCCGCTCGCCCCGTGGAGACCCACCCCCAGGACGCCGTTCGCGAGCAGGCGCGCGCAGACGTCGACGTTCACCTTGCCGGCCACGGCGTACTTCATGACCTCGAGCGTCGCGGCGTCGGTGAAGCGCCGCCCCGCCACCATGCGGGTCTCGAGCCCGAGCGTGCGCTGGAGCGCGGTGGCCTGGGGCCCTCCGCCGTGCACGATGGCCACCCGGTGGCCGTCCTCGACGAGCGCGCGCACGTCGCGCGCGACGGCGTCCATCTCCGGGGTGCCGGCGATCTCCCCGCCGATCTTCACGACGATGGTCTTCAAGCGTCCTCTCCTAGCGTCGGGGAGCCGGCGCCGACGGCCGGGGAGCCGGGGCCCCGCCGCCGTGGTAGGCCGGCCCGGGGACGGGCCGCGGCGCCACGCCTCCGCCGCGCGGCGGTGGGGGTGCCGGGGGACGGTAGCCGGGCACGCCCGGGCGCCCCCCGGGATAGTAGCCGCCGGGAGGCGGGCGGTAGCCGGGGTAGTAGCCGCCCCCCGGGTAGTACGGGGGCCGGTAGCCCGGTCCCCAGACCGGAGGGGCTCCCCACCACGGCGCTCCCACCCAGCCGGGCGGGTAGGCCCACCAGCCGCCGCCGCCCCAGTACGGGCCCCAGGCCGGCGGCGCGATCCAGACGTTCACGAAAGGTGAAGGAGCGGCCACCACCACCCCGGCCTCGCCGCCGGGGGCGGCCAGCACGTCCGCGGTCGGGCTCGCGGCCGCGGCGACGGCGTCCTGGGCCGACCGCTGCTGGGCGGCGTCGATGCCGAACGGATCGGCGTTGGCGTCGGGTGGAGGCGGCGTCGGGGTCGCCGGGGGCGGAGGCGCCGGCGCGGCGGCCACGGCGGCGG
>JBBIOL010000190.1:0-4398 GCA_037443385.1 Anaeromyxobacteraceae bacterium
CCGGGAGGCGGGCCTTCCGCTCCGCCACCTCGCGCGCCTTGCGCGCCAGGATGTCGTCGAGCACGGTCATCCGCGGCTCACGACCACGAGCCGCTCGAGCCGGGCCGCCGCGTCCCCGCGGTCGATCGAGCCGGCCGCCAGGCGGACGCCGGCGCGCAGGTCCGGCGCGGCACCGGCGGCCACCAGCGCGGCGGCCGCGTTGGCGAGCACCGCGTCGCGGGGCGCGCCCCGGGCGCCCCCCAGCACGTCGCGGGTGATGCGGGCGTTCACCTCGGCGTCGCCGCCGGAGAGCGAACCGGCCGGCCACCGCTCGAGCCCCAGCTCCTCCGGCGTGATCTCGAAGGTGCGCACCTCGCCCCCGACGACCTCGGCCACCCGGGTCACGCCGGTGACGGCGATCTCGTCGAGCCCATCGCCGTGGACCACGAAGGCGTGGGCAGACCCGAGCGCGGCGAGCACGCCGCCGATCACCGGGACCCAGTGGGGCGCGTAGACGCCCATCACCTGGTGCCGCGCGCCGGCCGGGTTGGCGAGGGGTCCGAGCAGGTTGAAGACCGTGCGGATGGCGAGCTCGCGCCGGATGCCGGCCACGGCCTTGAAGGCCGGGTGGAGCCGCGGGGCGAAGAGGAAGCCGATGCCCACCTCGGCCACGCAGCGCTCCACGCGGTCGCGGGGCGCGTCCACGTCCACCCCCAGCGCGGCCAGCACGTCGGCCGAGCCGCAGCGGGAGGAGACCGATCGGTTTCCGTGCTTCGCGACCGCCACGCCCGCGCCGGCCACCACGAAGGCCGCGGTGGTGGAGATGTTGAAGGTGTGCTGCCCGTCGCCGCCGGTGCCGCAGGTGTCGACGAAGACCGCGTGATCGACCCGGATCCGCTCGGCCCGGGCGCGCATGACCTGGGCCGCGCCGGCGATCTCCTCGACGGTCTCCCCCTTGAGGCGCAGCGCGGCGAGGAAGGCCCCCACCTGCGCCGGGGTGGCGCCGCCGTCGGCCACCTCTCCCATGAGCTCGACCATCTCCGCGCGGGAGAGGTCGTGTCCCTCGACCAGCCTGCCGATGGCCTGCGCGATCACGTCCGCCTCCCGGCCCGGACCCGTCCGAGCCAGTTCCCGAGCAGCGTCTTGCCGTGACCGGTCAGGACGGACTCCGGGTGGAACTGCACGCCCTCGACGTCGAGCCCGCGGTGCGCGAGCCCCATCACCTCGCCCTGGCGGGTCCAGGCGGTGACCGAGAGGGCCCGGGGGAGGGAGGCCCGCTCCACCACCAGCGAGTGGTAGCGCCCCGCGTCGAAGGGGGAGGGGAGGCCCGCGTAGATCCCGGTCCCGCGGTGGACCACCGGGCTCGCCTTCCCGTGGACGATGCGCGCGTTGCGGATCACCCGGCCGCCGAAGGCCTGGCCGATGGCCTGGTGCCCCAGGCACACGCCCAGGATGGGCAGCTCCCCGGAGAGCGCGCGGATGGCCTCGAGGCTCACCCCGGCCTCGTCCGGCGTGCAGGGCCCGGGCGAGATCACCAGCGCGGCCGGCCGCTGCGCGCGGATCCCGGCCACGTCGATGGCGTCGTTGCGGAAGACCCGCACCTCGGCGCCCAGCTCGCCCAGGTACTGGACCAGGTTCCAGGTGAAGGAGTCGTAGTTGTCGACGAGGACGAGCCGCGGCTTCACCGGCGCACCCTCCCGGTCCCGGTCGGCCGGGCCCTCCGCGCCGGGCCGGAGCCGCGCACCGGCCGCGCCCGGCCGTCGAGGTCGCGCGACTCGGCCTGGGCCACCGCGGTGAAGAGGGCGCGGGCCTTGTTCACGGTCTCCTGGTACTCGGCGGCGGGCCTCGAGTCGTAGACCAGGCCGGCGCCCGCCTGGACCGAGATGCGCCGCCCCGACTGCATGAGCGTGCGGATGGCGATGCAGGTCTCCATGTCGCCGCCGCGGTCGAAGTAGCCCACCGCGCCCGCGTAGGGGCCGCGCCGGGCCGGCTCGAGCTCGTCGATGATCTGCATCGCCCGGACCTTGGGCGAGCCGGAGACGGTCCCGGCGGGGAAGCCGGCCCGCAGCACGTCGACCGAGTCCAGCCCGGGCGCGAGCCGGCCTTTCACCTCGGAGACGAGGTGCATCACGTGGGAGTAGCGCTCCACGGTCTTCAGCTGGGTGACCCGCACCGTGCCCACCGCGGAGACCCGGCCCACGTCGTTGCGCCCCAGGTCCACCAGCATGACGTGCTCGGCGTTCTCCTTGGGATCCGCGCGCAGGTCCTCCTCGAGGCGGCGGTCGTCGTCGGCGTCCTTGCCGCGACGCCGCGTCCCGGCGATGGGGCGCAGCGTCACCTCGCCGTCCTCCAGCTTGACGAGCGTCTCGGGCGAGCTGCCCACGAGCGCCTGCGTCCCGTTCTGCAGGAAGAAGAGGTAGGGCGACGGGTTCACCCGGCGGAGCGCCCGGTACACCTCGAAGGGCGGGATGGAGACCTCGGCGTCGAACCGCTGCGACAGGACGATCTGCTGGCAGTCCCCGGCCTTCACGTACTCCTGGGCCCGGCGCACCGCCCGCTCGAACTCCCTGCGGGTGACGCGGGGACGGAGCTCGGCCCCCGTCCGCTGGCCGGCGTGTCGCCGGTCGCGCAGCGGGCGCTGGAGCGTGGCGAGCGTCGCGCCGATGCGGGCCAGCGCCGCGTGGTAGAGGGCGCGCGGATCGTCCCCCCGCTCGCAGCGGACCTCGGCGATCACGTGCAGGGAGTGGCGCAGGTTGTCGAAGGCCACGACCTGGTCGAAGTCCATGAACAGGGCGTCGGGGAAGCCGAGCTCGTCCGCCTTCGCCACCGGCACGCGCGGCTCGAAGAGCTTCACCGCGTCGTAGGAGAGGAAGCCCACCAGGCCGCCGGCGAAGCGCGGGGTGCCGGGGATGCGCACGGCACGGTGGGTGGCGAGCTCGCGCCGGATCCACGCGACCGGGTCCCCCTCCTGCCCGAGCCGCCAGGTCATGGAGCTGCGCGGCCCGGCGCCGAGGAAGCTGAAGCGACCGGAGCGCTCGCCCCCCTCCACCGACTCGAGCAGGAAGGCCTGGCGCTTGCCGCGGGAGAGCTTCAGGAACGCCGAGACCGGCGTCTCGGTGTCGGCCTCGACCTCGACCCGGACGGGCACGGCCCTGCCCGGACGGCAGAGGGACTCGAAGGTCTCCAGGTCGGGCGAGGCGCGCAGGGAGTCAGCGCCAAAGAAACACCGTCATGCCGTGACCCGCCTGGCCGGACCGGCGATCTCCGCCACGTCCTTCGCCACGATGCGGTTCTTGGCGTCGACCAGCACCACCTGCGGCACGTGGTCGCGGGCCTCCGCCTCCTCCATCTCCGCGAAGGTGGCGAGGATCACCATGTCACCCGGGCGGTTCAGGTGGGCGGCCGCCCCGTTGATGCAGACGACGCCGCTGCCGCGCTCGCCCCGGATGGCGTAGGTCTGCAGCCGGGTTCCCCGGGTGATGTTCCACACGTGGACCGCCTCGTATTCCCAGATCCCGGCCGCGTCCATGAGGTTCTCGTCGATGGAGACCGAGCCCTCGTAGTCGAGGTCCGCATGGGTCACCGTGGCACGGTGGATCTTGGACTTGAAGAAACTCCGGCGCATGATCGGGTTTTCTACCCGGAGGGAGGCTTCCGATCAAGGAGTCCGGCCAAAGAGGGGGGGGCGAGGCTCCCATCGCGGCCCGCCGCCTGCGCATCCTCTCCGAGGCGCTGGCCCGGGGGGAGGCGTTCCTCCGGCTCGACCCGGCGCGGCTGCGCTTCCAGCTCGGCACCTCGCACGCCGACCTGCGGGTGCCGGTGGAGCTGGCCGGCGACGCCCGGGGGCTGGTCGAGGCGGCCGTGGACCAGCTCGGGCTGCTCCTCAGCATCCAGCACGGGAGGTACCTGCCCGCCGACGAGCTCGACCGGCTCTACCTGCGGGAGGACTACGCCTCCCTGCCCGGCGTGGTGGACCAGCTCTCGCCCCCGTCGGGCGGGCCCGACCTCCGCACGGCGGCGCGCCTGGCGCTGGCCGCCCACCCGGCGCTCCCCGGGGGGCTCTTCACCGCCTGGATGGGGCCGGGGGGCCGCGGGCGGTCCCTCACCGCGCTCTGGATCGCGGCGCTCCGGACGGCGGCCTCGGAGATGGCCGCCTCCCCCGGCCGCGAGGAGACGCCCTACCTCGTGACGCTGGCCCTGGGCGGAGCGATGCAGGCGGCCACCGCGCGGCTGCGGGAGGTCCTTCCCCGGCCGCCCCATGACCGTGCCCTGCGCGCGGCGGCGGCGGCGGCCCTCTTCGTGTCGGCCCGCACCGGCCTCGCGCGGCACGCGCGCGACGCCGGGATGCGCGAGGACGACCCGCTCCTCCTGCGCATGGAGGCGGCGCTCAACCTGGCCACGCTCGCCGGCGGGCGCGGC
>JBBIOL010000191.1:0-4304 GCA_037443385.1 Anaeromyxobacteraceae bacterium
GGTGGATTATACCCAGCGCTATAACGAAACTGTGCTCGGCGAGCAGAATATTAACTGGGGCAACGTCATTCTGGTGATGCTCATCCTGCTTATGGCAGTCGGCGGTGTGGCGTTTGTGTTCTGGAACGAACGGCGGCTGCGTGGCGGGGGGATGCACGGCGGGCGGCGCCACCGTCGCCGGGACGGACGGCTCGACCGCGGGGGCCTGCGTCGTGGGATGGGCGGGCGCCGGGGCCGGCCGGGGCGCGGTGGCCGCGCGGACCACGATGATCTCGCCGCAGCCCTTGCACTTCATCTTGAAGGAGCGGCCGGCGAGCTCGTCCCCGACGGCGTAGCCTCGACCACAGCTCTGGCAGGTGAAGCGCAAGGATCCCCTCCAGCCCCGGCTCCACGGGTCGTCCGAGCGGGGTGCGAATTCGCGGTTTCGACGATCCTGTACCCCGCCGGGACTTGCGGGTCCAGATCCCGTCTGGTAGTATTCATATCAATTTAGTAGGAATTAAACGTGCGATTCAGTCTCAAGGCCGACTACGCGCTCCGATCCGCCCTCGACCTCGCGCTCCACGCGTCGCCGGCGCAGCTCGCCCGCACCTCGGACGTCGCCCGGCGGACCGGCGCACCCGCCAAGTTCCTCGAGGCCGTCCTGGGCCAGCTGCGCCGCGCCGGAATCGTGGAGAGCGAGCGGGGATCCCGGGGCGGGCACCGGCTCGCCCGTCCCGCCTCGCGGATCGGCGTGGGCGACGTGATCCGCGCGGCGGAGGGACCGGACGCCCTCGTCATCCGGCCCGCGCAGCGCCGGATCCCGTCCGGCGGCCCGACCGGCGGAGCGCGCGCACTTCACCAGCTGTGGACGGAGGCGGAGCGGGCCCTCTCGGCCGCGCTCGACGGGGTCACGCTCGAGGACCTCGCGCGCCGCGTCCAGGAGTCCTCGGGCGTACCCGACTTCAGCATCTGACCCGGGCGCACCGCGCCCGAAGGAGGCCGTCGTGCCGATCTACGAGGACAACAGCCGTTCCATCGGGAACACCCCGCTCGTCCGCCTGAACCGCATCGCGAAGGGCCTGCCGGGGACCGTGGTGGCCAAGATCGAGGGGCGCAACCCCGCCTACTCGGTGAAGTGCCGCATCGGCGCCGCGATGATCTGGGACGCCGAGCAGCGCGGCATCCTGAAGCCCGGCTCGCGCGACGTCACCATCGTCGAGCCCACCTCGGGCAACACCGGGATCGCGCTCTCCTTCGTGGCCGCCGCGCGGGGCTACCCGATCATCCTCACCATGCCCGAGACGATGTCGCTGGAGCGGCGCCGCATGCTGCGCGCGTTCGGCGCGGAGCTCGTGCTCACCGAGGGCGCGAAGGGCATGAACGGGGCCATCGCCCGGGCGCGGGAGATCGTGGCCACCGACCCGAAGCGGCACTGGATGCCGCAGCAGTTCGAGAACCCCGCCAACCCGCGCATCCACTTCGAGACCACCGGGCCCGAGATCTGGCGCGACACCGACGGCAAGGTCGACGTCTTCGTGGCCGGGGTGGGCACCGGGGGCACCATCACCGGGGTGAGCCGCTACCTCAAGGGCGAGCGGAAGAAGGCGGTGTGGACCGTGGCGGTCGAGCCCACCCACTCCCCGGTGCTGACCGCCATCCGCGCCGGCGAGCCCCCCAAGCCCGGCCCGCACAAGATCCAGGGCATCGGCGCCGGCTTCAAGCCGGACGTGCTCGACCTCGGCCTCGTGGACGAGGTCGCGCAGGTGACGAACGACGAGTCGGTGGAGATGGCGAAGCGGCTCCACCGCGAGGAGGGGATCACCTGCGGCATCTCCTGCGGCGCCGCGGTGGCCGCGGCCGTGAAGGTGGCGGCCCGCCCCGAGAACCAGGGGAAGACCATCGTGACCGTGCTGCCCGACGCCGGCGAGCGCTACCTCTCGTCCATCCTCTTCGAGGGCATCCCCGGATAGGGCGCGGCCGGGGCCGAGACGCCCTTTCCCCAGCAGGCGAGCACCCTGCGGCCCGCCTCGGCGCGGGCGCCCTCGTCCCCGGGAGCGAAGCGGGCCACGGCGAAGCGCGGGGCCTGCGCCGGGAGCTGCCGGAAGCTGGGGTCGACGGCGATCCAGCGGCCGGCCGCGGCCACCTCCGCCCACTGGTGCCAGACGAACCGGCGCCCGTCCCAGGCCACGCCCACCACCGCGCGCCCCTGCAGGCCGTCGTCGCGGGCCGAGCGCAGCCAGGCGAGCGACACCTCCTGGCAGCCGCCGCGCTCCGGGAAGTCCCGCGGGAGGCCGGGCGGCGGCGGCGCGGGATCGTCCGGTTCCGCCGCCCTGCCGCAGAAGGTGGCCCCGCGATCGAGCTCGGCTCCGGGCGTCGCCGGCACGGCGTTGCCGAAGGCCGCGGGCGCCCGGGGAGGGATCGTGGCCGACGCGTCGACGACGAAGCGGCTCCCCTGCCCGGGGAGCAGCACCTCGTCGGGCAGCGCCCCGGGGGCGGCGCGGAACCGGGTCGGCTCACCGAGGATCTCCCCGTCGAGCCACGCGCCCCGCCGGAGGGCGCAGGCCCGCCCGGAGCGGCCGCTCTCGACGTCCTCCACGTCCGCGCAGCGGCGCTCACCGTCGGCCGCCGACGCGAGCACGGCCTCCACGACGATCGAGGCCACCGCCTCCCCGCCCGACCGGCGCCACCGCCCGCCGGCCTCCGCCTCGAGGATCGTGCCGGCCCGGTCGGTGATCGCCTTCACCGCGCGCCGGGACACGCCCCCGCCGCCCGCGTCGGGCAGCCGCAGGGCGGTCTCGAAGGCGGCCGTGCAGCGGGCCCGCTCGCACCGGACCGACAGCGTCGCCACCCCCACCGCCTGCCCGCCGATCTCCACCCGGTAGCGGCGCGCGTCGGCGTCGGGGAGGGACGCGCCCGGACCGGCCGCCGCCGGAGCGGGGAGCAGGGTGGCGAGCCCCGTCACGAGGGCGAGGAGCCGCGCCGACCTCACGGCCTGCGCCTCCGCAGCGCCGAGAGCGAGAGGCGGGCGAGCAGGAGGGCCGCCACGACGCCCATCGCCGCCCAGGCGAGGAAGGTGTAGCGCTCGAGCAGGTGGACGAAGTCGTCGAGGTTCGTGACGACGAGCGCGCCCACCACGAGGAGCAGCGCGTTCCAGGCCGCGGCCGAGAGCCCTCCCCAGAGCAGCACCTTGCCCACCGGGAGCCGGGCCGCGCCCGCCCCCACGAAGAGGAAGGCCCGCACGCCGGGCAGGAAGCGGTTGGCGAGCAGGAACCACGCGCCGAAGCGCGCGTAGCCGGCCTCCACCCGGCGCACGTGCTCCAGGGTGAGCGGCCCGCGCCGGGCCGCCCCGCGCTCTAGCGCGGCCCCCAGGGCCACCCCCACCCGGTAGTCGATCCAGGCGCCGAGGATGGCGCCACCGGTCGTCGCGGCGAAGGCGACCGGCCAGGAGATCTTCCCGTTCACCGCGTACCAGGACCCGAGGACGACGAGCGTGTCGCCCGGGAACGGCGGGAACAGGTACTCGACCAGGCTTCCCAGGAAGAGGATGGCCGGCGCGGCGGGGCCGGTCTGCGCGAGCGCCTCGGTGAGGGCCGCCACCACGCGCTCGAGCGTGCTCACCCGGCCATGGTAGACCGCCACCGCCCTCCCTGCTAATCATCCCGCCTCCGATGTCGGCGTCCGGCAGAGAGCGCCTCCGCAAAGCCGCCCCGTACCTCGTCGCCACCGCGTGGATGGCGCTGGGATGGCTGTTCCTCGTGCGCGGCGTGGAGCACCCGGGCGTGGCCTACCGCCCCTGGGCCTTCCGGAACCACGCCTACTCCGACCTGCTCGCCATGACCGGCGACCGCTACCTGAACGGGGGACGACCCCTGCCCTACGTCGAGGATCGCATCGAGTACCCGGTGCTGCTCGGCGTCGCGCTCTGGGCCCCGTCGTTCCTGCCGGGCGGGCAGGTGGCCCACTTCACGGCGAGCGTCGTGGGGCTGTGGCTGTGCCTGATCGCGGCCGTCGCCGTCCTGTCCCGGCTCCCGGGGGCGAGCCCCTGGTGGCTCGCCGGCTCGCCGGCCATCGCCTACTTCGGCGCCCTGAACTGGGATCTCCTGCCCATCGCGCTGCTCCTCGGCGCCCTCCTGGCGCTCGAGCGGAGGCGGCCGGCCGGCGCCGGCGCGCTGGCGGCGCTGGGCGTGTCGGCCAAGCTCTGGCCGGTGGCGCTCCTGCCGGCCGCGCTGGGCGGGCTCGCCGCCCGGCGGGACGGCGCCGGGCTTCTCCGGTCCGGCGCCGCCTTCGTGGCCGTGACGCTGGCCGTGAACCTGCCGGTGGCG
>JBBIOL010000192.1:0-4267 GCA_037443385.1 Anaeromyxobacteraceae bacterium
GCGCGCGGGACGTGCAGCCGGCGCCGGGTCACGCCGCCCCCGGCGCGCGGAACCGGAGCAGCGACCACTCCCCGCGCCGGTCGCCGGGCAGGGGGAGGAGCCCCTGCGCCCGGAACGCCCGGGCGACCTCCTCCTCCTGGGGAACGAGCACGCCGGCGAGCACCACCTCGCCCCCGGGGGCCAACCGCGCCGCCAGCCCGGGCGCGAGGTCGACGAGGACGTTCGCGAGGATGTTCGCCACCACGAGGTCGAACCGGCCCGGGATGCCGCCGGGCGGCTGGGCCGTGAGCTCGAGCGTCACGCCGTTGCGGGCGGCGTTCTCGGCGGCCACCGCCACCGCCACCGGATCGTTGTCGCTCGCCGTCACCCGCCCGGCGCCGAGCTTGCGGGCGGCGATGGCGAGCAGCCCGGATCCGGTGCCCACGTCGAGCACCGAGGCGCCCGGGCGGCGGGCGAGCAGGTCGTCCACGGCGCCGAGGCAAAGGGAGGTGGTGGGGTGGGTCCCGGTGCCGAAGGCCATTCCCGGGTCGAGCACGACCTCGACCGTGCCCGGCGGCGGGACCGCCTCCACCCAGGACGGTCGCAGGTGGACGCGCCCGACGCGGAGCGGGCCGAGCCCCTTCTTCCACTCCTCGCCCCAGTCGCGGTCGGGGATCTCCGCGACCTCGGCCGGTGCCTCGAGGGCCCGGGCCGCCTCCCGGGCCGCCTCCGGCTCCGCGAAGAACCCGACCAGGATCACTCGCCCGGCGGCGGGCTGGCGCTCGCCGGGCATGGGTACGAGACCGGCCTCCCGCTCCTCGACCCCGGCCGCGCCGTGCTCGAAGAGGAGCGCGGTTGCGGCGTCGGCGTCCCCGGCGGGCAGGTCGACGGTGAGGGACCAGGTGGCCATCGGGCGGGAAGCTAGCATAGCATCCGCGCCGGTGGCGCCCCGTCCCTTCGGCCTCTACGTTCACTTTCCGTGGTGCAGCCACCGCTGCCCGTACTGCGACTTCGCGGTCACCACCGCCCCCACCCTCCCCGGCGGCCGCTACGCCGACGCCGTCGTGGCCGAGATCCGTCGGCGCGCGCCGGCCTTCGTCGGCCGCCCCTGCGCGACCCTCTTCGTCGGGGGCGGCACGCCGTCGCTCTGGGACGCCGCCTCGATCGCGCGGGTGGTCGAGGAGGCCCGCGCGCTCGGGCTCCCGCGCGGCGCGGAGGTCACGCTGGAGGCGAACCCCGAGTCGGCCGACGGCGCGCGCGCCCGGGCCTGGAGGGACGCCGGCGTCACCCGGGTCTCGATCGGCGTGCAGTCCTTCGACCCGGTGGTGCTCGCCAAGCTGGGACGGCGTCACCGTCCGGACGACGCCGCGCGCGCAGTCCGGGAGGTGGCGGCGGTGCTGCCGAACGTCGCGGTGGACCTGATCCACGGCGGCCGGCGCTCCAGCGTGGCCTCGGCGCGCGCCGACGCGGAGCGGGTGGCCTCGCTGCCGGTGACCCATGTCTCCTCCTACGCGCTCACCCTCGACGCCGAGGTGCTCGCCGAGGACGTCCCCTTCGCCCGCCTCGCGCGGGAGGGGCGGCTCGCCTTCCCCGGCGAGGACGAGGTGGTCGCCCAGGGGCGGGCCGTGGCCGCGGTGCTCCGCGCCGCCGGGTTCCGCCGCTACGAGATCTCCAACTTCGCCCGGCCGGGCCTGGAGTCGCGCCACAACCTGCTCTACTGGCGGTCGGAGGACTACCTGGGCGCCGGCGTGGGCGCGGTGGGCTGCGTCCGCGCGGCCAGCTCCGCCCTGCGCTGGACCGATCACCGCGACGTGGCGGGGTGGCTCGCGGCGGTGGAGTCGGGAGGGCTGCCCACCGCGTCGGAGGAGCGGCTCGGGCCCGGCGAGCTGCGCCGGGAGCGGGTGATGCTCGCGCTGCGCACCGCCGCGGGGCTTCCGGAGCGGGAGATCGACCCGGGGCGCCGGGGCGAGGTGGAGGCGCTCGTGCGCGCCGGGCTGGCGGTCCGGCGCGGGGAGCGCCTCTCCCTGACCGACGACGGGATGGACGTCCACAGCGCGGTGGTGGAGCGGCTCATCACCTGACGGCGCCGGCGTCCATGGGCAGCGCCTGGGCCTCGTCCACCGCCGCGGCGAAGCGGGCGAAGTCCGGATAGGCGTCCACGGGCACCCGGCTGCGCCGGAGCTCGAGCCGGTCCTCGCGGACGAGCTTGCCCTCCTCGACCCGCTCCTCGCGGGAGTAGCTGCCCTGCGGCGCCTCGAGCCGGACGGGCGCGGCCGCCACCGGCGTCGCGCCGGCCGGCGGGATCACCTCCACCCGCAGCGCGGAGCGGTCGCTCACCCCGACGAGCAGCGGCGCCTCGCGCGTCGCCAGCGGGGCGAAGCGCGCCGACAGGCGCGACGGATAGGGCGCGTCCGCCACCACGAGCCGCCCGTCGGCCGTGCGGGCCAGGTCGCGGACGCGCGCCCGGTACCGGATGACGAGGGGCGTCCCGACCTGCCGCTCCCCCTCGAAGCGGACCTCCTCGAGGCGCAGCGAGCGGAAGCTCCGCGAGAGGGAGTGCTCGACGGCGCGGCGCCGCCCGGTGTCGTCGAGCTGCTCGATGGCCACCTTGGTCCCGGCCCCCTCGAATCCGCGGTAGGTCTCGACCCCCTCGACCACGGCGTCGCCGCCGTCCTCCAGCGTGATCCGGAGCGAGACGTCGCTCCCCTCGGGGACGGAGGGCCCGGGGGTCCGCTCCCGGCGCAGCGGCTCGCCGGGCCGCGGCAGGACGAGCGCCTCGGCGTCGCGCGCGCCCGGCGGCAGCGCCCCGTAGGGCGCCCAGCGGGCGGACGGGTCGAGCCAGACCACCTTCCCCCCGACCTCGGCCCGGACGACCGGCACCGCGTAGAGGTCGAGTCGCGGGAAGCGCCAGGGCTGCGGGTCGACGTAGAACGGGCGAACGAGGGCGAGGCGCGCCGGGACGCCCAGCGCGTCGAGCAGCGCCACGAGGAGCAAGGTCCGGTTGCCGCGCCCCCGCGACAGCACGTGGCTCGCCTGGTCGGTCACCGGACCGGTCCCGTCCACCCGGGCCATCACCTCCTCGTAGGCGGCCCGGACGAGCGCCTCCCCGCTCCGCGGCGCGGCGCCGGCCGGGAGGCGGATGGCGCGCGCCAGCGCCTCGACGTCGCGACCGGGGCGGATCCGCTCGAGGAAGGCGTCGGCGGCGGACAGGGCGAGGCCGTCCACGCCCTCCCCCTGCCCCACCATGACCATGGGCACGTACTCGGAGATGCCGGGCGCGCCCGGCTCCGGGACGAGCGGCTGCGCGCGCCGGGCCTCGGCGCGCATCACGTCGCGCCCCCCCTCCCGCCGCACCGGGGGCACCGGCATGTTCCGCGCGTCGATCTCGAGCGCGCCGGCCGGCGCGGCCACGGTGTAGGTCGAGAGGAAGAAGGGCAGCTCCTCTCCCCGGAAGAAGAAGGGATCGGAGATCCAGCCCGGCGAGGCCGGGCGGCGGGTACCGTGGGACCGGAGCCACTCGATCTCCAGGTAGTCGCCGGGCTCCAGACCGGCCGCCGAGAGGGTGCGCTTGTCGCCGCCGTGCGCCTCCGGCTCGAGGACCCGCCCGTCGCGCTTGCGCGTCTCGAGCTTCAGCAGGACCGCGCCGGGGGGGACCTCGACCTCGCCCCACTTCTCCACGCCGCGCGCGTCGTGGACGTGGATGACCTGGTGGGTGCGCTCGGTGGTTGAGCCGTCCGGCCAGGCCTCGACCGCCGCGGCGTCGAGGACGAGCGAGGCCGGCGTGGTCACCGGCACCCGGGCCGCCTCGTAGTCCCGGATGGTGGCCGGGCCGTCCACGGCGAGGTCGGAGAGAACCTCCGGCCCGTCCTCCAGGGCCAGCGCACGGCGCAGCCCGAGGTCGGACCCGTCGAGCGCGAGCGCGCGTTCCCGCGCGGCGCGGGCCTCCCCGGAACGCCCCTCGAGCTCGAGCACCTCGCCCAGCCGGCGCTGCAGCTGCCCGTCCTTCGGCCAGATGCGGGCCAGGTCGCAAAGCTCCGCCGCCGCGCCCTCCGCGTCGCCGCGGGCGAGCAGGACCCGGACCAGCGCCGTCCGTGCGTCGATGCGCGCCGGCGCGGCCCGGGCGATGGTGCGCCAGGCGGCCTCGGATGCGGCCAGGTCGCCGCGCTCGCGGCGGTGCTCGGCCATGCGCTCGGCGCCCCCCGGGCAGCGCGCGAGTGCCTGCGCGGCCTCGTCCTCCAGCGCCACGGCGTCGCGGAGCGCGCGCGCCACCGCCTTGAACTGCGCCTCG
>JBBIOL010000193.1:0-4241 GCA_037443385.1 Anaeromyxobacteraceae bacterium
GGCCGGGTCCGCGGCGGGGGGCGCGACCACCGCCGCGGGTACCGGGTCCGGCGGTCGCGCGTCGGCCCGCGGCACGGGGGGCCGCGACCCCTCCACGGGCGTCGCGAGACGCGTCCCCACCCACCAGCCGGCGCCGACCGCGGCGGCCAGCAGGAGGCCGAGGGTCGCCACCACCGGCGCACGCCCCGTGGAACGGGGCGGCCAGGTGATGGTGGCGTCGCCGCGGGGGGGCGTCGTCCCGGCCCGCGAGGCGGCCTCCGGTGGGCGCCCGGGGCCGGGCGCCCGGCTCCCCTCCCCTGCCGGAGTGGGCGTCGGCGTCGGACGCGAGGGCACCTCGCCCGGCCAGAGCCGCCGCATGAGCGGGCGCAGGTCCCGGTCCTCCGGCGTCCGCGCCAGGACCAGCTCGACCTCGGCGAGCCGCGCCGCCACCTCGTCGGCGGAGGCCGTGCGCCGGGCCGGGTCGCGCTCCAGTGCGCCGAGCACGATGGCGTCGAGCGCCGGAGGCACCCCCTCGTTCCAGAACGACGGCGGCACGATCGGGTCGCCGCCGGTGACCGCGCGCAGCGTCGCCACGTCCCCGTCGCGGGCGAAGAGACGCTGGCCCGTGCAGGTCTCCCAGAGGATGACGCCCAGCGCGAAGACGTCGGCGCGCGCGTCGACGGGGCCGTCGGTGGCCTGCTCCGGCGCCATGTACCCGAGCTTCCCCTTCAGCAGTCCGGGGCCGGTGAGGCTGCTCGTGCCCGGCACCCGCGCGATGCCGAAGTCGGTCAGCTTCACCTCTCCCTCGAAGGAGACGAGCACGTTGTGCGGGGAGACGTCGCGGTGCACGAGGCCGGCCACGCCGCCCTGATCGACCGGGCGGTGGGCGTAGGCGAGCGCCCGGGCCACCTGCCCCGTCACGTGCACCGCCCGTGGAAGCCCGAAGCGGACGTTCGCCTCCCGGCAGCGGTCCAGGACCTCGCGCAGGGTTTTCGAGTGCACGAGCTCCATGGCGATGGCGTAGCGACCGTCGATGAGGTCGAGGTCGAACACGTGCACGATGTTGGCGTGGTGGAGGCTGGAGGCGAGCCGCGCCTCCTGCACGAACATCCGGACCATCTCGTCGTCGTCGCCCCGGTCGGCACGGACGAGCTTGACCGCCACCTGCTTCACGAACCCCGCCGGGCCCGCCACCTCGGCGCGCCACACCTCGGCCATCCCACCGGAGGCGATGGGCTCGATGAGCAGGTACTTGCCGAGCCTTCGCACGGGCCGGTGATTCTAGGCGGCCTGACCCTCTCGCGGGAGGGTCGTCTCACACCCGGCGATGGCGGGGTCGCGCGGAACCCGTCCGCGAATTTCCAGCCCTTCCCGGATGTACAGACGAGGCATGACCCGGATCTCCAGGCGAAGCTTCCTCCTCGGAGCCTCGGCGACGGCGGTCGCGGCCGCCGCCGCGGGAGCCCCCGCCTCCGCCGCGGCCTCCGACGACTCCGTGACGCCGGAGCCGGTGGAGCTCGTCCTCCCCGACCTCGATCCGGCCCACGACGGCCTCCGGGTGGCGCAGCTCTCCGACCTGCACGTCGGTCCGCTCACCCCCGTGGAGCGCGTCCGCGCCGCCATCGCCGCCGCAAACGCCTTCCAGCCCGACCTCGTCGTGCTGACGGGCGACTACCTGACCCGCGACCGCGGGGGCGTCTCGCTCATGCGCGAGCAGCTCGGGGGTCTCGAGGCTCCCACGCTGGCCACGCTGGGGAACCACGACCGCTGGGTCGACCCGGCCGGCGCTGCAGCCGCGCTGGAGGCCCTGGGCTACGGCGTGCTCGAGAACGAGAACACGACGCTGTCCCTGCGCGGCGCGCCCTTCACCGTGGTGGGGATCGACGACCTGTGGACCCGCAGCGCCGATCCCCCGCGCGCGATGAAGGGCGCCGCCGCCGGCTCCCGGCTCTACCTGGCCCACGTACCGCGCACCGCCGAGCTCCTCGCCATCTGGGGGAAGCCCATGCTCGTCCTGTCCGGACACACCCACGGCGGCCAGGTGAACGTGCCGGTGCTCATGCCGGCCATCCGGTGGCTCGCGCGCGAGCCCTACGTCGAGGGGCTCTACCGGGTGGAACGGGTGCAGCTCTACGTGAACCGGGGGGTGGGGAACGTGGGCCTCGCGCTGCGCTTCAACGCCTCCCCGGAGGTGTCGCTCCTCACCCTGCGTTCCGGCGCGGTGGTGCCCGACGCGCCCGGCGGGACCTGACCGGGCGCGCCCCGGCGGGACGCGCTAGAACCGGAGCAGGAGGTCTCCATGCCCGGCGTCCCGATGTCCGCAGCCCTCTCCGGCCTCACCTGCTCGCTCGCCCACGGCCCGTCGGGCACCACCATGCGGACCGTGCCTCCCCGGGACAACGGCGGCGACGGGTCGAGCTTCTCGCCGACCGACCTCGTGGGCGCGGCGCTCGCCGCCTGCGCGCTCAGCACGATGGCGCTCGTGGCCGGCCGCGAGGGGCTCACCTGGGGCGACGCGCGCGCCGCCGTCGAGAAGCACATGTCGCCGCCGCCGCGCCGCATCGCCGAGCTGACCCTGGTCATCGACATGCCGCGCGAGGTCCGGCCCGAGCACCGGGCCCGGCTCGAGGAGGCCGCGCTCACCTGCCCGGTGGCGCGCAGCCTCCACCCCGACGTGAAGGTGCCCATCCGATTCCGGTACCCGTAGGGCCTCCCGGGCGGACGGCCCGTTCATCCCGGCGAGCCGGCCAGCCTCCGCAGCACCGGCGCGATCCCGGTGAGGTCGCGGATCCCGGCGATCGCCTCGCCGGCCCGTCCGAATCCGAGGACCGGCACCGGGTTCCGGGTGTGGTTGCGGGTGCCCAGGTCCTCCACGTTGCCGTGATCGCTCGCCAGCACGAGGGCGTCACCGGGCCGCAGCCCGGCCACGAGGGTGCGCGCGAACCGGTCCAGGCGGCCGAGCGCCAGGAGCGCCCGCTCCATCGAGCGGGCGTGCCCGGCCTCGTCGGTCTCGAAGTACTCGAAGAGCGTCAGGTCGTGATCGCGGGCCAGCTCGAGCAGCAGGCCGGCCGCCTCCTCCGGCTCCCGCCGCGGGATCCCGGCCCCGTAGCCGTTGGCCCGCTCCCCGGTGATGTCGTGGGTGAGCGCCCGCCCGATCCGCGCTTCCGACCAGGTCCGGAACCGCCCGCCCCCGGCCGCGAAGGCCACGGTCGTCGCCGAGGCGCGCGCCCGCCGCCGGACCACGTCCATGGGAAGCTCGGGCTCGCCGTCGGCCGGGAAGCCGAGCGCGTGCAGGTGCGCCACCGGGTAGGCGTTGGCGAAGGCGCCGGAGCGGCCGTCGGCGGCGAGCGCCCGGAAGATCGACCGCGGCGCGAGCCACGACCGCAGCCGGGCGTTCGGGAACCCCAGCAGGTGTTGCCCCATGGCCGACGGCGCGTTCTCCCCGGACAGGATGGCGCTCTGTCCGGTGGCGGACTGGGGCCTCCCGGGCACGCCCAGGCACGCGTCGGCCAGCACCGCCTTCCCGCCGGCCGGCAGCGCGGGCCCTCCCCCGTCGTCGAAGCGGGAGAGCAGGAACTCCTCCCGGGCGAGCGGGTTCGCGTCCGGGTCGCGCTTCCCGGCCCCCACGCCGTCCACGAAGAGGAAGATCACCGCCACCGTCCCCTCTTAACCGCGCGGCGGGGACCGCACCGGGGCGGCGCGCGCGTCGACTTTTCGTGTGCTCCCCCGGCCGAGTGGCACTATCCTCCGCGCGCCGCCCGCCATGCCCCGCCTTCCCGACCCCCGCTTCGCGACCGACTGCACGCTCACCTTCGACGGCCGTCGCGTACCGGCGCGCTCCGGGGAGAGCGTGGCCCAGGCCCTGCTCGCCGCCGGGGAGGCGGTCCTCTCGCGCAGCGCCAAGTACCACCGGCCGCGCGGCCCGTTCTGCCTGGGGGGCAGCTGCGGCTCCTGCCTCGTGCGCGTGGACGGGGAGCCCAACCGCCGCGCCTGCCGGACCGCCTGCCGGGACGGCATGCGGGTCGAGTCGCAGAACGCCTGGCCCGGGGCGGCGCGCGACCTCCTCGGCGTCATCGACCCGCTCACCCCGCGCGGCCTCGACGTGCACCACATGCTGGTCCGTCCGCTCCCGGTGAACCTGGCGCTCATCGCCGTCACCCGGCGGCTGGCCGGCGCCGGGCGCATGCCGGACCGCGCCGCGCCGCGCGGACCCGGGGCCACCGGGGAGGCCTGGGACGCGCTCGTGCTGGGCGGAGGCCCGG
>JBBIOL010000194.1:0-4006 GCA_037443385.1 Anaeromyxobacteraceae bacterium
GCTCGGGGCTGCGCCCCGCGTCCAGCGCGCGCGGCCGCGCCCGGGTCGCGACGAGGCGCCGGCGCTCCCCTACCGCACCTACCGCTCGCTCGCCGGCCTCCCCATCCTGGTCGGGCGCGGCGCCGCCGAGAACGACCAGCTCACCGTCCGGGTGGCGAAGGGAAACGACGTCTGGCTGCACGCCCGCGGCCGGACCGGTGCGCACGTGGTGCTGCGGCTGCCCAAGGGACGGGCCCCGGACCAGGAGAGCCTCCTCGACGCGGCCCACCTGGCCGCCTGGTTCAGCGACGCCCGGGGGGAGACGGCGCCGGAGGTGGTCTGGACGCGGGCCAAGCACGTGCGGAAGGCGCGGGGCGCGGCGCCGGGCGCGGTGACCTTCACCCAGGAGCGGGGGATCGCGCTCCGGCCCGAGCCGGCCCGGATCGAGCGGCTGCTGCAGGGCGGGGAGGAGGAGGCGTGAGGCGTCCGCCGGCCGGCGCGCCTCGGGCGGACGGTCCCGGCGTGGGGCAGCTCGCGCTCCCCTTCGACGCCCGGGAGGCCTCCCGTCCGGATCGCGTGGCCGCGGCCGAGCGGCTGGCCGACGCGGTGGCGGCGCGCCTCGGACACCCGGTGCGGCTCGTCGTGCACGACAACCGCCACACCATGGTCTCCTTCCGCCGGGAGGGGGCCGGCGTGGCGCTGCGGGTCCACCACCTCTTCCTGGGCTGCCCGCCCGCGGTGGCGGACGCGCTCGCCGCCTTCGCGCGCCCCGGCCGCGGCGACGGGCGCCGGGCCGCGTCCCGCATCATCGACGGCTGGGTGCGGGAGCACCGGGACCGCATCGCCCCGCCGCGCACCGGCCGGATGCAGGCCCGGGGGCGGGTGCACGACCTGCAGGCCATCCTCGACCGGCTGAACGCCGAGCACTTCGCCGGGGCCGTCGAGGCCCGGATCGGCTGGGGCCGGAGCGGGGCCGTGCCCGGGCGCACCTCCATCCGCACCGGGGTCTACCTGCACGCGGCGCGGGCCATCCGCATCCACCCGGCGCTCGACCGCGAGGACGTGCCCGAGTTCTACGTGGCGTCGGTGGTCTTCCACGAGATGCTCCACCAGGTGGTCCCGCCCACCGACCGCGGCGGCCGCCGCACCATCCACGGCCGGGAGTTCCGCCGCCGGGAGCGGGCCTACCCCGACCACGCGCGGGCCGCCGCCTGGGAGCGGGCCCACGTCCACCTCCTGCTCGCGTCGCCACGCAGGCGCTGAACGATCAGGCCGGCAGCGCGCGCGGTGCGGCCCCGCGCAGCCTGCGGGAGCGGAGGGCGAGCGCGGCCACGAGGACGAGCAGCGTGCCGATCGACACCGCCGCGCCGATGGGCACCCAGCGGTTCCGGTACGCGAGCCGGATCTCGTGCGTCCCGGCCCGGACCGGGATCGCCTGGAAGGCGAAGTCGGCGCGCAGGACCGGCGCCGGATTCCCGTCCACGGTCGCCGACCACCCCGGGTAGAAGGGGTCGAGGACGACCACCAGCCCGTCGGCGGGCGCGGCGACGGTGGCCTCGATCCAGGGCCCGTCCACCCGCACGCGCGATGCCGGGACCGGCGGGGCCGGGGGACCCGGCGGCGGCAGCGACGGGTCCGGCGCGGGAAGCACCGCGAGCTCCCCGGTGGCGGCGCGGAGCAGGGGCCCGGTCACCGCATCGTCCGGGGCCACCTCCCAGGCGCCGGTGAAGAAGACCCGCGGCAAGGCCGGAGCGTGGTGGCCGACCATGCGGTTCTCCCACTCCCGCTTGCCGATGAAGAACGCCTCCATCCCGGGCTGGGGCCGGTCGGAGATCACGATGGGGGTGGCGAGGAGCGGCCACAGGCGCGAATGCGGGCTCGCCGCCGGGAAGGTGGCGTCGCCGTCCATGGCCCCGAGCCGCCGGACCTCGTCCCGCTGCGTGGCCTCGAGCAGCTCGCGGACCCGCTGGATGGACATGGGGCCGTAGCCCATCGTCCCCTCCCAGCCGTTGCGGAGCGGCGCGTTGATGGAGGCGCCCCACTTCGCGATCACCCCGACCCGCCGGGGCTCCGGCGCGCGGGGGACGAACGGGGCGAAGTCGTGGAGGCCGGGCCGCTCGCCGGTGACGGGGGAGACGTCGTTGAAGCGGGAGAAGAGGTACCAGGGATCGTAGAAGGCGAGCGCCACCATCGCCGCCCCGGCCAGCGCCCCCCGCAGGCCGGCCCGCACCGCCGCGATCCAGGCGGCGGAAAGCCCGGCGAGCAGGAGCGCGAACCAGGCCGTGCGCCGGGTGGAGGCCGGGTCGAACGGGAAGCCGGGGAGGCGAAGGAGGACGAGCGCGAGCGCGGCCACGAGGACGAGCACGCCGAGGGAGCGGGACGTCCGCGCGCGCGACGGATCGCGGCGCAGCGCGTCCATTCCCTCGGCGGCGAGCAGCGCGATCGCGAAGGCGGTGACCACGAGGCCCCGGGTCGGCACCCGGAAGCTCGCGTAGCCGGGGACCAGCTCGTAGAACAGCCAGTGAAGATGGAGGGGCGCCGCCTCGCCCAGCGCCAGCCAGGGTCCGAGGATCGCGAGCACGGCGAGCAGCACCACCCCGCGCCGGCGGGCCGGGGCCGCCACCGCGAGCGCCAGGGCCGGGATGCCCACGTAGCCGGTGGCCTCCCAGAGGTTGAGGCCCCAGCGGCCGTCCCCGTAGGCGTGGGGGAGCACGTAGAGCGCGAGACCCCAGGCCGACGGCCAGCGCCAGCTGGTCACGAACGCGTAGTCCACCGCCATCGAGCGCGCGCCCATCCGGGAGAGCTCGAGCGTGGGCAGCACCATCACCGCGGCCAGCACGAACCCCACCGGCACGGCCGCCACCGCCCAGGCGGCGTCCGCCCGCCGCTCCGGCCACAGGTCGACCGCGGTGCGCAGCGCGTAGAGCCCGGCCAGCAGCGACCCGAAGTGGGCCATCTGGGGCGACCCGCCCAGCCAGGAGAGCGCGGTCGCGATCGCCGCGACGGCGAGCCAGCGCGACCGGCGCGTGGCCGCGAAGCCCTCCAGCCCGGCCAGCATCCAGGGCCACCAGGCGGTGGAGGCGGCGAAGTTCCAGTGGATGACGTGCACCGTCTGCTTGGCCCCCAGGGCGAAGAGCACCGCGGCGAGGAGCCCCGCGGCCGGGGAGAGGCGGCGCAGGCGCGCCCAGGCCACCATGCCCCAGCCGGCGATGGCGAGGTGGAGCAGCGTGGCGAGCGTGAGCGCGCGGGGGGCGTCCCAGGGGAGGGTGAGCCAGGTGGTCGGGGCGAAGACCGCCGCCTGCGGGTCGGCGACGAGCGGGTAGCCCAGGTAGAAGCCGCGCTGCCAGAGCGGCAGCTCGCCGTGCCGGAGCGCCGTTGCCACCGCCTCGCGGACGCCGTAGAAGAAGTAGCGGAGGTCGGAGCCGGTGAACGCCATGCCCGGCCACGCCGCCTTCCAGTGGAACGCCACCACCAGCACCGGCACCAGGCCGAGGGCCACCCACCACGCCCGCCGGTCGCCGGGGTCCACCCCGCCGCCCGCCGTCCCGCCCTCGACCCGCTGCGAATCGACCGTCGCCGTCACGCCGCCGCCTCCCGCGTGGATGGTCCCGCCGGCCCGCGCCCGGTGGCCGCCAGCCGGACGGCGATCCAGGCCAGGAACGCCGCGTAGATCCCGGTGCGCAGGATCTCCTCGGCGAGGTACCAGCGGTCGAAGAACCAGAGGACGCCGCGGCCGGCGCGCACCTCGAAGGCGAGGTGGTAGTCCACCACCGAGACGGCGGCGAGCGCCACCCAGAGCCGGCGCGGGGCGCCGAGGAGCGCGCCCGCGGCGAAGGCGTAGAGCGCGTACTGCGGGCTCCAGACCTTGTTCGTCGCCACCCAGGTGACGAGCACGAGCGCGGTGCCGAGCCGGACGGCCCGGTCGCGCGCCTCCGGGGCCGCCCGGGCGGCGCCGAGGGCGGCGGCGGCGGCGGCGGCGAGGAGCAGGGCGGCGCAGGCGGCGTTCAGCACGGAGGGGTCCCGGCCC
>JBBIOL010000195.1:0-3949 GCA_037443385.1 Anaeromyxobacteraceae bacterium
CTAACCGATCGATCTCACTGCCGATTGGTCCCGAATTCCTGGGGATAACTCAGGCCGGGCGGACAACCTGGAGGCGGCACGCGAGACGTACGGTGAAGCCCACATGGACCGCTTCGCACCGAGGAACCCGACCGATCGGGGGCCGACGAACCCGGTCGCGCGCGAGCCTCGCGCAGCCTACTGCGCAGGCGGCGCCGCGAGAGCCTTCGCCATCCGCCCGAGCACGATCACGACGGCGACCGTCGCGGCGAGACCCGCCCATCGCAACCCCTGCTCGACGGGCCCCGGCGGGGGCCGCCCGGAGAGCCCCTTTAGCCCGCCGAAGGTCGCGCCGGCCCAGGCCCAGGCGAAGGTGATCGGCGCCATGCCCAGGAACGACGCCGCGGCGAACGGGACCGTCCGGATCCGGCTCGCCGCGAGCGCGTAGTTCACCACGTTGTACGGTGCGAGCGGTGAGAGCCGGAGCAGGAAGACGAGCAGCGCTCCGCGGCGGGACACCGCCTCGTCCATGGCGACGAGCCTGGGGTCCCGGGCCAGCCGGCGGGCCACGACCCCCCGGAACAGCGTCCGGCCGGCCAGGAAGGCCACGGTCGCCCCCACGGTCCCGCACGGCAACGCCACGGCGAAGCCGACCACGGCCCCGTAGGCCACTCCCGCCACGACCGTGAGCGGCCAGACCGGGAGCGCCAGGACCGACCCGGTGACGTAGGCCGCCGCGAACGTCGCCGGCCCTGCGACCCCGGCGTCCCGCGCCCAGGCGGCCAGCGCGCCGAGCGCCTCCCTCCAGGGCGAGAGCCAGAGCCCCGCCGCCACGACGGCGACGGCGACTCCGGCCACGATGACGCGACGCCGCATGACGAGGGGTCGAGGATAGCGCTACCCTCCGGCCATGGCCACGGTCCGCGCCGTCGTGTTCGACGCCTACGGGACGCTGCTCGATTTCGCGAGCGCCGCCGGACGCGCCGGCGACGCGCTGGGCGACCGCTGGCGCGCGCTCTCCGACCTGTGGCGCCGCAAGCAGCTCGAGTACACCTGGCTCCGTAGCCTGATGCGCCGCCACGTGGACTTCTGGCAGGTCACCGGCGAGGCGCTCGACTTCGCGCTGCAGTCCATGGACGTGCACGACCCGGCGCTGCGCAAGCGGCTCATGGACCTCTACCTCCAGCTCGACGCCTACCCGGACGCCCGACCGGCGCTCGAGTCGCTTCGCGGCGCCGGGCTGCGCCTCGCCGTGCTCTCGAACGGCTCGCCGGGCATGCTCGACGCCGCGCTCCGCAACGCCCGGCTCGACGACCTGCTCGACGCGGTGCTCTCCGTGGAGGAGGTGGCGGTCTACAAGCCTTCACCCGAGGTGTACGCCCTGGCGGCCCGCTACCTCGACCTGCTTCCGGGCGAGGTCGGCTTCGTCTCCTCGAACGGGTGGGACGCCCACGGCGCGGGAGCCTTCGGCTTCCGGGTGGCCTGGTGCAACCGGGCCGGGCAGCCGCCGGAGCGCCTCCCGGGCGCGCCCGAGACCACCATCCGCTCCCTCTCCGAGCTCCCGGCCTTCTTCGCGCACTGACCGGGAGCGGCCCCTCAGCGGTGCTCGGCGGCCAGGTCGGGGTGCTTCTCCAGGTACTCGGCGAAGGTCCCCGGGAAGTCGTTCACCGGCTCGCCGGCGCGCACGTGCCAGATGCGCGTCGCCACCTCGTCGATGAGCTGCTGGTCGTGGGTCACGAGGATGGCCGTGCCCTCGTAGCGCTTCAGCCCCTCGGACAGCGCCGCGATGGCCTCCAGGTCGAGGTGGTTCGTGGGCTCGTCGAGCACCAGCACGTTGGGCCGGTCCATCATGAGCTTGGCCAGCAGGAGCCGCACGGTCTCGCCTCCGGAGAGGGTGGCGGTGGGCTTCATGCGCTCCTCGCCCGAGAAGAGCATCCGACCGAGCAGCCCGGAGATCTCCTCGTTGGTGAGCTTGTCCTCCTGCTCCCGCAGCCAGCCGAAGGCGGTGGTGCCGGGGTGGATGAGCCCGGCGTGGTCCTGGGGAAGGTGCCCGGGCACCGCCTGGTGGCCCCACTTCGCCTCGCCGGCGGTGGGCTCGAGCTCCCCCATGAGGAGCTTCACCAGGGTGGACTTGCCGGCGGCGTTGCGGCCGATGACCGCGATCTTCTCCCCGCGGGTGACGAGCGCGGTGAAGGGCTGGATCACCTCGTTGCCGTGGAAGCGCTTCTCGAGATCCCGGATCTCGAGGGTCTGCTTGCCGCTCGGCGCCCGCTGCTCGAACTTGATGAAGGGGGCCTGGATGTTGGAGCGCTTCAGGTCCTCGAGGCGCAGCTTCTGGATCTGCGCCTTGCGGCTCTGGACCTGCGAGGCGCGGGTGCCGGCCGAGAAGCGGGCCACGAACTCCTGGAGCTGCTCGATCTTCTTCTTCTTCTCGGCGTTCTCGCTCTCGATCCGGTTCCGCACCTGGCCCTTCTGCCGGACCATGTCGTCGTAGCCGCCGGTGTAGGTGATGATGGTCTCGTAGTCGATGTCGGCGATGTGGGTGCAGATCGCGTTCAGGAAGTGCCGGTCGTGGCTGATGGTGACGAGCACGCCGTCGAAGTCGTGGAGGAAGCGCTCCAGCCAGCGGATCGACTCGAGGTCGAGGTTGTTGGTCGGCTCGTCGAGGAGCAGCCCCTGGGGCTTGCCGAAGAGGGCCTGGGCGAGCAGGACGCGCAGCTTGAGCCCGCCGGCGAGCCCCTTCATGGGCTGCTCGTGCCAGCCGTTGTCGATGCCGAGCCCCTGGAGCAGCTCGGCCGCCTGGGCCTCGGCCTCGTAGCCGTCCTCCTCGGCGATGATCCCCTCCAGCTCGGCGAGCTTGTGGCCGTCCTCCTCCGAGACGTCTCCCTGGGCCAGGATGTCGTCCTTCTCCTTGAGGGCCTTCCACAGGACCGGGTTGCCCATCAGCACCACGTCGAGCACGCGGTCGGCCTCGTACTTGAAGTGATCCTGGCGCAGGATGCCGAGCCGCCGGGGACGGTGCACCGTGCCGGTGTCGGACTCCTCGTCCCCGGCGAGGATCTTCATGAAGGTCGACTTCCCGGCGCCGTTGGGACCGGTCAGGCCGTAGCGGCGACCGGGCGAGAACGTGACGTTCACGTCCTCGAAGAGCTTCTTGGGACCGAAGGCCTTGGTGACGTCCTGGACCGAGATCATGGCGGGCGCCGATGTACCCCAAGTCGCCGCTTTTCGCGAGGGGCAGCCACCCCACCCTCCCGGCCGGCGCACCCGGCCGGGGGCCGCGGTATGAAGGGGACATGGCGAAGGTCAAGGAAGCGCTCCAGCGCCGGGTGGTCACGCCGGTCGTGGACCAGCTGAAGCAGGGGGTCACGCCCCGCAAGCTCGCCCTGTCGCTGGCGATCGGGGTGGTGGCGTCGGTGATGCCGATCTTCGGCATCACCACGATCTTCGCGCTGGCGTTCTCCGCCCTCCTGCGCCTCAACCCGGTGGCGGTGGTGGCCGCGAACTACGCCGCCTACCCGCTCCAGATCCTGCTCTTCATCCCCTTCTTCCAGGCCGGGGCGTGGCTCACCGGGGGTCCCCCGGTTCCCTTCACGCTGGAGCAGATCCGGGCCGAGCTGGCGCTGGGCGTCTGGCCCACGGTGGTGCGCTACGCCGGGGCCAACGCGCGGGCCATGGCGGCCTGGCTCCTCTTCGCCCCCGTCGCCACCTGGATCCTGTTCGTGGTCCTGGAGCCGGCCCTGGCCCGGCTCCCCTTCCCCCGCGCGCAGGGGCCGGAGGGCCGCCCTCCGCCGTGACCGGCCGAGCGGACAGGCGGCCCGAGCGGCTCTTCGCCGCCTGCGCCCCGGGGCTCGAGCCGGCGCTCGCCGCGGAGCTCTCGGCGCTCGGACTGGCCGCCGTCGCGGTCCAGGGAGGCGCCGAGGCCGAGGGGACGGACCTCGTCACGCGCGACGCGCGCCTGAAGGTCCTC
>JBBIOL010000196.1:0-3825 GCA_037443385.1 Anaeromyxobacteraceae bacterium
CCGCCCGCAAGGCGGCCGCGAAGGCCGCCCCGGGGCCCGCGCCGCGCAGGGCCGCCCCGGCCGCCGACCCGGTCACCGCCTGGAAGTCGGGATCGTACGCCCGCGCCGTGGCCAAGGCCCCCGAGCGCAAGAGGGCCTTCCGCACCACGAGCGGCGGCACGCTGCAGCCGGTCTACGGCGCGGCCGACGTCGAGGCCGGCCTCGCGGGGCGGCTCGGGCTCCCCGGCGAGTTCCCCTTCACGCGCGGCGTGCAGCCCACCATGTACCGCGGGCGCTTCTGGACCATGCGCCAGTACGCCGGCTTCGGCACCGCTGAGGAGTCGAACAAGCGCTACCGCTACCTGCTCCAGTCCGGGCAGACCGGGCTCTCGGTGGCCTTCGACCTCCCCACGCAGATGGGGCGCGACTCGGACCACCCCCGCGCGCTGGGCGAGGTGGGCAAGGTGGGCGTGGCCATCGACTCCATCGACGACATGTCGACGCTGCTCGACCAGATCCCGCTCGACAAGGTCTCGACGTCGATGACCATCAACTCGACGGCCTCGATCCTGCTCGCGCTCTACCAGGCGGTGGCCGAGAAGCAGGGCGTGGCCGCCTCCGAGCTCCAGGGCACCATCCAGAACGACATCCTGAAGGAGTACGCCGCCCGCGGGACCTACGTGTACCCGCCGCGCCCGTCGATCCGCATCATCACCGACATCTTCGCCTACACCGCGAAGGTGATGCCGAAGTGGAACCCCATCTCCATCTCCGGCTACCACATCCGGGAGGCCGGCTCGACCGCGGTCCAGGAGGTGGCCTTCACGCTCGCGGACGGCATCTCCTACGTGGAGGCGGCCCGGCGGGCCGGGCTCGACGTCGACGCCTTCGCCGGGCGCCTCTCCTTCTTCTTCAACGCACACAACAACGTGCTCGAGGAGGTGGCGAAGTTCCGCGCCGCCCGGAGGCTCTGGGCCCGCATCATGAAGGAGAGGTTCAAGGCCCGCGACCCGCGCTCCTGGATGCTGCGCTTCCACACCCAGACCGCCGGCTCCATGCTCACGGCCCAGCAGCCCGAGAACAACGTGGTGCGCGTCACCTTGCAGGCGCTGGCCGCGGTGCTGGGCGGCACGCAGTCGCTCCACACCAACTCGCGCGACGAGGCGCTCGGGCTGCCCACCGAGTCGTCGGCGCTGCTCGCGCTGCGCACCCAGCAGATCATCGCCAACGAGTCGGGGGTGGCCGACGTCATCGACCCGCTGGGCGGGTCGTGGGCCATCGAGGCCATGACCGACGAGATCGAGGGCAAGGCGCAGGCCTACATCGAGAAGATCGACGCCATGGGGGGCATGGTCGAGGCCATCGACAAGGGCTGGGTGCAGCGCGAGATCCAGGACGCGGCCTACGCCTGGCAGCGCTCGGTGGAGGAGAAGGACCAGGTGGTGGTGGGCGTGAACGCCTACAAGACCGCCGAGCCCCCGGTGACGGTGATGAAGGTCGACCCGGCGCTGGAGACCGCGCAGGTGGCGCGGCTGCGCGCCTTCCGGGCCGGGCGCGACAACCTGGCCGCGCGGCAGGCGGTGGACGCGGTGCGGGAGGGCGCGCGCGGCACCGAGAACCTCATGCCCCTCATCCTCGCCGCCGTGAAGGCCCGGGCCACGCTCGGGGAGATCTCCGACGCCATGCGAGACGTCTTCGGCGAGTACCGGGAGACGGTGGTAGTCTAGCCGTCGGTGACCGACGGAGAGAAGAGCCAGGGCGCGAGCCATGGCCTGGCGGCGCCGGAGGTCACGGTGGCCTCCGCCATCGCCGCGGGCCTCCCCGCCTCGGGCGACCTCCGCGACCACGGGCCGATCCACCTCTCCTGCCTGGCGGCGGCCGCCCAGGCCTCCGGGCGGCTCGTGCTGGAGACGGAGGGGGAGACCTTCGCGCTCACCTACCGGCGCGGCGTCGTCGAGCACGTGACCGGGAGCCGGGAGGAGGACGACCTCGCGAGCTTCCTGGTCCGGCGCGGCCTGCTCGGCGCCGAGGCCGCCGGCGACGCTCGGCAGCTCGCGCCCGCCTTCGGCGGCGACGTGCTGGGTGCGCTCGTGGACCTGCGGCTCATCGACCCCGCCGCGCGCTTCCAGGACCTGAAGGAACACGGCGCGGCGCTGGCCTGGCGCGCCCTGGCGGCGGACCAGGGCCGGTGGGCCTGGGAGCCGGGCGTGGCGCCGCCGCCCTACGGGTTCCCGGTGGCGAGCCGGTGGGCGCTGCTCGTGGAGGCCGTCCGGCGCCTCGATCCGGCGTCGGTCCACAAGCGGCTCGGGGTGCGCGGCGCGCTCGCCGTGGCGCGGTGCGGGGGACGGGTCGAGCCTTCCGACCTCCTGCTCAATCCCCAGGAGGCCCGGGCCGCGGCCCGGATCGACGGCGTGCGCAGCGTGGACGAGATCTGCGCCGCCCACCCGGGCGACGCCGAGGCGCTCCGCCGGGTGGTCCTGCTCCTCGCCGAGACCGAGCTCGTCACCTTCGGGGCTCCGAGGCTCGGAGCCGTCGCGCCCCCGCCCCCGCGCGCGGCACCTCCTCCCGCGGCGCCCGTGTCGCCCGCGCCCCCTCCGGCGCCTCCACCGGCGCCTCCACCAGCCGCCCGCCCTGCTCCGGCGGCGCATCCCGCCCCGGCACACCCGCCTCCTACGGCGCACCCGCCTCCGGCCGCCGCCCGTCCGCAGCCGGCCCCTCGCGCCGCCTCGGCCCCGGCGAAGCCCGCCGGTCTCACCCTGGAGGCGCTCCAGGCGGCCGCGAAGAAGCTCGAGGGCGCCGATCACTTCCAGGTCCTCGGGGTGGGGCGCGACGCCGACGCCTCCCGGCTCAAGGCCGCCTACTTCCAGCTGGCCCGCACCTACCACCCCGACGCGGCCCGCGACGGGGAGCCTCCCGAGGCCCGGGCCCTGCGCGCCGACATCTTCGCCCGGGTGGCGGCGGCCTGGGCCGCGCTCGAGACCGACGCCGGTCGCCAGGCCTACCTGGAGGAGCTCCGCTCGGGCGGCGCCGGGCAGGTGGACATCGGGCGCATCTACCAGGCCGAGCAGGCGTTCGAGAAGGTGGCCCCGCTCGTGGCCGGGCGGGCCTACGCGGAGGCGCTCGCACGGGTCAACGAGGCCATCGCCCTCTACGCCGAGGAGCCCGAGTACCACGCCTGGAAGGCCTGGCTCGAGTTCATCATCGCCCCCGAGCCGCAGCGGAAGGCCCAGCGGCTCTCCTCGGAGCGGGCGGTGGAGGCCGCGCTGCAGAAGAGCCCGAAGTGCGTCCCGGCCTGGCTCTTCCTCGGCCGCATGGCCAAGATCACCGGCGACCTCGCCGGGGCCGAGCGCGCCTGGAAGCGCGGGCTCGAGCAGGTGAAGGACCCCGAGCTGGAGCGCGAGCTGCGCTTCCTGAAGAGGTGAACGTGCCCGTCCCCACGAGCCCCAAGAAGCGGTCGCTCATGCCGTCGTCCCCGCTGCGCAGGCGGCTGCGCGCCGCCGGCCACCACCTCGCGCCGGTGGTCCAGGTCGGCAAGGAGGGGGTTACCGACGCGGTCCTGCGACAGCTCGACGGCGCGCTGCTCGACCACGAGCTCGTGAAGGTGAAGGCCGGGACCGAGACCCCCGAGGACCGGTTCGCTACCGCCGAGGCCCTGCTCGCCGGCGTGGAGGGGGCGGCCCTGGCCCAGATCCTGGGGCGGACCCTGCTGCTCTACCGGCGCCACCCGAAGAAGCCGCGCTTCGAGCCGCTTCCGGCGCAGGCCGGCAAGCCAGAGCGCCCCGCCCGGCCCCGTCGCTAGTGCAGGCTGCCGTCCCGCTCCCGGTCGTACCGGGGAGCGCCGTCCTG
>JBBIOL010000197.1:0-3780 GCA_037443385.1 Anaeromyxobacteraceae bacterium
CGAGGGACAGGGGCTCCTTCTCCGGGATCTCCCAGCGGTTCTCTCCCCGCCGCACGGTGCCGGCCCCGATCCGGAGATCCCCCTCGATGCGGAGGCCGGCGAGCCGGCGCTCGCGCTGGCGGTCGGCGTGCTGCGCTTCCACGAGCAGCGCTACGACGAGGCGGTGGCGCTGCTCGAGCGGGCGCCGGCCCTGGGCGGGCGCGACTGGCTGGCGCAGGCCCGGGCCGCCCGCGACGTCACCCGCGGCCACGTGCGGGCCGAGAGCGAGCACTTCGTGGTGAGCCACCCCCGGGGCAAGGAGGAGGTGCTCGTCCCCTACCTGCTCGAGGCGCTGGAGGCGCAGCGGGCGGCGCTGCTCCAGGACCTCGGCGCGGTCCCGCCCGGCAAGGTGGTGGTCGAGGTGGTGGAGGACGTGCGCCAGCTGGCGCGCCTCTCCACCCTCAGCGAGAAGGAGATCCGCAACACCGGCACGATCGCCATCTGCAAGTTCGACAAGATGATGCTGACCTCGCCGAAGGCGCTCCTCCACGGGTACGACTGGCTCGACACCGCCTCGCACGAGTACGTCCACCACGTGGTGACCCGCCTCACCCGCAACCAGACCCCCATCTGGCTGCACGAGGGGATCGCCCGCTGGTACGAGTCGCGCTGGCGCGGTCCGGGCGGGGAGATCCTCTCGCCCTGGTCGGCGGCCATGCTGCGCGAGGCCGCCCGCACCGGCAAGCTCGTCACCTTCGCCGAGATGCACCCGTCCATGGCCAAGCTCCCCAGCCAGGAGCGGGCCGCCCTGGCCTTCGCCGAGGTGGCGGTGGCCGTGGAGACGATCCGCGGCCGGGGCGGCCCGGAGGCGGTGCGGAGGGTGCTCGAGCGGATCGCCGCCGGCGACGACGCCGAGGAGGCGGTGGCCACGGCGCTGGGCGTGCCCTTCGCCACCTTCGAAAAGGAGTGGCGGCGCTGGATGGTGGACCGCCCGCTCCCGGCCGGCGGCGAGCGCGAGATGCGCAAGCTCCACTTCCAGGGAGAGGGCGGCGCGTACTCGGAGTGGTCGGAGATCGCCGACGAGAAGGCGCGGGGCCACGCGCGGCTCGGCGAGATATTCCGGGAGCGCGGGCGATGGGAGCCGGCCCGGATCGAGTACGGGCGGGCGGTGAGGAAGGGCGGCGCCGCGTCGCCCACGCTGGCCGGGCGGTTCGCGCTGGCGTCGCTCATGACCGGCCACGGCGCCGACGCGGAGCGGGTGCTCGCCGAGGCCCTGCGCGCCCACCCGGAGGCGGCCACCCTCCACGTGCAGATGGGCAAGGTCCGGCTCTCCCGGCAGGACTGGGCCGGGGCGCGCGAGAGCTTCCTCGTCGCCAACCGGACCGACCCGTTCGATCCCGACATCCACGCCGGGCTGGCCCGCGCCGCCGAGGGGCTCGGCGACGCCACCACCGCCTCGCGCGAGAAGCGCTTCGCGGCCATACTGACCGGCCCGGCCCGGCCGGCGCACTGAAGAGGAAGAGGGGACGATGGACGACCGACAGATCCTGGAAGCCGCTCCCCGCGAGGCCGACCTGGCCGCGGTGGACGAGCTCGCGCTGGCGCGCCGGACGCTCCTCGGCGAGATCGAGAAGCGCATCGTCGGGCAGCGATCGGTGGTGGACCACCTGCTCGTGGCCCTCTTCGCCCGCGGTCACACGCTCTTCGTGGGCGTGCCCGGCCTGGCCAAGACGCTCCTCATCTCCACCGTGGCCGAGGCGCTCGACCTCACCTTCAACCGGATCCAGTTCACCCCCGACCTGATGCCGTCGGACATCACCGGCACCGACGTGCTCGAGGAGGACCACACCACCGGCCGGCGCGCCTTCCGCTTCGTCCCCGGCCCCATCTTCGCGAACCTGCTCCTCGCCGACGAGGTCAACCGGACCCCGCCGAAGACCCAGGCGGCGCTGCTCCAGGCCATGCAGGAGTACCGGGTCACCGCCGGCGGGCGCACCTACCCGCTCGACCTGCCCTTCCTGGTCTTCGCCACCCAGAACCCCATCGAGCAGGAGGGGACCTACCCGCTCCCCGAGGCGCAGCTCGACCGCTTCATGTTCTACGTCGACGTCGACTACCCGTCGGCGGCCGAGGAGGTGGAGATCGTGCGGTCGACCACCTCGTCCGGGCGGGCCGTGCTCCGGCGCGTGCTCTCCCCGGAGCGGATCCGGCAGCTCCAGGACCTCGTCCTGCGCGTGCCCGCGGCCGACCACGTGGTCCGCTACGCGGTGGACCTGGTCCGGGCCACGCGCCCGAAGGAGCCGGGCGCCCCCGACTTCGTGCGCGACTACGTGGCCTGGGGCGCCGGCCCGCGCGCCAGCCAGTACCTGGTGCTGGGCGCGAAGAGCCGCGCCGTCCTCGACGGTCGCGTGGCCGCCTCCGAGGAGGACGTGCGGGCGCTGGCCCGGCCGGTGCTCGCCCACCGCGTCATCGCCAACTTCCGGGCCGAGAGCGACGGCGTCACCTCCCGCGACCTCGTCGACCGCCTGCTCGAGAAGGTGAAGTGACGGGCGAGGGGCGACGGCTGCTCGACCCGGCGGTGCTGGCCCGGCTCGCCACGCTGCGGCTGCGCGTGCGCGCCACCGCCGAGGGCGTACTCTCCGGCCTCCACCGCAGCCCGCACCACGGCCAGTCGGTCGAGTTCAGCGAGCACAAGGAGTACGCGCCCGGCGACGAGCTCCGCCACGTCGACTGGAAGGCCTTCGGGAAGTTCGACAAGTACTACGTGAAGCGCTTCGAGCAGGAGACCAACCTGCGGGCCTGGCTCCTCGTCGACGCCTCCGGATCGATGGGCTACCGCGGCGCACCCGACCGGCTCACCAAGCTCGGGTACGCCTGCACGCTGGCCGGCACGCTCGCCCACCTGCTCGTCCGCCAGCAGGACGCCGCCGGGCTGGCGGTCTTCTCCGGCAAGGTCACCACCTCGCTCGCGCCGCGCGCAGAGCCCTCGCAGGTGAACGCAATCCTCGACACGCTCTCGGCACTGGAGGCCGGCGGCGAGACCCGGGTCGAGGCGGCGGTCCGCTTCCTGGCCGAGCGGGCCCGGCGGCGCTCCGCGGTGGTGATCCTCTCCGACCTGCTCGACCGGGATGAGCGGCTCCTGCGGCTCGTCGCCGACCTGCGCCGCCGCCGGCACGAGGTGACGGTCTTCCACCTGCTCGACCCCGCCGAGCTCGACTTCCCCTTCGACGATCCGACGCTCTTCCTCTCCATGGAGGACGGCCGGGGCGTGGAGGCGCGCGGGCGGGACGTGCGCAAGGGCTACCTCGAGCTCCTCGGGCGCTGGCTCGACGAGGTCCGGCGCGCCTGCGCGGAGAGCGACGTCGAGTACGTCCGGGTCCGCACCGACCAGCCGCTCGACGACGTGCTCGTGCCCTTCCTGGCCCGGCGGGAGCGGAGCGCGGCGTGAGCGCCCCGGGCCGGCGCGGGGGGGCCCCGTGAGCCTCTCCTTCCTGAACCCGCTCTACCTCTGGGGGCTCGCGGCGGCGGCGCTGCCGCTCCTCATCCACCTGTTCTACCGGCGGCGCCCGAAGCCGGTGCCCTTCCCGGCCATCGACTTCGTGCTCCAGGCCCGGCGCGAGACCGAGCGGCGCCTCAGGCTGCGCCGGGTGCTGCTCTTCGTGGCCCGGACGGCGCTGCTCGCCGCCGCCGCGCTGGCCATCGCCCGTCCCCGCCTCAGCACGCCGGAGGCCCGCGCCGCGCAGGGGCCGGCCGGGCCGGCCGCCACCGCCTTCGTCCTCGACACCTCCGCCTCCATGGCCT
>JBBIOL010000198.1:0-3619 GCA_037443385.1 Anaeromyxobacteraceae bacterium
CGCTGCGCCTGCCGGGCGCCCCGCGACCGTCCGGCCCGATGCCGCTCGGCCGCATCGACGTTCGCGCCGGCGCCCGGGGCGTCGCCGCGGGGACGGCCGTGCTCGCGCTGGGGCAGGTTCCGGGCCTGGGCTCGTAGCGGCGCCGCGCGCCCGGCGCGCCGGCCAGCGGCTACCAGTGGCCGAAGCGGCGGCGCAGGATCCACTCCCCGCCGAGCGCGCCGGCCAGGACGGCCAGGAACCACCAGCGATCCCAGAGCGGCCGGTCCTGCTTGCGCCCGACCTCGACCACCTCCGGATCCCGGAGCCGGACCTCGGGCAACCCGGAACGCGGCAGGCGGGTGAAGGTGCCGCCGGTGGCGTCGGCGATCAGTCGCAGCAGGTCGGGCCGGGGGGCGGCATCGGAGTCCTCCGCGCCGCTCGAGCGGACCGCCACCGCCGAGGCGCCGCGCTCCACCGGCGCGCCGGGAAGCTCCGCCGAGGCCTGGAGCTTGTAGGCGCCCGGCGGCGGGGGCGGGAACTCGAGGCGGGCCGTGCCGTCGGCGCCCGCGCGGGCCTGCGCCCGGCCCACGACCTTCCCGTCCTCGGCGACCAGCTCGCCCGTCACCGGCGTGCCCGGCGCCGGGCCGTAGTCGGGGCCCCGCACCGCGACCGAGAACGCCACCGGCTCCCCCGGCTCGACCGCCGGTCGCTCGGGCTGCACCTGGAGCGGGGTCAGCGAGGGGTCGCGCACCAGCCAGCGCAGCGCGGCGTTCCAGAAGCGCTGGTGGGCGCGCCCGCCCTGGCCGTCGCCGGCCGCGACGAAGCCCCAGTACCAGGTGGCGTCGGTGGCGACGGCGAGCGAGCGCCCGCTGCCCACCTCGCGCACGGCCACCACCGGCGCGGGTCGCCCGCCGGACAGCAGGGTGGGAGCCTCGAGCAGGACGCGCGCCCCCTCCGAGGCGGGGAGCGGCGCGGTGAAGTTGAGGCCCGGCAGCGCCGGGAGCGCGGCCCAGGCGGCCTCGTTCGCGGCCTCGCCGGGGACGAGCGAGGTGACCGGGTGGCGGCGCCCCTCGGCGGTGAGCCGCGGGCGGAAGGGGTCGGCGGTCATGCCCAGCCCCTCGGCCGGGTCCACCGCGAGCACGTCGGCGACCGGGGTCCCGGCGTAATGGCCCTGGGAGAACGACTGGCCGCCGCCGACCATGGCGAAGGCGCCGCCGCCCCGGACGTAGTCGCGCAGGTTGGGCAGGAAGCGCTCGATGTCGAGCGCCCGGTACGGCTGGAAGGCGAAGTCGAGGAAGAGGACCGCGTCGAAGGTGCGCAGCTGCTCGCCGAAGATCTCCGCCACCGGGAACGGGATGAGCGAGAGCTGGTCCTGGGGGCCGGGGTTGTCCCCGGCGGTGCGCAGGATGAAGAAGGAGACCAGGTCCACGTTGGGGTCCTGCTTGAGCAGGCCCCGCAGGAAGCGCTCGTCCCAGCTCGGGTGGCCGGCCACGAGGAGCACCCGCACCCGGTCGCGGATGACGCGCAGGACGAAGGCGCGGGAGTTGTTCTCGGCCACCGCCTCGCCGGGCAGCACCGGCGTGGAGACGGTGAGGACGAAGGTCCCGGTGGTGTCGGGCGCGAAGGAGAGGGGAACGGTGTAGGTCTCCTTGCCCGGCTCGAGCTTCACCGTGGCGTGGGCCACCGGCTGCCCCTCGCGCTTCAGGAGCACCTTCACGTCCTCCCGGCCGAAGCCGCGTGCGCGGAGCGTGGCCTCGATCGTGAGCGTGCTGCGCACGAAGGCGAAGTCGTCCACCGCCACCCGCTCGACGGCCAGGTCGCGCGGCGCGTCGTTCCCCACCGCGACCACGTTCACCGGAACGCCGAGGGCGAGCAGGTCCGCGCGGGCCTCGCCGGCGAGCCCCGCGGCGAGCGCCCCGTTGTCGGCGCCGTCGGTGACGAGCAGCACGCCCGCGAGCCGGCGCCCCGGAGCCCCGGAGCCGCCTGCCGCCGCGCGGAGCGCCCCGAGCACGTCGGTGGCCCCCCCGATGGCCGTCTCGGGCCGGGCGAGCTCGCCGAGGTCGGCGGGCCAGGCGTCGCGGGCGAAGCCCCACCCCTCCAGCGTGGCGTCGGCGGCGAGCGCGTCGAGCCCGGGCCGGGCGCCGGCGAGGAACCGGGCCGCGGCCTCCACCCGCGTCTCCCCCCCGGGCTCGACGGGGAAGTTCATCGACCGGGAGCGGTCCACGAGCACCGCCAGCCGGTTGCGCACGCGGGCCGTCTGCACGATGCGGAGCGCCGGCTCGGCGACCAGGAAGAGCGCCGCCAGCGCCGCGATCACGCGGAGCGCGACCAGGACCGCCCTCCGTCCCCGGACCGTCTCGCCCCGGAGGCCGCGCCAGGCGAGCAGCACCGAGGCCAGGGCGGCCAGCGCGGCGAGCCCCAGGACCCAGCGGGGCCAGGGCGCGAGCAGGGCGAGGCGCCAGGATTCGTGGACGGGCGGCAGCGGCTAGCTCCGGCGCCGGAGGATGAAGGGCAGGTGGACGGCGTCGTCCTTGTAGTCGGTGCAGAGCGCGTACATCGCCAGGTTCACCCCCAGGCGGAAGGCGGTCTCGCGCTGGGCCTCGCCGCCGGGCGTGCAGTCGTACTCCCAGTCCCCGAGCTGGCCGCGCGCCCAGGCGCCGCCCAGGTCGTTCTGGGAGTAGACGACGGCGAGCCGCCCGTTCACCACCTGTCCCTCCAGCCAGGGGCGGGTGAGCACCCGGCCGCCCTGGTGATCGAGCAGGTAGAAGCTCTTGTAGAGCACGTGCTCCCGGGGGATGCGGGAGAGCGGCGAGGCCGGCAGGAGGCGCTGCAGCTCGCGGCGGACCGCGGCGTCGAATCCGGTACCGCTCGACCCGTCGGCGGCGTCCACCAGGAGGAAGCCCCCGTACTGCAGGTGGCGCCGCAGCACGCCCAGTTCGGCCTCGGGAAAGGGAGGCAGGGCGCCGTCGCCGGCGAGGTAGAGGAACGGGTGGAGGTGGACCGCGTCGCCGGAGAGGCGAACCGGGACGCCGTCGCCGGCGGAGTCGATGCTGGTGCGCTGCGCGAGCTCCCACGATAGCCGGCGCAGCGCGGACGGCCGGGGGTTCCAGCGGCCGCCGTGCTCGACCTGCCCGATGGCCACGCGCGAGGCGTCTCCCATCGGGCGGGCGAGCGAGGGGAGTGCGGCCGCCCCCGCCCCGAGGGCGGCCATCCGGAGGAACGTGCGTCGGCGCATGGTCGCGTGGGAAACCTACCACTCCTCTGCTAGATTTCCGCCGTGGCTCGAAAGGACCGGAAGGGCGCCGCCGAGGAGCGGCTCGAGGGGTTGCTCGTGGCGGGTGACTGGCGCACGGCGCGCGTCGAGGCCAGCCGGCTGGCCGGCGAACCGGACGGGCCGGAGCACGACGCCGGCCTGCGCGCCCTGGAGCGGCTGCGGCCGAACCCGTCCGCGAGGCTCGCGCTCGTCGCGGGCCTGGTGTTCCTCGCCGTCGTCGCCGCGGCCGGCCTCCGGATGCGATGACGGACGGGGTGGAACCGGCGCTCCGCGGCGCAGAGGCCTGGATCTCCGGCGTCGCGAGCGAGCTCGCCCGCGCCCCCTGGCCGGTGCCGGCCGGCGTGGTCGCGGTGGGTCTCCTCGTCC
>JBBIOL010000199.1:0-3579 GCA_037443385.1 Anaeromyxobacteraceae bacterium
CGTGCTCGGCTTCGATTGGGCGGGATGCAACACCGACGCCAAGCAACGCGCGAGCAACGTCATCTCGGGCATGCAGGACGGGGCGATCATCCTCCTCCACGACGTTCAGCCGGTTCCTCACCCCACCCCCGAGGCGCTCGACATCCTCATCCCGGAGCAGGTGGCGCTCGCGCTCGCACCCTGGGTGCGCATGCTCACCGCGGTGCTCGCCCCGGTGGCGCGGCTCGCCGGCCTGGCGGTCACGCCGCTCGCCGGGGGGCCGGGCCGCTTCACGCTCCCGCTCCCCCCGATCGAGGAGGTGGAGCGCGCCCTCGCCGCGCACGCCCGCTCGCTCGACCCGGCCGATCGCACGAGCGAGCTCATCCACCGGGTGCTCGAGTTCCGCGAGAAGGTGGCGCGCGACATCATGGTCCCGCGCACCGAGGTGATGGCCCTCGACGTGGACACCCCGGTGCCGGAGATCATCGTCCGCCTCGCCGAGGAGGGGCACTCGCGCGTGCCCATCTACCAGGGGAGCCTGGACCGGGTGGTGGGCATCCTCCACGCCCGCGACCTCGTGCCGCTGCTCGCCAACCCCGAGCTCATCGTGCTGCGCGACCTGCTCCGGCGCCCCACCTTCGTGCCCTGGTCCACGCCGGTGCAGGTGCTGCTCCGCTCCATGCAGCGCAAGCACGAGCACATGATGATCGTGGTGGACGAGTACGGCGGCGTGATGGGGGCGGTCACGCTCGAGGACGTGCTCGAGGAGATCGTGGGCGAGATCCGGGACGAGTGGGACGCCGAGGAGGGGGGCGCGGTCGAGCCCGCCGCCGACGGCTCCTTCCTGGTCCGCGGCGACGCGCCGGTCGCCGAGTTCAACGAGGTCACCGGCGCCGGGATCCCGGCCCGGGGGCCCTACGAGACGGTGGCCGGGTTCCTCGTCGCGCTGGCCGGGGCCATCCCGGCGCGCGGCGACCGGCTGCGCTGGCGCGACTGGTCGTTCACCATCAGCGAAACGGACGGTCGGCGCATCGGTCGGGTCCGGGTGCTGCGCGAGCCGCGGCCCCCGGCGTGACGCGGCCCGCGGCGGCGTGGTAGGACGGCGCTCTCCCGTGACCCCGAGGGAAACGCCATGTACGTCCTCGCCATCGTCCGCTACCGCAAGCCGCTCGAGGAGGTCCTGAAGCACCAGGACGCCCACCGCGCCTTCGCCACCGCGCTCCGCGAGAAGGGGGTGGTGGTGGCCTCCGGGCCCCTCGAGCCGCGCTTCGGCGGCGCCTTCCTGCTCCGGCTGCCCGACGGCACGCCCGACGCCGAGCTCGTCGCCATCCGCGACCAGGATCCGTACGTGAAGGGCGGCGTGGCCCAGTGGGAGCTCCTGCCCTGGAACCCGGTCAACGGCCGGGAGAACCTCGACCGGGCCTGACCCGGGGGGGAGGGGAACCGTGACCGGGAACGACGCCGGGGGCGCGCCGGAGCGTCCGCGTCCGCCGCCCTTCGACCGCTGGGCGGCGCTCGTGCTGCTCAGCGTGGCGATGTTCGGCAACTACTACGTCTACGACACCATCGCCCCGGTCGCGGACCTGCTCGCGAGCCAGCTCGGCTACACCGACGAGCAGATCGGGCTCCTCTACTCCACCTACAGCTGGGCGGCGGTGCTGGTCCTGCTCGCCGGCGGCGTGATCATCGACCGCTTCGGCACGGCCCGATCCATCCTGCTCTTCGCGGCCGTCACCACCGTGGCCGGCGTGGTCCCGGTCCTCACCTCCGACTTCCGGATCCAGGCGGCCGGACGCTTCCTGCTCGGGGTGGGGGCGGAGCCGCTCATCGTGGCGGTCACCACCGCCATCGCCAAGTGGTTCAAGGGCAAGGAGCTGTCCTTCGCCTTCGGGCTCAACCTCACCATCGCCCGGCTCGGGTCGGTGGCGGCCGACAACTCGCCCACCTGGGCGAGGCCCTTCTACGCCACCTGGCAGGGGCCGCTGCGGGTGGGCGCGGTGCTGGGCGCCACCTGCATCGTGGCCGGCGTGCTCTACCTGTGGCTCGAGAACCGCACCGCGCGCCGCTACGCGCTCGGCCAGGCCGGCGGCACCGACCGGCTCGTGCTGCGCGACCTCTTCACCTTCGGGAAGTCGTACTGGTACGTGGTGGCGCTGTGCCTCGCCTTCTACTCGGCGATCTTCCCCTTCCGCTCCTTCGCCATCAAGTTCTTCATGGACGCGCGCGGGGTGAGCCGGGAGGCGGCCGGCGCGCTCAACAGCGTGCTGCCGCTCGCCGCCATGATCGCCACCCCGATCTTCGGCCTGCTCGCCGACCGGATCGGCCACCGGGCGCTGCTCATGGCGGTGGGGTCGGCCACGCTCATCCCGGTCTACCTGCTCATGGCCTACACCGGGATCCCGCTCTGGCTCGTCATCGCCTTCATGGGCGTGGCCTTCTCGCTCATCCCGGCGGTGATGTGGCCGTCGGTGGCGTACCTCGTCCCGGAACGGCGGCTGGGCACGGCCTACGCGCTCATGACGCTCGTGCAGCAGGTGGGGCTCGCCGGCATGAACTGGCTCGTGGGCGCGGCGAACGACGCCGGGCACGCCAGCGCCGCGAACCCCGCCGGCTACCGGCCCGGCATGTGGATCTTCACCGCGCTGGGATTCCTCGGCCTCCTCTTCTCCTGGCTGCTCTACCGGACCGAGCGCGGCCCCGCGGGCCACGGCCTCGAGGCGGTGCGGTAGCGACCCGGCCGGGACGCGGCCCGTCCCTCCCGCCGTTGGGGTTTGCCTTTTCGATATCGGTTCCCTACACTCGGCCCGTGCAAGGTCTCGGGATCCCTATGGGTTCCGACGGGTCGGTGGAGGCGGGTTGAGCGGGAATCCGGAAGCGCTGCTCCGCGGAGCGCTCGAGAAGATCGTGTACTTCGAGTGCCGGCTCTCGCAGCTGGAGAGCGAGCTGTCGGCGGCGCGCGACGTGGCCTCCCGCGAGAAGGAATCCGCCGCCGGAGCGCGGGAGCGCGAGGCCGCCGCGACCGTCGAGCTTTCGCGGGTCCGCGCCGCGCTCGAGACGGCCAGCCGCCGCGAGGGAGAGCTCGCCGAGCGCGTCCGGCTCCTCGAGGGCGAGCGGGAACGCTTCCTCTCCGGCCTCATCGACCAGGCCCGCATCGCCGGCGCCCCCGGCGAGGGACGGGCGGCCGGCGAGGAGGCCGACCTGGCCGGCTTCATCGCCGAGCTGCGCGCCGAGATCGAGCGGCTCCGGCCCTGGAAGCTCGCGGCCGAGTCGGCGGGCCTGCGGGTGGACCTGGTCCAGGAGCCCGCCCCGGCGGCCCCCGCCGGCGCGGCGCACGTCGAGGAGATCGCCGCCCGCTTCGAGGCCGACGGGCGCATCGGCCTCCACGCGGACGACGCCGCGCGCATGAAGGGAACGCTGGCCAGCCGGGCCGAGCGATCGCTCTACGAGTCCTCCATGGAGGACCTGGCCTCGCCCGACCGGCACGCGCGCCGCCGCGCCGCCGACGCGCTGCGGGCCATGGGCTCCCGCGCCGCGGCGCCGCTCGTGGCCGCCGCGGTGGGGCGCGAGCCCGACGAGGGCGTGAAGGTGGCGCTGCTCGCG
>JBBIOL010000200.1:0-3579 GCA_037443385.1 Anaeromyxobacteraceae bacterium
CTCGTACAGCGCAAGCGCCGCCTCGTAGTCGTCCTTGACGGCGACCTCGGCCTTGATGGACGAGGCGCGATCGCGCTCCGTCTCGGAGACGGCCTTGCGGTCGGCCGTGTAGTAGCCGAGGGCGTTCCGCATGACCAGGTCGTAGCGCAGGGCCGCCTCGCGCCCGCGCCGCGCCCACGCCCAGGCGCCGGGCAGCGCGCCGGTGGCCTTCGACCTGGGGCTGCTGCTGGCCGAGCGCGGCGACCGCGCCGGCGCCGAGCAGGCGCTCCGGGCCGCCCTGCGCGCCGACCCGCGGTTCGGCGCCGCCGCGCTCAACCTCGCGGTGCTGGTGGGGGAGCGGAGCCCGGCGGAGGCGGCGTCGCTGGCCGGCCGGGCGGCGTCGCTGGCACCCGACGACCCGCGCGCCGCCTGGACCCATGCGTACTACCAGTGGAAGGCGGGGGATCGGGCCGGCTCCCGCGCGACCCTCCGGGCGCTGCTCGCGCGCGATCCGGGCCACGCAGAGGCACGGGCCCTCCTCGCCGAGATCGACGCCGACCCGGTCCGGCGTGGAGGCGGCGGCCGCCCGGCGCCGCGGGGCCCGTGACGGTCGCGGGCTCCCTCCTCGGAGACCGCGTATGGTAGGAAACGGCGGGACCGGGACGGGGCGCTAGCTCAACCAGGCAGAGCAATGGCCTTTTAAGCCAGTGGTTCCGGGTTCGATTCCCGGGCGCCTCACCAACTAACTACGGAACTTCGTTCGACTTCGCTTCTGCTCCGGATCCCGTCTCCAAACCGTCTCCAACGGATTCGAGGGTCGGGCGCCGGTCGAGGAGCCGGATGGCGGCGTCCTTGTGTGCCGGCGTGAGGTGGATGTACCGCTGCGTCGTCCCCAGGTCCTGGTGGCCCGCGAGTTCCTGGATGGCCTTCGCCGTCGCCCCCTGCATCGCGAGGTGCGAGCAGAAGGTGTGGCGGAGGATGTGGTACGCGCCCGTCACCGCGAGTCCGGCCCTTCGCTGGGCCTTCTCCATCCACTCGTGCACGGCCTGCCTGCCGATGCCCTCTCCGTTCTCGTGGCAGAGGACGCGGGAGCCCCGGAGGTGCCGGTGGGCCTTGAGGGCGGCAGCCAGGCGGACCGTCAGCGGCACCCGCCGTGACCGTCCGCCCTTGGGCGAGGTCACGTGGCCGTCCCATTCGCTTCTCTGAACGTGCAGCACGCTCCTCCTGAGGTCGACATCGCTCCACTCGACGGCGATGGCCTCGCCACGGCGCAGGCCGGCGTCGCCTCCGAGCAGCGCGAGCAGCTCGATGCGGGCATCGATGGCTGCGGCGCCTTGCAGGAGCCTCTCGTAGTCGGCGAAGTCGTAGAACGAGACTTCGGTCCGCTGGTACCTGAGGAGCTTGATCCGGCAGGGCATCGCGTCGATCACCTTCCAGTCCGCCGCGCGCTTCAGCGTGACCGAGAGGGCGGTGAGCACGTTGTTGATGGTCTTGCTGTTCCGCTCGCTCTCCACGAGGTCGCCCTTCAGCCTCTGCACGAGCTCGTCGGAGATCGCGTCGATGGGGAGCGCCCCGAGGGCCGGCTCGAGGTGGACCCGAAAGATCATCTCGTAGGTCTTCGCCGTCGACGGCTTGAGGCGGTTCGCCTTCACGTGACCCTCGATGAACCTGGGCTTGAAGGACGTCAGCGTGGGGGCCTTCTTGATCTCGGTCTTCCTCGGTTGCCTCCCTCTCTGGGCCAGGATGACGGCCTCGCGGTCCTGCGCCCACCGGAGGGCGGCGCTCCTGGCCGTGACGGGAGCCTTCACCCGTTCACGGACCCGAGTTCCGTCCGGAAGTCGCAGTGCGAGGTCCACTTCCCACCCCTTGGTCACGCGTTCACAGCCGGGGGCACAACGCCGGCGGCCTTGTTTCCGGCCGCCCTGCCCGCTCTCCTGTCGCGGGCACCCCGGGACGTGGTTCACGGCCACCACGTAGGGCCTGAGCTTCACCATCGCGAGTCCTTTCTCGCGACGGGGCACGCCTTCCGGGTGGGGATCCTAGCGGACACCCGTGGACTCGGGGAGACGCCCGAGGAGGGAATCGAGCTCGTCCTGTCTAAACCGTAGGCGGCGGCGCCCCAGCCGGTGGGCCGGGACCTGGCCGCGCTCGACGGCGGCGTAGAGGGCCTTCCTGCTGGGAAGCCCGAGGTGCACGGCCGCCTCGTCGGCGGTGAGCCAGCGGGGGCCTGCGGGCGGTCGGGGCAGCCTGGCGAGCTTGGGCGCCTGGCGCGACGTCCCGTCCCAGGAGAACGAACCCTGGACTACCGGGTGGCTCGCCACGCGTCCTCCACCGGCCCGGGCCGCGGGCCGCCGGCCGCGGGCTTCCCGCAGACCTCCTCGTCGATGAACCGCCGCAGCGTCGCGAGTGATGCGGCCGGTGTCGCTGGCCCCAGCGTTCGGAGCGCTGACTCCACCTCATCCATGCTCCGGCCGATCCCCGCCGCCCGCACGGGATCGACGGCGACGAATCGCGGCCTCTCGGGCCCGCTCGACGGGTACAGGATGCCGCGGACCAGGTACGACGCCAGCACATCCGGCGCCTCATCGAAGGTGAGCGCCATCACCTTGAGCGGGTCCCGCTCGCCGATCTTGAAGGCTTCGCCGACCACCTTCGCCACCCGCTCCTTGCGCTCCGCGGAGTGGACGAGGAAGACGAGCCGCGCCGCGAGCGAATCCTCGAACGCGACGTCGTAGAAGGTGCGGCGCTCTCCGGGAATGCAGCCGTTCACGAAGCGCATGTAGCGGCGGACCTTGGCGACGATCGAGCCGCCCCGGTCCGGGTGGGACGTCGCGATGCTCTGGGACCCCGTCTCCGCCTCCAGGAAGAGCCGACGACGGAAGAGGTTCCCCTCCACGATCGCGTCCGGCTTCAGCACCGACTTCCCCTTGGGCTCTCGCCCGTACCCGCTCCACTCGAATTGCAGCGTCTCGTCGTCCTCGGAGAGCCACTCGAATGGCAGGTCCGAGAACGGCACCTCGGGGGACCTCCTCAGCCGGACGACGAGCCCGGTCAGGACCTCGTTCAGGAGAAGGGTGTGTTCGAGGAACCGGTGGCCGATGTCGCTCGACGCGGGCGGCCGGAGAAACGGGTATGCCTTGCTCGCGACCACCCGTCCCCAGGGCGCGAGGGCCCAGACCGGCACCGCGGTTCCCTCCCGGCGACGGTACTCCAGCCTCCGGAGGCATGGCCCCTCCCCCGGCTTCGCGCCGGGCTCGCAGAGCTTCGAGAGCCGGCGGTACGTCTGCTTCTTGCTGCTCCCCTCGAAGAACAGCCGGTGGACCTGGTCGGCGGAGACGTACCGGGCCACTCCCACGAAGGTGAGGAGCACCCGGTCCCGGTCGGTCAGGATGGCTCCCCTGGCGAGCGCCATGGCGTCGTCCTGGCCCTACCGGTCCTTGCCCCGGCCCCGGGGGGCGTCGAACCCCGGCCCCTTCTCCCGGACCTCCAGGCTACGCATGTAGACGAGGTGGAGCAGGTACTCGAACCGGTCGAGCTTGAGCGCAGCCCGGTCGGCTTCCAGAAGCCGGATGGCCGCCTCCGGGAGCCCGAACCAGTTCC
>JBBIOL010000201.1:0-3532 GCA_037443385.1 Anaeromyxobacteraceae bacterium
CCAGGTGCCGCCGGCCACCGCGTCGCGGGGCGCGGCGGGGCGCCGCGCGCCCGGGGGGCTGCGCAGCGCCCAGTCCTCGGAGGGCCGGGCGAGCCGCTCGTCGCGGTTGGCGGCGACGACGAGCGGCCAGCGCCGGTCGGCGTGGAAGGCGAGTGCGAGGGTGCACACGCCCCGGGTTCTACTTGCCCCGCGCCGCGACCGCCCGGGCGGTCTTCACCGAGGCGAGCAGGAGCTGGCGCTCCAGCTCCAGCTGGACGGGCAAGGTCTTGCCGAGCTTCTCGAACCACTCCCTCACGTCCTCGAGCTCGTGCTGCCACTCGCCGAGGTCGATGCGGGTGGCCTGGTCGACCACGTCCTTGGGAAGCTCGAGGCCGGTCATGTCGAGGTCGCCCGCGACCGGCACCCAGCCGAGCACCGTCTCCTGCGCGTTGGTGCGGCCGTGCGCGCGGTCGAGGATCCACTTGAGCACGCGCATGTTGTCGCCGTAGCCCGGCCAGACGAACTTACCCGCGGCGTCCTTGCGGAACCAGTTCACCATGAAGATCTTGGGCGGGTTGGGGATGCGGTCCTGCATGTCGAGCCAGTGCTGCAGGTAGCTGCCGGCGTCGTAGCCCATGAAGGGCAGCATGGCCATGGGGTCGCGGCGGACCACGCCCACCGCGCTGGTGGCGGCGGCGGTGGTCTCGGAGCCCATGGTGGCGCCCAGGTAGACGCCGTGGGTCCAGTTGAAGGACTGGAGCACGAGCGGGACGGTGTTGGCGCGGCGGCCGCCGAAGATGATGGCGCTGATGGGCACGCCCTTGGGGTCGGACGCGAACCGGGAGAGCGCCGGGTTGTTCGACATGGGGGCCGTGAACCGGCTGTTCGGATGGGCGGCCTTCTCGGTGCTGCCCTTGCGCCAGGTGTCGCCCTTCCAGTCGATGAGCACGTCGGGCGGCGGTGCGTCGTGCCCCTCCCACCACACGTCGCCGTCGGCGGTGCGGGCCACGTTGGTGAAGAACGTGTCCTTGGTGATGCTCGCCATGGCGTTGGGGTTGGTCTTGTTGTTCGTGCCCGGCACGACGCCGAAGTACCCGGCCTCGGGGTTCACCGCCCAGAGCCGGCCGTCGGGCCCGACCCGCATCCAGGCGATGTCGTCGCCCACCGTGCGGATCTTCCACCCGTCGAAGGCCTTGGGCGGGATGAGCATGGCGAAGTTGGTCTTGCCGCAGGCCGAGGGGAACGCGGCCGCCACGTAGCTGACCTCGCCCTGCGGGCTCTCGGCCTCGAGGATGAGCATGTGCTCGGCGAGCCAGCCCTCCTTCTTGGCCAGGTACGACCCGATGCGGAGCGCCAGGCACTTCTTGCCGAGCAGCGCGTTGCCGCCGTAGCCCGATCCCACCGACCAGATGGCGTTGTCCTGGGGGAAGTGGGTGATGAAGCGCTTCTCCGGGTCGCACTCGGCGACCGCGTGGAGCCCCTTGTTGAAGTCGTTCTTGTCGCCGAGCCGGTCGAGCGCGACCTTGCCCATGCGGGTCATGGCGCCCATGTTGAGCGCCACGTACACCGAGTCGGTGAGCTCGATGCCCACCTTGGCGAAGGGGGAGTCGGCGGGGCCCATCACGTACGGCGTGACGTACATGGTCCGGCCCTTCATGCACCCCTGGTAGATGGTGCGCATCTTCGCGTACATCTCGTCGGGGGCCACCCAGGTGTTGGTCGGGCCGGCCTCCTCCTTGGTGGGGGTGCAGATGATGGTCAGGTGCTCGACGCGGGCCACGTCGTTCTTGTTGGAGTGGTGGTAGTAGCAGCCCGGCCACTTCTTCTGGTCGAGCGGGATGAGCACCTTGTCCACGACCGCCTGGGCGATGAGCTCCTGGCGCTCGCGCTCCGAGCCGTCGAGCCAGAGGATCCGGTCCGGCTGGGTGAGCTTGGCCATCTCCTCCACCCAGGCCAGCAGGTGGGGGTTCTTCGTGGGCGCGACGGTCGAGGACATGCTCGGGACTCCCTTGGGATGGAAGGGGAAATGGGCTCGAGAGAGCCCCCTTTGATAGCACAGGGGGCCCTCCCGGATGAAGGGGTCGGGCGGGCGGCCGGGCGGGCCCGCCGATCAGCCCTTCAGCTTGTCCCGGAGCAGGTCGCCGAGCGTCCCGAAGCCCTTGCCGCTCGCCCGCGGCGCGCGCGCCATGTACTCGCTGGCCTCGCGCCGCTCGTCGGCGGCCTCGGCCTGGGTGCGCGAGAGGCGGATGCGCCCGCGGTCGTCGATCTCGGTGACGAGGACGGTGAGCTCGGCGCCGGCCGGGAAGGCCTTGCGGAGGTCCTGGCCGCGCGGCGTTCCCGTCTCGGCGGCCGGCACGAGGCCGCGGCCGCCGGCGAAGCGGACGAAGACCCCGTAGGGCTCGACGCGGTCGACGGTGCCCTTCACCACGTCGCCCACCCGCGGGGGAGGCGGCGGGGCGTTCACCGGCCGCGGAGGGGCCGCCACCGGCTCGGGACGGGGCACGAGCGCCTTCACGCTGAGCGAGACGCGGGTGCCCTTGCGGGCGTCCTCCTCGACCTTGAGGACCTGCACCGAGACCTTGTCGCCCGACTTGAGCAGGTCCCCCGGGCGGGAGACCCGATCCCAGGCCAGCTCGGAGACGTGGACCAGCCCCTCGATCCCGCCGATGTCCACGAACGCGCCGTAGTCCTGGACGCTCGTGACCGTGCCCTCGAAGGCGGCGCCCGGCTCGAGCCGCTCACGGGTCCGGCGGGCCTGCTCGGCGCGCTCCTCCTCGAGGAGCGCCCGGCGGGAGAGCACGATGTCCCGCTCGTCGGCCTTCTGGACGCGGAAGCGGAAACGCTGCCCGACCAGCGTGGCGGGGTCGCCGACGAAGCGGACGTCGATCTGGGACATGGGGCAGAAGGCCCGCTGCCCCATCACGTCCACCTCGATGCCGCCCTTGTTGGCGCCGGTGACCACGCCCTCGACCGGGAGCCCGGTCGTCGCCGCGTCCATCACCGCGCGACGATCGGCGTGCACCCGGGCCTTCCCGCGCGAGAGCATCACGCCGCGATCGCCACCCTTCACGACCACGCCGTCGATGATGTCGCCGGCCTTGAACTCGAGGTTGCCGGCGTCGTCCTGGAGCTCGACGACCTCGATCATGCCGTCGGCGTGGCCGGAGCCGAGCTCCAGGAAGGCCACGTCCTGGCCGATCTGCAGGATCTTGCCGGCCACCTTCTCGCCGGGCTGGAAGCGGCGGCGGGGGGCGGCGGTCCGTGCGGCGTCGGCGTACATGTCGGCGAAGGAGCCCTCGTCGGCGATGGGCGCCTCCGGGGGCGGCGGCGGCGGCTCTCCCGGGGGGAGGGTCGGGGCGGCCGGCTCGCGCGGACCGGCGTCCCGGCGCGGCTCGCGCCGGTCCCGGGGCCCGCCGTCGCGGCGAGGAGGGCGTGGTAGCCGATGTTCGCGCCGACGTCGACGACGTTCCCCTCCGCCCCGATCCAGCCGCGCGCCAGCTCGGCGACGAACGGGTCGTACTCGCCGTGCTTCAGGAGGTACCGGCTGACGCCC
>JBBIOL010000202.1:0-3479 GCA_037443385.1 Anaeromyxobacteraceae bacterium
GCGTGGCCCGGCCCACGAGGCGGTGCGCCAGCTCGATCCCCTCTGCGCCGAGCGGCCTGGCTGGGCCGGGGCGCGCGCCACCCGCGCCCAGGCCTGGGAGCAGGCCGGCTTCCCGGCGCGCGGCCAGGTGGAGCTCCTCGCGCTCGCCGCCGCCTTCCCGCGCCAGCCGGGCGCGGTCGAGCTGGGTGCGCGCACCGCCCGGCAGCTCGACCGGATCGAGGAGGCCGTGGCCGGCTACCGGAGGCTGCTCGCGCTCCGCGACGACGACGCGCCGGCCCGGGCGGCGCTCGTCTCGCTCCACCTCCGGCGGGGCGAGCTCGACCTCGCCTTCGCCGCGCTCGACGAGGCGATCCGGCTCTTCCCCGGCGACCCGTTCCTGCGGGTCCGGCGTGCCGAGCTCCTCGCCGCCAACGGCCGGGGCGAGGCCGCCGAGGCCGACTGGGTGGCCGCGGCGCGCCTCTCCCCCGACGAGTCCGAGATCCACGAGCGGCTCGGGCGGCAGCTGCTCCGCGACGGGCGCCGGGCCGAGGCGCTGGCCGCGATCCAGCTCGCCCTCGAGCTCCGGCCCCAGAGCACCCAGCTGAAGGACCTGTCCCGCCAGCTCGAGCCCGAGCGGGAGCGCTACGAGACGCCCTACCTGGTGGACGCCGCCGCGCTGGCCCGCAAGCCCCCGGACCGGCGCGACGACGAGGATCTCGTCATCCTCTCCGAGACCAAGGTCACGAAGGTCCACCCGTCCGGGCTCTCGTCCACCTACCTCCAGGTGATCGCCCGGGCCTTCACCCCGCGCGGCGCCGAGGCCCTGCGCGCGCACCCCATCGGCTACGTGCCCGGGCGCCAGGACGTGCGGGTCGAGCGAGCCCGGGTGTGGAAGCCCGACGGCTCGGCGGTGGAGACCCACCAGGAGGGCGACCGGAGCACGAGCGAGCCGTGGTACCGGCTCTACTACGACACCCGCGTGCGCCAGGTGGTGCTCCCCTCGCTCGCCGCCGGCGACGTGGTCGAGCTCGCCTGGCGGGTGGACGACGTGGCGGGCGAGAACCTCCTCTCCGACTACTTCGGCGAGGTGGTGCCCTTCGTGGACCCGGTCCGCAAGGAGCGCATGGACTACGTCCTGCTCGCGCCGGCGAGCCGCACCATCCACGCGAGCGACCCGCGCCTGCCCCGGGTCGTGCACGCGGTGCGGGAGCTCCCCGGCGGCGTGCGCGAGCACCGCTGGACCGCCACCGACGTCGAGCGGCAGGTGGCCGAGCCGGGCATGCCCGGGGCGGCCGAGTCCACGCCGTCGGTCCACGTCTCCACCTACGCCACCTGGGACGAGGTGGCCCGCTTCTACGAGGGGCTCGTGCGGGAGCAGCTCCGCCCCGGCCCCGGCGTGCGCGCCGAGGCGGCGCGGATCGTGGCCGCGGTCCGCGCCCGTCCCGGCAGCGCCGGGCTCTCCGAGGCCGCGCTGCGCCGCGAGATCGTGAAGGCGGTGTACGACGAGGTGGTGACCTCCACCCGCTACGTCGGCCTGGAGTTCGGAATCCACGGCTTCAAGCCCTACCAGGTGGAGCAGGTGCTCACCCGGCGCTTCGGCGACTGCAAGGACAAGGCGAGCCTCATGCACGCCCTGCTCGAGGCGGCCGGGATCGACTCGCGGATCGTGCTCCTGCGCATGCGGCGGCTCGGCAACCTCCCTCCGGCGCCCGCCTCGCTCGCGGTCTTCAACCACGCCATCCTCTACGTGCCGGAGCTGGACCTCTGGCTCGACGGCACGGCCACCGGCTCCGGGTCGCGGGAGCTGCCCGCCGAGGACCGCGGCGCCACCGTGCTGGTGGTGAACCCGGGCGCCCCGCCCACCTTCCGGACCATCCCGGAGGCGGTGCCGGGCGACGACCGGACGGCGACCGTGGTGCAGGGCGTCCTCTCCGCCGACGGCTCCGCCGTCGCCGACGGCACCACCACCGTCTCCGGCGTGCAGGCGCCCGAGTTCCGGCGCGGCTATCGCTCCGAGATCGGGCGGCGGGCGGCGCTCGAGCGGGGCCTCGCGCGGACCTTCCCCGGGCTGCGCGTGGAGTCGGTGGAGACGAGCGACCTCTCCCTCCTGGAGGACGACGTCACGGTCCGCTTCCGCATCGCGGTGCCGCGGCTGGCGCGGCCGGAGAACGGGGGGCTCGCGCTGCCCCCCTTCGGACAGGGGCAGAGCTGGATGGAGAGCTGGGCCCCGCTCTCCACGCGCCGGCACGACCTCCTGCTCACGAGCCCGTTCGAGAGCCGCTTCACGACGCGGTGGGAGCTGCCCACTGGCCTCTCGCCGGCGCAGCTCCCCCCGGCCGAGCGGCGCGAGGGGCCCTTCGGCTCCTGGTCGGTCTCCTTGCGCATGGAGGGGCGGGTCCTCGTCGCCGAGTCGCTGCTCCGGACCACCTCCCGGCGCATCGCCGCCGCCGACTACCCGGCCTTCCGCGACTTCCTCGCCGGGCTGGACCGGGCGCTCCTGCGCACGGTGCGCCTCTCGACGGGAAGAGGAGGCTCGCCGTGAGCCAGCACGCCCTGCGTGCCGCGGCCCTCCTGGCGGTCGCGCTCGCCGCCCACCCGGCCCGCGCCGTCCCGGGCCGCGGCCCGTCCGGCTTCGACGACTGGGTGGGGCGCGGGGACGCCGAGGCCGCGGCCGTCCTCTTCGACGCGGACGCGTCCCGGACCCCCGCCGATCCGTGGCCCCGCCTCGGCCAGGCCATGCTGGCCGAGCGGGCGCTCGACGAGGAGGGGGAGACGACCGCGCTCCTCGCGCTGGTGGCCGCGGCGCCCGGGCACGTCCTGGCCCTGCCCGCGCTGCGCAGGCTCGGGGAGCTCTCGCTCGCCTCCCCGGCCACCGCCGACCGCGTCGAGGCGGCGCTCTCCGGGGCCGCGGCGGCCGGCGCGCTCCCCGGCGCCGCTGCCTACCGGGCGCGCGTGGTCCGGGCCGCCATCGCCGAGATGCGCGGCTCCTTCGCCGACGCCGCGCGGCTGCGGGGAGAGAACGGCGTGGCCGACGGGTGGACGCTCGCCGGCCCCATGGGCGCCTTCCACGCCCTCGACCTCGAGCGGCCGTTCCCGCCCGAGGCGGGCGCGTGGCCGCCGGAGGGGGCCCGGCCGCTCCCCGCGCCCGACGGCGCGCTTTCCCTCGACGGGGAGTCGGTCCCCGGCGACGTCTGGTACCTGGCGGCCGACGTGACGCTCGCGCGCGGCGGGCGGTACCTGCTCGCGGTGGGGAGCACCGCCTCGATGCGCGCCTGGTTGGACGGCCGGCCGGTCGCCGAGCGCCGCTCCTGGGCCGGATGGCCGTCGGCGGTCCAGCTCGTGCCGGTCGAGCTGCCGGCCGGGACCCATCGACTCCTCGTGAAGGTGACGCGGGGCGGGGGTCGGGCCAACCTGGCCCTCTCGCTGGCCCGCGCCGACGGCGCGCCGTCCGACGCCCGCTTCCGGCCCGCCACGACGCCGGGCCCGGCGACGGTCCCCGG
>JBBIOL010000203.1:0-3287 GCA_037443385.1 Anaeromyxobacteraceae bacterium
CGACCGGCCCGAGGTGGCGCGCGCCCTCGACGTCGCCCTCGCGCGGCTGGTCGCGCGGCTGGGGGAGCAGGCCCTGCTCGCCGCGGAGGCGGCCGACCGGCACCGCCCCGAGGCGGCCTATCGCACGGCCCCGTTCCGGGCCACGCCGCCCCGCGCCGCACCCTCCGGCACCGCGTCGTCCCGGGACGCGCCCGGGTGCGACCCCCCCACCGCTCCCGCCCGTCCCACGCGCCTCCTCGATCCCCCCCGGCCCGTGGTTGCGCTGGGGGAGGGCGGGCGGCTCACCGCGCTCCGGGTGGACGGATCCGTCCGCGAGGTGCTCGCCCTGTCCGGTCCGGAGCGGCTCGCCGGCGAGTGGTGGAACGACCCGTTCGATCGCGACTACTGGCGGGTCCGGCTCGACGGCATCGGCGAGGCCTGGGTCTACCGCGACGGCCGGGACGGCCGGCTCTGGCTCCACGGGCTCTTCGACTGAGCGTGCGCGTGCCCCCCCGCTACGCCGAGCTGCGCTGCCGCTCCAGCTTCTCCTTCCTCGAGGGGGCGAGCCACCCCGAGGATCTCGTCGATCGCGCCGCCGACCTGGGGCTCGAGGCGCTGGCGCTCGCCGACCGGGGCGGGCTCTACGGCGTGGTCCGGGCCCACGCCCGGGCGCGGAAGCGCGGGATCCCGCTCGTCGTGGGCGCCGAGGTCCCCTGCGACGGCCTCGGACCCGGCCCGGTCGGGCTCACGCTGCTCGCGGCCGACCGCGAGGGCTACGCCCACCTCTGCCGGATCCTCTCCGAGGCCCACGCCGGCGCGCCGCTCCCGGAGGGGGAGGCGCCGGAGGGCAGGGTAATCCGGCCGCCCGGGCCGCGCATCCCCTTCGCGGCGGTGGCCGGCCGGGCCGGCGGCCTGGTGGCGCTCCACGGCGGGACCGACGCCGGTGTGGCCTCCCGGCTGCGGGAGGCCTTCGGCCCGCGCCTCGCGCTCACCGTCTCCCGTCACCGCGTGGCCGGCGAGGAGAGGCACGTCGCCGCGGTGCGCGCCCTGGGCCGGCGGCTCGGGATCCGGGTGGCGGTGGTGAACGACGTCCACACCCACGACCGGCGGCGCCAGGCCCTGCAGGACGTGCTCACCTGCATCCGGCTGGGGACGAGCGTCGAGCGGGTGGGACGGCGCCTCTTCCCCAATGCCGAGCGCACGCTGAAGGGGCCGGCCGAGATGGCGCGGCTGTGGCCCGACTTCCCGGAGGGGCTCGAGACCGCCGCGGAGATCGCGGCGTCCTGCGCCTTCCGGATCGAGGAGATCCGCGGCGAGCACCCGCTGCCGCCGGTGCTGGCCCCGGTCGGCACCGCGTCCATCGGGGGCATGGAGCTGCTCCGCAACCTGGTCCACGACGGGGCCCGCTGGCGCTACGGCGGCCCGCCGCCGGCCGACGTGGAGCGGCAGCTGGCCCGGGAGCTGGCGCTCGTCGAGCAACTCGGCTACGCGAGCTACTTCCTCACCGTCTGGGACGTGGTCCACTTCGCCCGCGGGCGGGGCATCCTCTGCCAGGGGCGGGGCAGCGCGGCCAACTCGGCCATCTGCTTCGCGCTCGGGATCACCTCCATCGACCCGGTGCGCATGGGGCTGCTCTTCGAGCGCTTCCTGTCGGCCGAGCGGGGCGAGCCGCCCGACATCGACGTCGACTTCGAGCACGAGCGGCGCGAGGAGGTCATCCAGTACGTCTACGGCCGCTACGGCCGCGACCGGGCCGGCATGGTCTGCGAGGTCATCTCCTACCGGGCCCGCTCGGCCGTCCGCGACGTGGGCAAGGCGCTGGGGCTCGCCCCCGACCAGGTGGACCGGCTGGCGAAGCTCGTGGGCAGCCACGATGCCGCCGGGGAGATCCCGGAAGCGGTGCTGGTGCAGGCCGGCCTCGACCCGCAGGGCTCCCCGGCGGTGCGCCACGCCCTGCGGCTCGCCGCGGAGATCGCCGGCTTCCCGCGCCACCTCTCCATCCACGTGGGGGGCTTCGTCATCACCCGGCGTCCCCTCGTCGAGACCGTCCCGGTGCAGCCCGCCGCCATGCCCGGGCGGACGGTCGTCCAGTGGGACAAGGACGACCTCGCCGAGCTGGGCCTCCTCAAGGTGGACCTGCTCGCGCTCGGCATGCTCACCGCGCTCTCCCGCTCGCTCGTGCTGCTCGAGCGCCACCAGCCGGCTCCCGCGGGCGAGACGCCCCGGCCCTGGCCTGCCACCCTGGCCGACATCCCCGCCGAGGAGGAGGCGGTCTACGAGATGGTCTCGCGGGCCGACACCATCGGGGTCTTCCAGATCGAGTCGCGGGCGCAGATGTCGCTCCTCCCCCGGCTTCGCCCCCGCCGCTTCTACGACCTCGTCATCTCGGTGGCCATCATCCGTCCCGGACCCATCCAGGGAGGCATGGTCCACCCCTTCCTGCGCCGGCGCGACGGCCTGGAGGAGGTCCGCTACCCCTACGAGCCGCTCCGACCGGTGCTGGAGCGCACGCTGGGCATCCCGCTCTTCCAGGAGCAGGCCATGCGGCTCGCGGTGGTGGCGGCCGGCTACACCCCGGGCGAGGCCGACGAGCTGCGTCGGGCCATGACCCACAAGCGCTCCCACGAGCGCATCGAGGCGATGCGGGAGAAGCTCACCGCCGGCATGGCGGCGAAGGGGATCCCGCCCGTCGACGCCGACACCATCCTCCGGCAGCTCCACGGGTTCGCCGGCTACGGCTTCCCCGAGTCGCACGCCGCCTCCTTCGCGCTGCTCGTCTACGCCTCGGCCTGGGTGAAGCGGCACCACCCGGCCGCGTTCGTCGCGGCGCTCCTCGACAGCCAGCCCATGGGCTTCTACGCCCCCCACACGCTGGTGGAGGACGCCCGGCGGCACGGGGTGGAGGTCCGCGGGGTGGACGTCGTGCACAGCGACTGGGGTTGCACGCTGGAGGGGCCGGCCGAGGGCGTCCCGGCCGCCCCCGGGGAGCGCCCGGCGCTGCGGCTCGGGCTCTCGCGCATCCGCGGGCTGCCGCGGGAGGTGGGCGACCGCGTGCTGGCAGAGTACTACGTCGCCCTGGCGGCCGACTTCCTCGCCATCGTCCAGGTGCTCCTCTACATCGGCGGCATCGTCGTGCTGATGCTCTTCGCCGTCATGCTGACGCATCGCATCGCCGACGTGCGGGTATCGAACCGCACCGTCGGACGACTGCCGGCGCTGGCGGTGATGAGCATCGTCGGCGGCTCGATGGGCTACGCCATCCTGCACACGAGCTGGCACGCCGCGACGCCCGCGGATCCGACGCCGAC
>JBBIOL010000204.1:0-3277 GCA_037443385.1 Anaeromyxobacteraceae bacterium
GGGCTAGGTCGCCGCCGGCGAGGCCGGTCCGTCGAGCTCGGCTCGCCGGGCGTTGAAGCTCACGCCGATCCGGCTGGGGATGCGGAGACGGTTGTCGCCCGGCGCGATCCAGGCCACCCGCCCGTCGAAGCGCACCTCGCTGCGCTCGAGCTGGATGGTGCCGGCCACCGGGGTACCGGGGGCGAGCGCGCGATTGAGCAGCACGCAGAAACCGCCGGCCCCCACGTTCAGCGTGAAGCCGGACGTGTGCCCCTCGAGCCGCGCCAGCAGGCGGACGCGACGCCGGGAGGAGGTGCGCTGCCGTTTCATCCCGTGGGTTCTACCAGCCCCTGTCCCCGGAACAAGGGACAGGGGCGTCCCGGATGGGATGGGTCGGGTCGCCCCGGCCTAGTCCTCCTCCTCCTTGGCCTCCAGGAAGCGGCGCCCCAGCTCGTGGGAACGCTTCGTCGCGGCCTCGACGGCGTTCATGAGCGTGGTGCGCAGGCCGCCGGCCTCGAGGGTGTGCAGTCCGGCGATGGCGGTCCCGCCCGGGCTCGTGACCTGGTCCTTGAGGCGCCCGGGGTGCTCGCCGGTCTCGAGCAGGAGCTGCGCGGATCCGTACACCGTCTGTGCGGCCAGGTCCTGGGCGTTCTTCCGGTCGAGCCCCATCTTCACGCCGGCGTCGGAGAGCGCCTCGATCATCAGGAAGACGTAGGCCGGCCCGGAGCCGGAGAGTCCGGTGACGGCGTCGAGGAGCACCTCGTCCACCACCACCGACTTCCCCACCGCGTCGAAGAGCGCCCGGGCCTGCGCGAGATCGCCCTCGGTGGCGTGCTGGCCGGGAGAGATGGCGGTGGCGCCCGAGCCGACCAGCGCGGGCGTGTTGGGCATGGTGCGCACGATGCGGACGCCGTGGCCGACCTTGCGCTCGATGGCCGCGAGCGGGACGCCGGCGGCGATGGAGACCACCAGCTTCGACTGGTCAAGCCCCGGCGCCACCTCGGCGAGCACCTTGTTCATCACCTGCGGCTTCACCGAGAGCACGACGATGGCGGCCTCGCGGACCGCGGCGAGGTTGTCGGTCGTGGTGCGCACGCCGTAGCCCTTCTCGAGGGCGGCGAGCCGGTCCTTGCGGCGGTCGGTGAGGAGGATCTCGCCGGGCGTGGCGACCCCGGCGCGCAGCATTCCCTTCACGAGGGCCTCGGCCATGTTGCCGGCGCCGAGGAAGGCGATGGTCTTTCCGAGGGGCATGGCCCCACTCTAGCCGATGATGAAGTCCTCGCGCACGGCGGCGCCGCGCGCGAACCGGTCGAGCGTGAAGCGCCGGAAGATCTCGTCCTCCCCGCGCCCGGTCATCCAGTCGGCCATGAGCTCGGCGACCGCCGGGGCCATCATGAAGCCGTGGCCGACGAAGCCGTTCAGCTGGAGGAAGTTCTCGGGACCGGCCGCACCCAGGATGGGGTTGTTGTCGGGCGTGACGTCGTAGCTCCCGGCCCACTGGCGCATCACCGGGAGCGAGGCGGTGAGCGGCACGTAGGTGGTGAGCGCGCGCGCGAACCGGGCCAGGAAGCGCAGGGTGGAGCCGTGGCAGATCTCGGGCGGCTCGCCCGGCTCGCCCATGCCCCCCACGATCTCGCCGCGCTGGGACTGGGAGAAGTAGAGCCCGGTCCCGAGCGCCGAGACGAGCGGCCCGAGCCAGGGCTTCTGGGGCGCCGAGACCAGGATCTCGTGGCGCGCGGGCCGGTTCGGCAGGGTGACGCCGGCGAGCCGCGCCAGCTCCGGGCTCCAGGCGCCGCAGGCGTTCACCACCGTCCCGCAGCGTATCCTCCCGGCCGGGGTGGTCACGGAGCGCACCAGGCCGTCCCGGACCTCGAGCGCGGTGACCGGCGTGAAGGTGTGGATCGACGCGCCGCGAGAACGGGCCGCCCGCGCGTAGCCCCAGAGGAAGGGCCAGGGGAAGAGCACGCCGTCGTCGGGGTTCCACGAGGCGGCGACGAAGCGCGACCGGTCGAGCTCGGGGACCACCGCGCAGGCCTCGTCGGGGGAGAGGATGCGGGTGCGCATGCCCTGGGCGCGCTGCACGGCGAGGTTGCGCTCCAGCCGCGCCACCTGCGCGGCGTCGGGGGCGAGGAACAGGTAGCCGCCGCGCCGGAACCAGCCGTTCACGCCGGTCTCGCCGGCGAAGGCGCGGAAGCGCTCCAGGGAGCGGAGCCCGAGGCGCACCAGGGTGGGCGTGGACCACTGGGCGCGCACGCCGCCGCCGTTGCGGCCGGACGCGCCCGAGTTGAGGTAGCCCCGCTCCAGCACGACCACGTCCCGCACGCCCCGCAGCGTGAGCTCGTGGGCGAGCGAGAGGCCGAGGATGCCGCCGCCCACGATGACCACCTCGGCGCGCTCCGGCACCGGACCCGGCGGGCCGGGGCGCGGAGGCGGCGGGGACGGCGCGACCGGGACGCCCGGGTCGAGCGGCAGGTGCGCCGGATCGAGCGCGGCCAGCGTGCCGAAGGTCACCGGCTGGACCGGTGGACGGGGAGTGAAAGGCGCGATCTCGGCGGGCGTGGCCCCCAGGCGGGAGAGCTCGCGGACCACCGCGTTGAGGCAGCTCTTGCCCTGGCAGGGACCGGTGCCGAACCCGGTGTAGCGCTTCACCGACTCGAGGTCGCGGTGCCCCTCGGCGAAGGCGCGACGGACCTCGGAGAGGGTGACGTCCTCGCAGGCGCAGAGGATGGCCTTACCCAAGGGCGGCCTCCCCGGCCCGGCGACCCCAGGCGACGGCCTCCGCGGCGGAGACCGGCCGGGCCACCTCGCCCGCGGCCAGCAGGCCGGCCACGGCGGTCGTCCCGTCGGCGGCGACGCGGGGCGCGAAGGCCCCGATGGCCGGATCCCAGTCCACCCCCACGCCGAGCGCACGCAGCATCTCCGGGGCGGGATCGGGCGGGACTCCCTGGGCGATGGTGTCGCAGCGGAGCCTCGAGCCGTCGGAGAGGCGGAGGCCGGCGACGCGACGGCGCCCCGTCGCCCGCTCGACCTCCCCGGTCACCCGCTCGGCCACGGCTCCGGCCGATGCGAGCCGGCCGGCGATGGACTCCGCCTCCGGGCCGCCTCCCAGCACGGCCACCCGGAGGCCGGGAAGGACGCCGTGCTCGGCCAGGGCCAGCGCGAGCGCCCGGCCGGAGTGCACCCCGGGGAGGTCGTTGCCCTCGAAGGCGGGTGGGCGAGCATGGCCGCCGGTGCAGACCACGATCCGCGCGGCGCGGACCAGCCGGTCAACGACGCGGCCGGCGTCGCGCTGGCGCCG
>JBBIOL010000205.1:0-3273 GCA_037443385.1 Anaeromyxobacteraceae bacterium
CGCGGGCCGGCCACCAGGTCGGCCGCGCGGCCCGGCGTCCAGCCGTCGAATCGCCGGGTGCAATCGAGCAGGGCCTCGTCCCCCCGGGCGCGGACGTCGGCGACGATGGCCGCCGCCGCGTCGCGGACGCCGGTCTCGTCGTCGTCCGAGCCGCGGGCGCACAGCCGCGCCCATCGGGCCTCGAAATCGGGGGAGTCGGAGTGGAGGATCTGCACGGAAAGGCTCGAAAGACCTATGTTTCTACACGAAACCCGCCGGGGCGCGCTACATTCCCCGGCCATGGCCGCGAGAACCGACGTCTGGCTGCAGAATCTCCAGGACGAGCGCGACGGCGCCGCGCTCTACGAGGGGCTCGCCGCGGCCGAGAAGAACCCGGAGCGGGCCGGGAGCTTCGCCGAGCTGGCGCGCGGCGAGCGGCGCCACGCCGACGTCTGGAAGCTCAAGCTGGAGCGGGAGGGCGTGCCGGTCCCGCCCGACCGCCCGACCTCCCGGATCCGCACGCTCCTCTGGCTGGCCCGCACGCTCGGGACCGACGCGGTCCTCCCGTACATCGTGGCCAACGAGGCCGGGGACGCCGACAAGTACGCCCGCCAGGGGGGAGCCGACGCCACCCCCATGGCCGAGGAGGAGCGGGAGCACCAGTCCATCCTCACCGGGCTCGGGGGGGACCGCCCGCTCGAGGCTCGCGCCGCCATCGCCACCCGGGAGCGCTGGCACCGCGGCGGCCGGGGCGGATCGCTGCGGGCCGCCATCTTCGGCGTGAACGACGGCCTGCTCTCCAACCTCTCGCTCGTCCTCGGCGTGGCCGGCGCCGGGGCCGACTCCCACTCGCTCGTGGTCACCGGCTTCGCCGGCCTCCTCGCCGGGGCCTTCTCGATGGCGGTGGGCGAGTTCACCTCGGTGGCGTCGCAGCGGGACGTGCTCGCCCGGCAGGTGGAGCTGGAGCGGCGCGAGCTCGCCGAGGCTCCCCACGAGGAGGCGGCGGAGCTGGCCCTCATCTTCCAGCAGAAGGGGCTCTCCGCGGAGCAGGCGGCCCGGACCGCCGCCGAGCTGCTCAAGAACCCCGAGCACGCGCTCGACACGCTGGTGCGGGAGGAGCTGGGGCTCGACCCGGAGGATCTCGGCTCGCCCTGGGGCGCCGCGGGATCGAGCTTCGCCACCTTCTCCATCGGCGCGGTGATCCCGGTGGTGCCGTTCCTGTTCCTCCAGGGGACCACGGCGGCGCTCGTCTCCACCGGCGCCGCCTTCACCGTGCTCGCCGGCGTGGGGGCGCTCGTCGGGTTCCTGGCCGGGACGCCGGCGTGGAAGTCGTCGGCGCGCATGGTCGGCCTGGCCGCGCTGGCGGGCGGGGCCACCTGGGCGGTGGGCCGGCTCTTCGGCGCCGCGGTGGGATGAGCGGCGAGCGCCGGGCACCGCCCGGCCGGAACCTCACTCGCTCCCGTCCCCCTCGTCGGCGCCGGCGGGTGCGCCGGCGGGGAGCTCCTCGTCGTGGGGTGCGTCGACGCTGGAGCGCCGGGCGACGTGGGCGGCGCGGACCATGGCCCCGGCGCGGCGCCGCTCGTAGTACCGGCTCACCTTGGGCAGGCTGAAGCGGTTCATCGTCACCGAGTGGGTGGCGATGGCGTTCAACCGGTCCACGTCGATGAACCACTCGGGCAGGTAGACCGGGCCCACCACCAGCCCCTCGTCCACCAGCTCGCGGACCAGCGCCGCGTGATCCACGCTCATCTTTCCCGCCAGGAAGGCGCGCACCAGGTCGAGGTCGCGCTGCTCGAGCGCGGCGCGGAGGAAGTTGAAGGTCCGGCAGTAGCCGCGCTGGTAGGCGGCGTCCTTGGTGAACGGGGCGCCCCCCTCCACCACCCCGCCCCGGAAGACCCGCTCGGCCATCTGCGCAGCCCGCGGCGGCGCGAAGCGTGCGAGCAGGTAGCGGTAGACCTCGAGGAAGTCGGCGCCGCGCGCGGCCATGTCGATGGCGATGGTCCGCTCGCCGAGCTCGATGTAGCGCTCGTCGGTGATGTTGCCGGTGAGGTACTCGGCGACGATCCCGCCCCCCTCCTGCGACTCGGTGTGGCGCGCGAGGCCCACGCCGAGGACGGTGAGCACGGGCTGCCGGAACCCGTTCAGCGACGTGAGCACGTGCCAGAGCCCCTCGTGGTGGGCCAGCGCGCGCACCTGGCGCGGGGAGAATCGCGCCCCCTTCTTCAGGGTGATGCGCGTGGCTCCGGCGGCCGCGTTGGCGGTGAGGCGCGAGCGCACCGTGACGCGCACCTGCCCGCCGAGCAGCGGGTCGCAGATCTCGTGGACCAGCCGGGCCGCCTTCTCGGCGGAGAGGCTCTGCTCCTCGTCCCGGGCCCGGGGACGCGAGGCCCAGAGCCGGGCGATGGCGAGGTTGTCGGCGCGGACGTCGGGGAACCGGTCCCGCGGGTCGCCGAAGACCTCGCGGGAGAGCTCGTAGAACCGGCGCGTCCCACGGGCGGCGAGCATGCCGGCGACCCGGGAGAACTCGTCGCACTTCTCGCGGAGAAGCTCCTCCACGGGGTTCCTGCCCCGGATGTGGCGGCGGAGCGAGGCGAGCTCGTGCAGCTTGTCCTTCGGGTCGAATCCGAGCGGCGGGTACTCGGGGCGCGGGAGCTCCCGGCAGCCCGTCCGGAAGAACTGGGCGTGGACCCGCGGTCCCCAGTTGATGGCCTTCAGGATCCGGATGGGGCGCTGCACCGCGAGGAGCTGGTCGGAGAGGCGGCGGAGGTGCTCGCGCGTCACGGGGGAAAGCTACCACGGTGCGCGGCGCGACCCACGGTCCGGGGCACGGCCCCTCCGCCCGGCCGGACGGGCCGTCGCGACGGGGCCCCGCGCCGGCACGCGTCGTGCTCCGGGGGCGGTGCGGAGGTCGTCCACATGGAACCCATCACCGCCGTCCTCGTCGCACCCACCGCGGAGCGGAAGACCGCTCCCTCCTCGTTCGGAGCCACCCTGCGCGCCGTGGCCGCCGGCGCGGCCGATGGCCTCGCGGCCGCCGCGGGCCTCCTGCCCCCGCTGGCCCCGGCGGGGATGGTCCTCGCCGGAGCCGTGCGCGGCGCACTGCAGGGAACTCCCGGCGTGCCCCGGCCCGGCACCGGGGGAGCCGTCACCGGCCCGCCGACCGGGGCAGCCGCCGGCGACCCGTTCGAGGGCGCCCGCCTCCTCCAGGCCGAGGGGGAGGGTGCGCGCGTTCGCCCCGGTCTTGGCGACGCGCTGGGCCCACGCCGTCCGCGCCGCGGACCGCTCGTCACGCAT
>JBBIOL010000206.1:0-3186 GCA_037443385.1 Anaeromyxobacteraceae bacterium
ACCCGGCCCTCGCCGCGGCGCTCTCCCGCGCCCTCGACCTGTGCGGCGCGGGCCTCGTCGACGAGGCCGTCTCCGTCCTCCGGGGCCTGCTCCGCCCGCCGTCGCGCTCGCCGCCCGGGAACGGCGTCGACGACCGGGACAGGGCCTCGCTCGTCGCCGAGGTCGCCGCCGCCTGCGGCGATCCCGAGATCCCGTACCGGGTCGCGCGCGACCGCCTGCCGCCCGGGGTCCGCTCCCGGCGCTGGGCCCACCCCGATGCGCACCCGGAGGTCGTCCGCGCCGTCGCCGGGGCCGTGGCGGTGGACCCGGCCCTGGCCCTCGCGGTGATGCGCCGCGAGTCGGCCTTCGTCGCGTCCGCCCGGAGCGCCGCGGCCGCCGAGGGCCTGCTGCAGCTTCGCCCGGAGACCTCGCGGCGCCTCTCGGCGGTGCTCGGCAACTCGCCCGGGGCCTCCCTCGCGGCGGCCGGGTCGAACGTCTCACTCGGGATCGCCTACCTGGGCCTCCTCGCCGACCGGTTCCCCTCCCCGGCCCAGGTGCTCGCCGCGTACAACGCCGGGCCCGCCGCCGCCGAGAAGTGGTCGCGCGCGCGCGCTTCCCTTCCGCTCGACGTCTGGGTCGAGGAGATCCCCTACCGGGAGACGCGCGGGTACGTTCGCAGCGTGATCGCCGACTGGGCGAGGTACCGCGAGCTTTCCGGAAGGCCGCCTCCCCCGATCGACCCGACGGAGACGGTCGGCCTGTCCGCGCCCGGGGTCGCCTTCTAGCCGGCCGCGCCGCGGCCCGGGGCCCCCGGGCTCCGGGGCGCGGAGGCCAGTCCCAGGGCGGCCCGGATGGCGTCCCCGGCCCGCTCCCAGACCTTGGGGGTGATCCCGGGGACCGAGCGGATGGCCGCGTCCCCGGACGGGCGCCGGCGCGCCATCTCCACCATGGCCGGCTCGGGGACCACCTTGAACGGCGGCTTGTCGAGCGCCGCCGCGCGCTCCTCCCGCGCGATCCACAGCGACCGCAGGACGGCCCGCCCGTCCGCGTCGAGCTCCCGGGCCCCCTTGAGCTTGCGCCATCCCTCGGGGTCGAAGACCCGGGCGTGGGCGCTCGCCGCGGCGATGCGGTCGAACTCGCGGCGCGCCTCGTCGACCTGGCCGAGGCGCTGGAGGTCGGCGCTCAGCCGGTCGTGCAGGCGGAGCAGGAAGTGGGTGTCGAGCGCGGCGTACCGGAGCTGCTCGGCCCCGAGCGGACGCCGTCCCCAGTCGGCCCGCTGGTGCTCCTTCGTGAGCCGGACCCCGAAGTGCGCGTGGACGAGCGCCGCCAGCCCCAGCTCCTTCGAGCCGGTCCGGCGCGCCGCCACCATGGTGTCGAAGATCCGCCCCAGGTCCCAGCCGTACTCCCGGCGCAGGCAGCGCACGTCGTAGTCCGCGCCGTGCAGGACGAGTTCCCGCTCCCCGCCCAGGACCGTCCCGAGCGCCCGGGGATCGACGGCGATGGGGTCCACGATGAAGTCGCCGGAGGGGATGGAGATCTGGAGCAGGCACACCCGCTCCCGGTAGGCGTGGAAGCTGTTCGACTCCGTGTCGAGGGCGACGCGCGGCTCGACGGCAAGCCGCCGGACGAGCGCATCCAGGGCGGCGGCGTCCGAGACCAGCTCGGGCGTGGGACGGGGGGGAGCGGTCACGCGTTCTCCATACCCCATCGGTCACCCGGGCGCAGGCCCCATTCCCCAGGAACGGCGCTATCATCGACGGTGATGAAGGCACGCATCTGGGGGTGGCTGGTCACCGTCTACGCCGCCCTGTTCATGGCGATCTTCTTCTTCGGATCCGTCCCGGTGATGATCGTCACCCGGTCCGGTGCCCTGCCCATGTGGTTCGCGCGCAAGGCCTGGGGACCGTGGGGGCTCTGGCTCTCCGGGGTGGACCTCGAGGTGGTGCGGCAGGCGCCCGATCCGGAGGGGCCTGCCATCTTCGCCGCCAACCACGCGAGCGCGATCGACATCTGGGTCGCGGTGGCCGCCATCCCGCGCAGCGTCCGCTTCGTGGCGAAGGCCGAGGTCTTCCGGTGGCCGGTGTTCGGCTGGTACATGACGATGGGCGGGCACGTCCCGGTGGACCGGCGCGACCACGCGCGGGCGGTGGAGTCGCTCTCCCGGGCGGCGGGCCGGGTCCGTGCCGGGACGAGCCTCATCGTCTTCCCGGAGGGGACCCGCAGCCGCGACGGGCTCGTGCACGCCTTCAAGAAGGGGCCCTTCGCCATCGCCGGGCAGGCGGGCGTCCCGGTGGTCCCGGTCGCCATCACCGGCGCCGGGAAGGTCACGCCGAAGAGCCTGCTCCACGTCCACCCAGGCCCGGTGCGGGTCACCTTCGGCCGGCCGGTCCGCGCCGCGGACCACCCGGGAAAGGACGAGCTGCTCCGGGAGGTCCGACGCCAGATCATCGCGATGGACCGGGCGGCCGGCGGTCCCGGCGGACCCGACGAGCCGGCCGTCGCGTCCCGCGGGTTCGAGGGAGACGTTGGCGACTCCGCCGACCGACGGTAAGCTCCCACGATGGCCGGAAAGCAGCAGGAGAGCCCGGGGCTCGTGGAGAGCGCGGGCGCGAGCGCGCGCGGTGCGCTCGCGGGCGTCGTCGAGGGGCTTCGCCGCGCCGGACCCTGGCAGCGGCTGCGCCTCGGCCTCGTGGGCGGGTGGCTCGCGGCCTCGCTGCTCGCCCTGTGGATCGCTTGCCCGTCCTCTGGCCCCGGCAACGCGCTCGGGGCGGACGTGCACGTGCTCAAGGACTCGGTGCTCGGGGGGCAGCAGATCCTGGTCCGCAACGAGTCCAACGAGGTGTGGACCGACGTGGTCCTGACGCTCGACCGCACCTGGCGCGCCGAGCAGCGGGCGCTCCGCCCGCGCGAGCAGGTCGTGCTCTCGCCCGACCGGTTCGAGCGGGCGGGCGAGGCGGCGCCGCGCGACCTCCGCCCCCGCCGCCTCGACGTCGAGTGCCGGCAGGGAAGTGCCCGCTTCGACCTGCGCTAGCTGCGCACTCCGCTCCCCGTCCACTCCTCCACCTCCCGCTCGTCCCGAACCCCGGCCGCGCGCCGGCGCAGCGCCTCCCAGACGTGCCCGGCACGCGCCATCCCGTCCGACCGCGCGCGGGCCTCCCGGGCCCGGTCCCGGGCGAGCGCCGCGTCCCTCGCCGCGTCCCGCGCCCG
>JBBIOL010000207.1:0-3074 GCA_037443385.1 Anaeromyxobacteraceae bacterium
CGGCGGCGACGGGGCGTCCGGTTCCCCCCCGCGCAGCCGGCTCGCGGCCGCGTCGAGCCGCTCCACGAGCGGGGCCGGTGCGGTCGGCGTGCCGCCGGCGCCGGCCTCCCGCACCAGCTCGGCCAGCGCGTCGGTGGCGCCGAGGAGCAGGTCGATCACCTCGGGCGACGGGACCTCGCCGCGCGCCCGGAGCGCGCCGATGACGTCCTCGGCCCGGTGCGCCACCTGGGTGATGCCCTCCTGCTGCATGGCGGCGGCCATGCCCTTCAGGCTGTGGGCGTGGCGGAAGAGGGCGTCGACGGCCTGGACCGGGGGCTCGGCCCCGGCGCCGGCCCGCTCCAGGCGGACCAGGCCGGCGGAGAGCGCGTCGAGGTGCTCCCGCGACTCGGAGACGAAGAGCGCGAGGTATCGGGAGAGGTCCCAGTTCACGGTGGGTCACCGCCCCGGGCGGATCAGCCCTCGCCCATGACCTTCCGCACCACGGCGATCACGTCCTCGGACCGGAAGGGCTTCACGATGAAGTCGCTGGCCCCGGCCTCGATGGCCTCCATGACGAGCGCCTCCTGCCCGAGCGCGCTGCACATGATCACGACCGCCCGGGCGTCGAGCTTGACGATCTCGCGGGTGGCCTCGATGCCGCTCTTGAACGGCATGACGATGTCCATGGTGGTGAGGTCGGGCCGGAGCTCGCGGAAGCGCTCGACCGCCTCGAGCCCGTTGGCCGCCTCCCCGACCACCTCGAAGCCGCCGCTCGTGAAGATGTCGCGGATCATGTTCCGCATGAAGACCGCGTCGTCGACGATGAGGACTCTCTTCGGCATGCGCGGGCCCGGCTCCCGACCGGGATCGACCTGGGGGAAGGTCACGTTACCGCCCGTCCTCGGGGGGTGTCCACCCTCCCCTTCCCCGGAAGAGGGCCGCCGCGCCCGCCGCCAGCGCGTCGGGGTCGAGCACCGCCACCGGGACGCCCCGGATCGAGGACAGGCCCTTCACCAGGAGTCCCTGCGCGCCGGAGGTGGGCGGGTCGACCGGCTCGACCCCCTGCACCCCCTCGACCAGGAACCCCAGCGCCCGGCGCTCCCGCTCGAGCACGAGCACCTGGCCCGCCCCCGAGGCGAGCGTGCCGCCGGCGAGGCCGAGGAGCGGCGCCATCTCCACCACCGCCACCACCCGGCCGCGGAGCCCCATGGCCCCGAGCACCGGGGGGCCGGTCCGGGGGACGTGGACGAAGGGCGGATCGGGGGGGACCACCACGGCCACCGCGGAGAGCGGCAACGCGAACCGCTCGCCCCCGGCGCGAAAGAGGACGTGGCGGAGGTCGGGCTCCACGGGGCTACCGGTCGAGGCGGAAGCGGGAGACCACGCTCTGCAGCTCGAGCGAGAGGTTGAGCAGCTCCTGGGCCGCGCTCGCCATCTGCGACACCGACGCGGTCTGCTCGACGATCACCTTGCGCACCTCCTCGGTGGCCGAGGCGTTGCCGGTGGCCACGTCGGAGATGTCGTCCATGGCCCGCACCATGTCGGCCGAGCCCTGGAGCTGATCGCGGGCGGCCTCGGAGATGACCCGCACCTTGTCGGCGCCGGCCGCGGCCACCCCGGCGATGCCGTCCAGGGAGCGCATGATGGCGTTCAGGTCCTCGCGCCCCTCCCCCAGCTCGGCCACCGACGCCCGCATGGCCTGGACCACGCCCGAGGCGCGCGCCGAGACGTCGGCGGCCACCGCCGAGATCTGCTCGGCGGAGCGCCCCGAGCTCTCGGCCAGCTTGCGGACCTCCTCGGCCACCACCGCGAAGCCGCGCCCGTACTCGCCGGCGCGGGCCGCCTCGATGGTGGCGTTCAGCGCGAGGAGGTTCGTCTGCTGGGAGATGCTCGTGATCACCTCCACGATCTGGGTGATCTCCCGGGTGCGCTCGCCGAAGGCGAAGACCTGCTCGCTGGCCGCCTCGATGCGGGCGAAGACCTTCTTCACCTTGTCGGCGGCGAGCCGGGCCGCCTCGCCCGACTGGGTGGCGCCGGAGGAGGTGTCGGCGCTGGCCTTGGCCGCCTCCTCGGCGCTGCGGGCCGTGCGCTCGATCGAGGCGGCGATGTCCCCGATCACCTTGGAGGTGCGCTCGACCAGGCCGGACTGCTCCTCGGCGCCCTGGGCGATCTTGGCCATCGAGCTCGCCACCTCGTCGGTGGAGGCGTTCACCTCCTCGGCGGAGGTCTGCAGCTCGTTGGCGCTGTCGGCCACCGACTGGGCCGTGCGCTGGATGCGGGACACGAGGTCCCGCAGGTTCTCCTGCATGGTGCGGATGGACTCGGTGAGCCCGTCCACCTCGTCCTGGAACCCGCGCGCCTCCTCCGACACCACCACCTTGGAGAGGTCGCCCCCGCTGATCTCGACCGCGGAGTGGCGCAGCCGCGCGAGCCGGTTCACCCGGAGCACCGCGGTGGAGAGCGCCCATCCCGCGACGAGCGTCATGGCGAGCAGCACCGCGTCGGCCACGAGCGAGCGCCCGGGGAGAAGCCGGTCCTGCACGAGCGGGATGGCCCCGAGCAGGAACGCGCCCAGGATCACGTAGGAGACGAGGAGCTTGGTCTGGAGGGAGACGGCCCGGCCCGGCGCCTGCACGGGGCCCCGCGGGTCGCGTTCGGGCGCCCGCCCGCGCAGCGCGACGAGGTGGGGCGGGGTGTCCTGCCCGTGGGCCACCGGGCGGCTCGACGGACGGTCCTGGCGCAGGCTCCTCGACACGGGCTCTCCTCTCGCGGAGCGGGGACGGCTCGAATCCTACGCCCGGCCGGGTCGCCGTCCAAGAACGCGCACCGGCCGGAGGTGGTCGTGTCCGGCCGGACCCGGGCGGCGCACCCGCCCTCCCTCGACCACGCGAACCCCCGGCCGGGCCTCGAAGGCGCCCACCACGGCCACCGGCGTCCGGGCCGCGCGCGCGGCGGCGCGGAGCGCCGGGAGCCGCGCGGGCGGCCCCGTGACGCTCTCGCTCGCGGACCTCACCGCGGCCGGAACCGTCTTCGACCCGCGGTGGCTGAAGCTCGCGTTCGTGTTCCTGCTCGTCGGCTACGGAACCAAGGTCGGC
>JBBIOL010000208.1:0-3057 GCA_037443385.1 Anaeromyxobacteraceae bacterium
ACGCCGCGGCCAGCGCGGCGGAGGCCTCGGTCCGCACCAGCGCCGGCCGGCTCCCCGCCCGCGAGAGCTCGATGCGGGTCCCGGGCACGGCCGCCTCCCGTGCCGCGGCCTCGATGCGCGCCAGGACCTCGTCCCCGTCGGCGGGGGCGAGGAACCGCACGTCCACCTCGCAGCGGGCCTCGGCCGCCACGGTGTTGCGGGTGGTGCCGCCCTCGAAGCGCCCCACGCTGACCGTCACTCCGCGTGAATAGTCGGTGAGCGCCTGGACCCGGTCCACGAAGCGGGAGAGCGCCCAGATGGCGTTGCGCCCCTTCTCGTGGTCGCCGCCGGCGTGGGCCGCCACCCCGTGGGCCCGCGCGTCCAGCGAGGCGATCCCCTTGCGGCGGGTGACGACGAGGTCGCCCCCGCGCCCCGACTCCAGCCCGAGCGCCGCGGCGGCCCCGCGCACCCGCGCGACGGTGATCGGCTGCGACGCCGGCGAGCCCACCTCCTCGTCGGCCACCACGATGCCGCGCACCGGGATTCGCCCGAGCAGCCCGGCCTCGCGGAGGGCGCGGAGCGCGAAGATCCCGACCACGAGACCGCCCTTCATGTCGAGGACGCCCGGGCCGCGCGCCCGCTCGCCGTCGACGCGCCAGCCCTCGAAGGTGCCCGGGGGGAAGACGGTGTCGGAGTGGCCGATGAGGAACGCGAACGGCCCCGGGGCCGGGCCGGCGAAGGCGAGGTGATCCCCGAACGCGCCGCCCGGGATCCGCTCCACCGCGACGCCGCTCGCAGCGAGCTCCGCGGCCACCACGCCGGCCACCGCGTTCACGCCCGCCACGTTGCGCGTGAAGGAGTTCTGGTCCACCAGCCGGTGGAGCAGCGCCTCCATCTCCGGCCGCCGCCCGACCAGCCACGCCACGGCCTTCTCGAGCCCGATCTCCGACACCGCGACCTCCATCGGCCCGCGTGCCAGCGCGGCCGAGCCGGTATAAGGTTCCATCATGGCAGGACGCAAGCGCTTCCGGGCCGCGGTGATCGGCGGCTCGGGCTACGGCGGCGCCGAGATGATCCGCCGCCTCCTCCAGCACCCCGACGTCGAGCTGTGCCGGGTGGCGTCCGTCGACTTCGTCGGCGAGCCGCTCGGCGCGGCCCATCCCTCGCTGGAGGGGCGCACGGCGCTGCGCTTCGAGGACCTGGCGCCGGCCGCGGCCGCGGAGGGAATGGACGTCGTGCTCCTGGCGCTGCCCCACAAGGTGACGGCCGCCAAGGTCCCGGAGATCGCCGCGCTCCCCTCGGTGAAGATCGTCGACATGTCCGGCGACTTCCGCCTGAAGGACGCCGACGCCTACGCGCGCTACTACGGCCAGCCGCACCCGCACCCGGAGCGGCTCGCCGACTTCGTCTACGGCCTCCCCGAGCTGAATCGCGCGCGCATCCGCGCGTCGCGCTTCGTGGCCTCCCCGGGCTGCTTCGCCACCACCATTGCGCTCGGGCTCCTGCCGCTGGCCCGCGCCGGCCTGCTGGATGGGGTCGTGCACGTGCAGGGCATCACCGGCAGCTCCGGCTCCGGCGCGCTCCCCCAGGCCGGCACCCACCACCCGATCCGCGCCGGGAACCTGCGCGCCTACAAGCCACTCTGGCACCAGCACGTCCCGGAGATCGAGGAGACGCTCGCCTCGGCCGGGGCCCGCGACCTCCAGCTGCGCTTCGTGCCGGTGTCGGCGCCGCTCGTGCGCGGCATCCTCGCCACCGCCTTCGTCGAGCTCCCCGAGGACTGGACCGCCTCCCGCCTGGACGCCCTCTACCGCGAGTCCTACGCCGGCGAGCCCTTCGTCCGGGTCCCGGCCGCGCGCCTGCCCGAGGTGGCGGCGGTCTCCGGCTCCAACTTCGCCGAGGTGGGGGTGAGCGCCGGCCCGGCCTGGCGCGGTCGCCGCACCGTGACCGTGGTCTCGGCCCTCGACAACCTGGTGAAGGGCGGTGCGGGCCAGGCCGTCGAGAACATGAACCTGGTGCTCGGCCTCGACGAGCGGCTCTCGCTCGACGACCCGGGTCCCTGGCCCCCGTGAGGCTCGCCATGCGCGACCACCCGAAGTCGAGGCTGCTCGCCGCCGTCGTCGCCGTCCTGCTCGCGTTCCCCGGCCGGCCGGCCCGGGGAGAGGACGCGGCGCCTTCCTCGCCGGCGCCGACGCCGGCGCCGCCGGCCCGCATCGACCTGCCGCCGGTGGTCGCGCCGCCCACCGGGCAGCGCCTCCCCGGCAAGGTGATCTGGTTCGACCTGCTCACGCAGGACCCGGCGCGCGCGCGCCCGTTCTACGAGGGGGTGCTGGGCTGGACCTTCGAGGACCGGGGCGGCTACGCCGTGGCCCGGGACGGCGCGGTACCGGTGGCCGGCCTCCTCCAGATGCCCGCGCCGAAGGCGGGGGCGCCGGCCCCCCAGTCGCGCTGGATGCCGCTCGTGTCGGTGGCCGACGTGTCCCGCGCCGCGGCCGCGGCGCAGAAGGCGGGCGGGCGGATCCTGGAGGGTCCCGGAAGCCTGGGGGCGCGCGGCCGCTACGCCGCCGTGGCCGATCCGCGCGGCGCGCAACTCGTGCTCGTGACCGCCACCGGCGGCGACCCGGTCGACGCCGACGCGCCACCCCCCGGCTGGATCTGGGCCGAGCTCTGGACGGACGATCCCCGCGGCGCGGCCACGTTCTACAAGGCGGTGCTCGGCTACGACACCTGGCAGGTAGGTGCCGGCAAGCAGGCCACCTGGATCTACGCGTCGGGCGGCCGTCCCCGGGCGCGGGCGGCGCGCATGCCCTTCGAGAAGGTGCCGTCCCAGTGGCTGCCCTACGTGGTGGTGAAGGACCTGAAGGGCGCGCTGGCGCGGGTCCCCACGCTGGGAGGGCGGGTGCTCCGCCAGCCCGGCGCTAAGGGACCGCAGTTCGCCGTCGTCTCCGATCCCGGCGGTGCCGCCTTCATCGTGGAGCAGCGCCCGGACGTGCCCGCCGCCGACGTGGCGCAGGCATCACCCCCGTCGTCGCCCCCGGCCGCACCCGCCGCCGACTCCGGCGCCGCCGCCGTCGAGGT
>JBBIOL010000209.1:0-2983 GCA_037443385.1 Anaeromyxobacteraceae bacterium
CGGCCGCCGAGGTCGACCTGCCCCTGGCGGAGCTCGACGCGCGGGCCCTGGTCCGGCTGGCCCGGGGCCGCGGCAGCCCGCACGTCCACCTCGATGCGCCGCCGGCGCCGCCCACCGCCCCCCGGGCTGGCCTCCCGCCGGCCCGCCGCCTGGGCGACCTGTGCGACGTCCGCTTCGGCCTCAAGACCGGCGCGAACGGGTTCTTCCACCTGCGTCCGCTCGGCGAGGGCCGCTTCCGCTCGGCGCTCTGCGGGGAGGTCCGGCTCGAGCCGTCGGACGTCGCCCCGCTCCTCGCCGGCCTCCGGGACGCGGTGGCCCCGGAGGTGTCGCGCCCCTCCCGCGTGATCTTCCGGCCGGACGTGCCGTCGCCCGCCGCGCGGGCGTACGTGGAGCGCGGCGTGGCGCTCGGGCTTCATCGGCGCCCGACCTGCGCGTCGCGCCCGACCTGGTGGCGCGTCGCCCCCGGACGCGCCCCGGCGCCGGTCCTCTACCCCGCCAAGGTGGGCACGCGCGCCTTCGCCTTCCACAACCGGGAGGGCCTCCTCGAGGACAAGAAGTGGCACGCCCTCTTCCCGCGGGCGCTCGAGCCGTGGCTCGTCGCGGTGGTGCTCTCGGCGACCTCCTGCCGGCTCGCCGTGGAGCGGGGCGCCCGCCAGCTCACCGGCGCGCAGGCCATCGCCGACGTCGACTGCGGCGTGCTCGCCGCCATCCCGTTCCCGGATCCGGACGCGCTGCTTCGCCGGTCCGGCCTGCTGCGGGAGCTCCACGCGGCCCTCGCCCCCGATCCGGTCACCACCGACCTCGCCGCCATGCTCGACCGGCCGGCCCAGCGGGAGCTCGACCGGGTGGTGGGGTCCGCCCTCTCCCTCCCCGCCCGGGCGGTGGAGGGTGAGCGCCAGGAGCTCCTGCGGCGGACCGCAGAGCGGCTCGCCCGCGCCGGGCAGGTCCGCACCGCCGTGGCCCGGGCGGGCTAGAAGGCGACCTTGAGGGCCGCGGTGGCGGTGGGGCCCACCGCCGCGTCGCGGGCCCAGACCGGGATGCGCGCGCCCAGCACGATGCGCACCGGGTCGACGGGCAGGACGGCGGCGGCGGTGGCCCAGAGCACGCGCTCGTCGGGCTGGCTGCCCAGCTCGATCTCGTGCTGGTAGTTCAGCTCCAGCTCGGGCTGGAGCCAGGGGAGCACCTGGTAGCCCACGGCGGCGTTGCAGGCGAGGAGCCCCACGTCGTTCGCGGTCCCGGGCGCCCAGGGGGCGCTGAAGGCCAGCTCGGCACCCCCGGTGAAGCGCCCCCAGTCGGCCGAGGCGGCGAGCGATCCGCCCAGGCTCCAGGATTCCTTTCCGGTGCCCAGGTGGTCGGCGGTGGCGTGGACGCCGGTGGGGACGGTGACGGCCAGGCTCACCGCGACGTCGAGGGCGGGCTCGGCCAGGGAGAGGAAGCGCCAGCGCGCGGCGACGGTGGTGTCGGAGGGGCCCTGCCCGTGGGCGGGCGCACCCGGCGTGGAGGGCGCGGCGTGGACCAGCGACCAGCCGACCACCACCCGAGCGTCGAGGTCCCGGGCGATCCCGACCCCGACCGCCGCCGCGAGCGTGTGCTGCTCCCCGGAGATCCGGTCCACCGCGCCGGCGGTGGCCCACCACGCGGGGGCGTAGGCCACCTCGACCTCCACCCGCCCCGGCTCGACCGGCGTGGCGTCGCCGGCGAAGGCCTTGCCGTGCTCGGGCTGCCCGGCCTCCGCCGCCGTGAAGACGGTCCCGATGGCCATCTCCTCGCCCGGCGCCGGGCCCGGGGCGGCGGCGGCCAGGGCCCGACCCGGGGCGCAGAGCAGGAGGAGGAGCGCGAGCGGCGCGAACCGGGCGCGGGCCTCCCCGTCGATATTGAGAATGATTCTCATGACCGACACCCTACCGGAGCCCGGACCTCCGATCCTTGCGCCGGATCAAGCCGCGGGCGGACCGGCGCACCTGTCAGATCGCCCTGCTAGCGTGCCGCCCGCATCGTCCCGCTCGAACGTCCCGCTCGCGGCCAGGCGACGAACAGGAAGGGTTTCGCCATGGTGAACAAGGTCATCCTCATCGGAAACCTCGGGAAGGATCCCGAGGTCCGCTACACCTCCGGCGGCCAGGCGGTCGCCAACCTCCGCATCGCCACCTCCCGCAGCTGGACCGACAAGCAGTCGGGCCAGAAGAAGGAGGAGACCGAGTGGCACGACGTCGAGGTCTGGGGCAAGCAGGCGGAGCAGGTCGGCGAGTACCTGGCCAAGGGGCGCCAGGTCTACGTCGAGGGGCGGCTCAAGACCGACAAGTGGCAGGACAAGCAGTCGGGGCAGGAGCGCTCGCGGGTGAAGGTCGTCGCCGACTCGGTCCGGTTCCTCGGGGGTGGCGGCGCCGGGCGCGGCGCGGGCGGAGGAGGCGGTGCGCAGCGCGGCGGGCACGACGAGGGCGGGAGCGGCGGTCCCCCGCCCGACTTCGAGGGCGGGCCGGGCGGCGGCAGCGCCGACGACATCCCGTTCTAGGCGTCGCTCCCGCGCCAGGTCCTCACCGCCGCCACCGACCGGCCTCGACGAAGCTGAAGTAGCCGCCCGACGCCACCACCACGTGGTCCCGGGCCACGACACCGACGAGCTCGGCGGCGGCGCGCAGCCGCTCGGTGAGGTCGGCGTCCTCCGCCGACGGCGAGGGATCCCCGGAGGGGTGGTTGTGGGCGAAGATCACGCCGTGCGCCCCCTCGCGCACCGCGGGGCGGAGCGCGTCGCGCGGGGAGACCGGGCACTGGGTCAGCGAGCCCTCGGCCACCCGCTCGGCGCGCAGGAGCCTCCCGCGCACGTCGAGCAGGACCACGTGGAAGCACTCCCGCTCGGCATGGGCCAGCGGCCGGAGGAGCTCGGCCACCCGCGACGGCTGGAGGAGCCGCTCTCCCCTCCGGGGCGGCGACCAGGCCCCGCGGCGGCCCAGCTCGAAGGCCGCCGCCAGCGCGGCGGCGCGGG
>JBBIOL010000210.1:0-2911 GCA_037443385.1 Anaeromyxobacteraceae bacterium
ACGGCTCCGATTTCCTCAGTCGCGGCGATCTCTTGCCGCTAACTGATCGGCATTGCGTCTAGACGAAGAGGCTGGAGAGCGAGTCGGAGCTCTGGATCCGCCGGATCGCCTCGGCGAGAAGCCGCGCGGAGGTGACCTGCTGGATCTTGGGGCAGGACTGGGCCTGGGGCGAGAGCGGGATGGAGTCGGTCACCACCACCGACTCGATGGGGCTCTTCGTGATCCGGTCCACGGCCGGGCCGGAGAGCACCGCGTGGGTGGCGTACGCGTAGACCGTGGTGGCGCCCTTTTCCTTGATGGCGGCGGCGGCCTGGGTCAGCGTGCCGGCGGTGTCGATCATGTCGTCGAGGAGGATGGCCACCTTGCCCGAGACGTCGCCGATGACGTTCATGATCTCGGCCACGTTGGGCTTGGTGCGCCGCTTGTCGACGATGCCGAGCGCGCAGCCCATGCGCTTCGAGTAGGCCCGGGCCCGCTCCACGCCGCCCGCGTCCGGGGACACGATGATCAGGTTCTCGGGGTCGAGGAACTGGCGCTTCATGTGCTCGAGCATGATGGGCGCCGCGTAGAGGTGGTCGAAGGGGATGTTGAAGAACCCCTGGATCTGGCCGGCGTGCATGTCCATCGAGACCACGCGGGTGACGCCCGCAGCCTCGATGAGGTCGGCGACCAGCTTCGCGGTGATGGGGACGCGCGGCGCCACCTTGCGGTCCTGCCGGGCGTAGCCGTAGTACGGGATCACCGCGCAGATGGAGCCGGCCGAGGAGCGCTTCAGCGCGTCGGCCATGATGAGCAGCTCCATCAGGTTGTGGTTGGCGTTCGGGCTCGTGGACTGGACGATGAAGGTGTCGGTCCCGCGCACGTTCTCGCCGATCTCGACCTGGATCTCACCGTCGGAGAAGGCGCCCACGCTGGCCGTCGACAGCTCGCGGCCGAGGTTCTGCACCACCGCCTTGGCGAGCGCCGGGTTCGAGTTGCCGGCGAAGACCTTGTAGAAGTTGGGGTTGCCCATGGCCTGCGCGTTATACCGCGCGGGTCGCGCCGGGAACAGGCTCCCGGTGCGGGGTCCCGGCGCGGAGCCGCCGGCTAGGCGAGCCCCTCGGCGTCGGGCGCGTGGGTGGCCGGGCCCCGGGCCAGCTCGCGGTCGTACTCGGACAGGATCACCCGCTCCATGTGCTCCCGGGTCTGGGTGTTGAGCGGGTGGGCGATGTCCTTGAAGGTGCCGTCCTTGCGCCGCTTGGCGGGCATGGCCACGAAGAGCCCGGTCGCGCCCTGGATCACCTTGAGTCCGCGCACGACGAAGCAGGCGTCGAGCGTGATGGTGACGTAGGCCTTCAGCTTGTCCTCGTGTACCGGGAAGACGCGGACCTCGGTGATCTCCATCTCGACGCTCCCCGCATCCGCGCCCGGAGGCGCACCACCACGACGTCCACGGGAGCACCCTCGATCCGGCGCCCGGCGAGCCTTCTCGCCGCGACCCGCGCCGATCGCGGACCCCCGAAGGATCCGACGACCGTCGGCCCGCTTCCTGACATTATAGGCTTCGTCGCACCTTCCCCTTCAAGCCACCCCAGCATCACTCCGAGCGAAGGGTGCCGGGCGACGCACGGCGCCATGAGGTCGTTCTCCGGCCGCTCGGCCGACGGCTTGCCGCGCCGCGGCACGAGGCCTGTCCGGTCCTCGTCCAGCCACCGGTAGGCATCCCCCGCCCGGATCGCGAGCCGGGGCGACCGGGGGTAGAGCAGCACCAGGTGCCGGGTCGCCACCCGCGCCGGCCGCAGCCGCTCCCCCCGCCCCGAGGCCCAGGCGGGCCCGTTCCCCAGGAAGAACGGCACGTCCGAGCCGATCCCGAGCGCCACCTCGGCGAGGAGCCGCCGGTCCCGGATCCTCCAGGCCAGCGCCAGGCAGCGCAGCGTCGCGGCCGCGTCGGCGCTGCCGCCCCCCAGCCCCGCCACCACCGGGATCCGCTTCGTGATGCGGATGTCCACCCGGTCGGGGCGCCCGAGCCGCTCCCGCAGGGCGGAGGCGGCCCGGGCCGCCAGGTTCTCCGGCCCGTCGAGATCGGGGTGGCCGGGGCAGCGGCAGGTGACCGGGCCCGGGCGATCGCCGACCGTCACCCGCACGTCGTCGGCGAGGTCGAGCGGCACGAGGAGCGAGCGGATGTCGTGGTACCCGTCGGGACGCGCGGGGCCCACCCGCAGCACCAGGTTCACCTTGGCAGGGGCGGGGCAGCGGAGGCGGATCACGCACCGTCCCTATCACAGCCGACCCTTGCCGCGCCCTCCCCCCGGGACTAGGCTCGCGCCCCATGCACGACACCCTGCAAGCGAGCCGCCGGCTGGGGGCCGACGAGGTGGAGGTGCTCCTCCCGGCCGAGCGCCTGCGCGCGCGGGTCCAGGAGATCGGCCGCGAGATCACCCGGGACTACCAGGGCAAGCCGCTCGTCCTGGTCGGCGTGCTGAAGGGGGCGCTGGTCTTCCTCGCCGACCTGATGCGGTCCATCGACCTGCCGGTCACGCTCGACTTCGTGGGGCTCTCGTCCTACGTCGGCACCCAGACCTCCGGGAAGGTCGAGCTCACCGCCGACCTGACCCGGCCCATCGCCGGCAAGCACGTGATCCTGGTGGAGGACATCGTCGACACCGGCCTCACCATGCAGTGGCTGCTGCAGCGCTTCGCCGCGCAGGGTCCGGCCAGCGTCTCGGTCTGCGCGCTGCTCGTGAAGCCGGCCCGCGCCCGGGCGGTGGTGCCGGTGCGCTACCGCGGCTTCGACATCGCCGACGAGTTCGTGGTGGGCTACGGTCTCGACCACGACGGGCGCCTGCGCAACCTGCCCTTCGTGGGCGTGGTGAAGGGCTAGCCGTGGCGGCCGAGGAGCGGCGCACCCCGGCGCGGCGGTCCGCGCTCCCCG
>JBBIOL010000211.1:0-2903 GCA_037443385.1 Anaeromyxobacteraceae bacterium
GGACCGCGGCCAGGCCGAGCACGGTGGCCTTCTTCACGAGCTCGTCCCGGGCCGCCGCCGCCAGGACGTCGTCCGGGCGCGCGCGCAGCGCCTCGCGGTAGCGGGCGCCGGCGCGGGCCAGCGCCTTCAGGTCTCCCAGCCGGGAGAGGAACTCCGCGTGGGCGCCCGGGTCGCCCCAGCGCGCCCGGAGCGACTCCCAGGCGGCGTCCTCGAGGGCGGCCGCGGCCGCGGGGTCGGTGCCGGGATCGGAGTCGGTCACAGGCGGAAGGGCACCGGGACGAAGGTGGCGACGAAGAGCAGCAGCGAGAGGATCGCCACGGCCCGCCGCCCCGGGCCGATGGGCGCGTCGTCCAGGGCCGGGGGGTGGCGCAGGCCCACCACGATCCGGGTGAGCAGCCACCACACCAGCCAGTTGAAGGAGACCAGGATCCCCGCCGCGAGCAGGCCGGACGACACCACCTGCGAGAGCCGGTGGGCGCGCCGCTCCCCGAGCCAGGCGTAGGTCACGTGCCCGCCATCGAGCTGCCCGAGCGGGAGGAGGTTCAGGGTGGTGACGAAGAGTCCGAGCCAGGCGGCCAGCGCCACCGGGTGGACCACCACGTCGTGGCCGGGGGGCAGGACGCCCAGCACCACCCGCTGGATGCCGGCGGTGAGGAGGCTGTCGCCGAAGACGATCCCGCCGCCCCCGGCCGCCGGCTCGTCGCGAAGCCAGGCGAGCAGCATGGCCCAGGGAGAGTCGGCGCCCGCGGCGACGGCCTGCCCCACCGCGTGGACCTTCGAGTGGGCGAGCCCCCAGGCGTAGAGCGGGACGGCGACGAGCGCCCCGGCGATGGGGCCCGCGGCGCCGACGTCGAGCACGGCGTCGCGGGAGGGGATGGCGGAGCGCAGCCGGATGAGGGCGCCGAGGGTCCCGAAGTTGAGGGCGTCGGGCACGTACATGGGCAGGAAGTAGGGCAGCGTGGTGTCGATGCCCCAGGCCCGCGCGAGCAGCCAGTGCCCCATCTCGTGGGCCAGCAGGATGGCCAGGATGGCGGTGGCGTAGGAGAGGCCGGCCAGCACGCGCCCGAGGAGCCCGCCGCCCGACCAGCCGGCGAACCAGGCCCCGGAGAGCACGGTGGTGGCCACCGTGGCTGCGAAGAGCGCCAGGTTCCAGGCGGGGAGCGGCCGCCGCCGCGGCGCGATGTCGGCGCTTCCGTCCAAGGGCCTTCAGGGGGCGGTGGCCGGCGGCGGCGCCCCGGACAGCTCCTCCGGGCGCAGCTCGCGGATGGCGCCGTGGTCCACGGTGAGCAGGAAGAGGTCGCGCACCGGCTCCCCCTGGGCGTCGAAGGTGATGGCGCCGGTCGCGCCCGGGAACGGCTTCTGGGTGGCGAGCGCGTCGCGCAGCTCCCGCCGCCCGCCGGCGCCGCGGGCCATGGCCGCCGCGATCATGGCGGCGGCGTCGTGGGCCGACGCCTCCAGGATCGACGGCGTGCGCGCGTTCTGCCTCTGGAAGGCCTCCACGAAGCGCGCCGTGTCGGGGCGCGTGGAGCCGGCGAAGAACCCGTCCACGAAGATCGCGCACTCCACGTAGCGCCCGGCCTTGTCCACGATGGCCGGGTCGTCCCAGCCGTTGCCGCCGAGCAGGAGGACCGGCTTCACCACCCACGGGCTCACCTTCTGGATCTTCTCCAGCTCGGCCGGGTCGCAGGCGGTGACCACGTCCTCGGCCGCCAGGGTCGGGGCGAGCAGCGTGACGGTGCGGGCGAAGTCGGGGACGAAGACCAGGTCGAAGTCGACGACCGGCGCGAGCTCCTTGCGCGCCTTCTCGAGCGCCTTGGCGCGCCGGTAGGGGTCCTGGATCTCCCGGGAGATGGCCCGCTGCACCTCGCGCCAGTCGGCCCGCTTCTCGACCTGCGCGGGGGCGCGTCCCACCAGCTCCTTAACCATGGGTGCAAAGTTGGCCCGCTCGGCCTCGTACCCCACCGCGCGCGTCACCGTGCCGCCCCGGGCCTCCACCGCGCCGGCGAAGGCCCGCTCGAGCTCGGTGCCGTAAGGGATCTCCGGGTAGAGCACGAGCGCCCGCTCTAGCCCGCGCCGGGCCACGGCCAGCTCCGCCAGCGCCGCCGCCTGGGCGTGCGCGGTGAGCATGAGGCGGAAGACGTACGGCCGCCCGCCGGTGACGCCCTCGACCTTGGAGAGCGAGACCAGCGGCACGCCGGCCTGCTGGGCGGCGGCGGCCGCGCGCGGCGCCTCGGCGTTGGTGACGCCGCCCACGATGGCCACCGCCCCCTCCGCCGCCAGCTGGGTCACGGCGTCGGCGGCCCCGTCGGGCTCGCCGCGGGTGTCCCGCGACACCACCTTCACCGGCCCGCCCTCGGGCACGGCGAGCGCGACGCCCTGCAGGATGGCCTCCCCCCAGGCCTTGAACTTCCCCGAGAGCGGGACGGCCACGCCGAGGGTCCCGGCCACGACCGGCGTCGACGTGCCCATCCGCGCGGCCAGCGCCGCGCCCACCGCGCCCTCCCTCGGGAGCTGGGCGGCGAGCGCCTCCACCTCCTGGGGCGAGAGCCGCGTCTTCACGATGGCGAGCACGGTGGCCGTCTCCCGCTGCGCCTCGGCCGGCGGGAGGTAGGGGAGCGCCTCGGCGCGCCAGCGCGCGGCGAGCGGCCAGTCGGGGACGGCCTCGGCGGCGTCGGCGATGCGCAGGGCCAGGTTGCCGCGCCGATCCGGGGGGGTCTGCTCCCAGATCGAGCCGAGCGTGGGCAGGCCCGCCCGGGGACGCCCGGCCTGGATCTCGGCGAGGCCGTAGCGCAGCCGGGCCTCGTCGGCGCGGGGCGAGAGCGGGTAGCGCGAGAGCAGCTCGGCCCAGGCGCCGGCGGCGCGGGCGGGCTGCTTGGCCCGCATCCAGGCCCGTGCCGCCTCGT
>JBBIOL010000212.1:0-2895 GCA_037443385.1 Anaeromyxobacteraceae bacterium
CAGGGTGCTCTGCCGGGCGCACGACCTGGAGGCGGCGCGCGAGACGTACGGTGAAACCCACATGGACCGCTTCGCGCCGAGGAATTCGACCGATCGGGGGCCGAGAAATCCGGTCGCCGGCGAGCCTTGCGCCGCCTACTTCGCAGGCGGCGCAGTTGATACAATGCCCAGGTGCCCCGCCGATCCCTGGGAAAGTCGCGCCGCCTCGTCGTCAAGGTCGGCACCGGCACCCTCACCGACGCCTCCGGCCGGTTCGACCGGAAGAACTGCGAGCGGCTCGCCTCCGAGCTGGCCGATCTCTCCCGGAGCCGCGACGTGGTCCTGGTCTCGTCGGGAGCCATCGCGCTCGGCGCCGACCGGCTCCAGCTCGTCCGCTCCCCGCGCAAGACCTGGGACATCGCCACCAAGCAGGCGGCCGCGGCGGTGGGCCAGCCCGACCTCATGGCCGAGTGGGGGCGCGCGCTCGGCACCCACGGGCGCGTCGTCGCCCAGGTCCTGCTCACCGCCGACGACCTGGCCAGCCGCAAGCGCTTCCTGAACGCGCGCCACACCTTCGAGGCCCTGCTGGCCCGCGGCGTCCTGCCGGTGGTGAACGAGAACGACACCGTCGCGGTCGACGAGATCAAGGTCGGCGACAACGACAGCCTGGCGGCGCTGGTGGCCACCTGCGTGGGGGCCGACCTGGTCGCGCTGCTCACCGACGTGGAGGGGCTGTACGACCGCGACCCGCGCCACCCGGCGGCCCGGCTGGTGCCCGACGTCCACCGGGTCACGAGCGAGATCGAGCGCATGGCCGGGGGCGCGGGCAGCGAGCGGAGCACGGGAGGCATGTCCACCAAGGTGGCGGCGGCGAAGCGGCTCGCGGCCCAGGGGGTGGGCACCGCGCTCCTCTCCGGTCGGCGGACCGGCGCGCTGGCGGCGCTGCTCGACGGGGAACCGGTGGGCACCTGGTTCCGGCCGGGGGCCGAGCGCCGCGCCGGGCGGCGCGAGTGGCTCTCCCTCGCCGCCCGCGGCCGGGGCACGATCCTCGTCGATCCCGGCGCCCGCCGCGCCCTCTCCGACCAGGGGCGGAGCCTGCTCCCCTCCGGGGTGAAGGGGGTCGAGGGGAGCTTCGGGGTGGGCGACCCGGTGGACATCGCCGTCGCCGGGGAGGCCCCGTTCGCCCGCGGCCTGGTCGGGTACGCGGCCGACGAGGTCCGCCGCATCGCCGGCCTCAAGTCCAGCGAGATCGAGCGTGCGCTGGGCTATAAGTACCTGGACGAGGTGGTCCACCGGAACGACATGGTCCTCACCGACCCCGGAACCGAGCCCGCGCGATGAGCGACGGCACGCCCGGCCTCGCGCTGAGGATGCGGACGCTCGCCGCCGGAGCCCGCCGGGCCTCCCGGCTCCTGGCCCACGCCGAGACCCGCACGAAGGACCGGGCGCTCCGCGCCGCCGCCGAGGCCACCGTCGACCGGGCCGCGGCCATCCTCGAGGCCAACCGGGCCGACGTCGCCGCCGCGGCGGCCGAGGGGGCGAACGACGCCTTCCTGGACCGGCTCCGGCTCGATCGCAAGCGCCTCGAGGGCATCGCCTCGGCCATCCGCGAGGTGGCGGCGCTCCCCGACCCGGTCGGCCGCGTCACCTCCAGCTGGACCCGCCCGAACGGGCTCCGGGTCCGGAAGGTCCGCATCCCGCTGGGCGTCGTGCTCATGGTCTACGAGGCCCGCCCCAACGTCACCTCCGAGGCCGCTGCACTGTGCGTGAAGAGCGGGAACGCCTGCATCCTGCGTCCCGGCTCCGATGCGCTGGCCTCCTCGCTGGCGCTGGCCGAGGCCTTCGCCGAGGGGCTCGGGCAGGCCGACCTCCCGGTGGAGGCCGTCCAGGTGGTGCCGGTCGCCGATCGCGAGGCCACCTTCGAGCTCCTGGCGCTCGACGACCTCATCGACCTCGCCATCCCGCGCGGCGGCCCGGGCCTCATCCGGGCCGTGGCCGAGCGCTCCCGGGTGCCGGTGGTGAAGCACTACCAGGGGGTCTGCCACCTCTACCTCGACGAGAGCGCGCCGGAGGCCGACGCGGTGGCCATCGCGGTGAACGGCAAGGTCCAGCGGCCCGGCGTCTGCAACGCCACCGAGTGCCTGCTCGTGCACCGCGCCGCGGCCGACCGACTGCTCCCGGCTGTGGGGCGAGCGCTGGCCGGCCACGGGGTCGAGCTGCGCTGCGACCCGGCCTCGCTCGCGGTGCTCTCCCGCGCCGGCGTGCCCTGCGTGCCGGCCTCCGCGTCCGACTTCGGCAAGGAGTTCCTCGACCTCATCCTGGCGGTCCGGGTGGTCCCCGACCTCGACGGCGCCCTCGCCCACGTCGCGCGGCACGGCTCGCTCCACACCGAGGCCATCGTGACCCGCGACATCGCCGCCGCCCGCCGCTTCGAGCGGGAGGTGGAGGCGAGCGCGGTGATGGTGAACGCCTCCACGCGCTTCAACGACGGCGGCGAGCTCGGGCTCGGCGCCGAGATCGGCATCAGCACCACCAAGCTGCACGCCTTCGGGCCCATGGGGCTCGAGGAGCTCACCACCCAGAAGTACGTGGTCGAGGGCAGCGGCAACGTCCGCACCTGAAGGAGGATCCCCCGGAATGGCGAAGGCGACGAAGGGCGGCAGCTCGGCGAAGGCGAAGGCGAAGGGCGGCGGATCCCGGTCCGGGAAGGCGAGGTCCGCCGCGGCCCGGAAGGGCCCGTCGAAGGGACCGGCGCGCGGCGCGAAGGCCAAGGGCCCGGCGAAGCGCTTCTTCGTCGGCAAGGCCCCGGCCCCGGCGCAGGGGCGCAAGGGGGAGAAGGCTCCGGCGGCGCGCCCCGGCCTCAAGCGCGCCGCGCTCCGCGACGGCACCGGCAAGGCCGCACGCCCCGCCGGCCCG
>JBBIOL010000213.1:0-2800 GCA_037443385.1 Anaeromyxobacteraceae bacterium
TCCCCTCGCCGCCGCCGCGCTCCGCGCCGCGCTGGCCGACGCCGGCGTGCTCGATCCGTCGCCGGCCGCCGTCGTCCTGTCCGCGGGCAGTGCCTCGCTTCCCGACGCGCTCGCCGCCGCCGCCCGCTTCCGGGGCGCGAGCCACGTCGGCGTCGGCGTCGCGATTCGAGACCAGGTGGCCTGGGCGGTGCTCCTCGCGTCGGAACGCCGCGCCGACCTCGAGCCCGTTCCGCGCCACGTCCCGCCGGGAACGACGGTCCCGGTCCGGGGCCGGCTCCTCCATCTCGACGCCCCGCGCGCGTGGGTCTCGACCCCGTCCGGATCCGCCCGCGAGCTGCCGGTCGTTGCCGAGGGGCGGTGGTTCTCGACGTCCGTCCGGGTGGACGAGCCGGGGACCTGGCGCATCGAGGTCGGCGGAACGGGACCGCGTGGCGCGTCCGTCGCGGCCCTCCTCGTCCTGGAGTGCGCCCGCCCGGCGCCGGACGACGCCGCCGCCATTCCCGCGCCTCTGCCCCCGCCGTCGCCCACGCCCCCTGCAGGAGACGACGCCACTTCGGCGCTCCAGCCCGCGGTGAACGAGCTCCGCGTCCGCCAGCGGCTCCGGCCCCTCGTGCCCGACGCGCGCCTCGACGCGGTGGCGTCGGCGCACAGCGCCGCCATGCTCGCGGAGGCCACCGTCGCCCACCGGCTCTCCGACGGGGCCGACCTCGCCGCGCGGCTCGCCCGCGCCGGGGTGGACTACCGATCGGCCTGGGAGAACGTCGCCCGGGGCGACGGCGTGCGCGACGCGCACGGGGCCACCGTGGAGAGCCCGGCGCACCTCGCCAACCTGCTCGCCCCGGGTGCCGTGCTCCTGGGTGTGGGGATCGCCCGCGGGACGCTGCCCGGCGGCCAGCCGGTGGTCTACCTCACGGAGATCCTGCTCGAGCCTCGCGGCCCGATCCCGGTCGGCGATCCGCCGACCGGGGCGCGCTGACGGCCGTCAGGCCATCCGGCGCTGCGTCGCGTAGTTCTCGATGCTCGACTCGATCTGCGGCTGGATGGCGAACAGGGTGCAGCGCGTGCAGGTCCAGCTGTTCCAGGCACGCTTCACGGCCTCGTCGAGGCACGAGTCGTAGTTGCCGCAGAAGAGGTTGCGGTGCCCCTCGACTCCACGCTCCGGGTTGATGGGGGCGGTGAGCTCGGCAGGGGTGGGCTTGCTGAACAAGGCGTACTCCTTCCGTGAGCGATCCTTAGCGATTCCACCAAGGAAACTGGGCGGTTATGCGCCCCGGCGCCTCGGGGTGTCAACCCCCCGGGGCCGCACGATTTGCCGGATCGTGAAGAAAGATATTCGCCTGGAAGTACCGACGTTTGTGTCATCATCCGGCTCGTTTTGCGCACCCTTTTTGTGACATTCGCCCTGACACTCACGGTGACGTCCGCGGCCCGCGCGGAGGACCGGTTCTCCACCTGGGTCGACGGCGTCTCGACCGCGTCCGCGGCGCTCGCGGCCGGAAGGCCGGACGAGGCCCGGGAGGCGGCCTCGCGGGCGGCCGCGGCCATCACTTCGGGTGAAGCCGGCGCGCGGGCGTCGGTCCTCCTCTCCCTGGCCCTCTCGCTCGACGGCCGGCACGACGAGGCCGCGCACGCGCTGGCCCCGGCGCTCGATTCACTACCCGTCACGCTGCGCGCGGCGGCCCGGGTCCGCCTCGCCGGGGACCTGCTGGCCGCCGGGCGACCCGACGCGGGGCGCGGGCCTTCACGGAGGCCGCGGCCGGCTCCGACCCGGCGGACCTGCCCTCGCTCGCCGTGTCCGAGTCCCGGGCCTGGCTCCAGGCCGGCGAGCCCGTGCGGGCCGCCACCGCGGTCGCCGCGTTCGACGACCCCCCGGCCCGCCTGGCGGCGGCGCTGGCGCTGCGGGCGTCCGGGAACCCGCGCGCCGCTCCCGCCCTCCGGACGTTCGCCGTCGAGCACGCCGGCGACGCGGAGGGGGAGGAGGCGGCCCGCGCAGTCCCCGCCTCGGGACCGGAGGCGCTCTCCGTCCCCGATCGGCTGGAGCGCGCCCGCCGGCTCCTCGCCGCCACCCGGACCGCGGCCGCCGTCGCCGAGATCGACGCGATCGACCGCGCGCTCGGTCCGACGCCGCTCGGGAGCGTCCTGCGCGCCCTGGCGCTCCTCCAGTCGGGCCGGCCCGCGGAGGCCGAGCGGGTGGCAGCCCCCGTCGCGGCGCTGCCGGGTTCCGGCGAGCCCGCCGCGGCGCGCTACGTGCTCGCCCGCGCCGCCGCCCGGCAGGGACGCACCGAGGACGCCATCGCCCGGTACCGCCGGGTGGCCCGGGAGCGACCCACCGTGCCCGGGCTGTCGCCGTCGCAGCAGGCCGACCTTCCCGACGACGCCGCGTTCCTGTCCGCCTGGCTCCCCCACGACGCCGGCCGGGATCGGGAGGCGATCCGCGGGTTGCGCCGGTTCCTGCGGGAGCACCCGTCCGCACGCCGGGCGCCCGACGCCCGGTGGTTCCTCGCCTGGTCGCTGCTGCGGTCGGGGGACCGGCCCGCCGCGCGCACCGCGCTCGCCGGGCTGGCGGGTCGCGAGTCGGGGACGCTCCGCGCGGCGGCGCTCTACTGGGGGGCGACGATCGATCCCGACCCGGTCCGGTCGCGCGAGGCGTACCGGGCCGCCCTGCGCGAGGTCCCGGGCGGCTGGTACGGACTGCTCGCAGCGGCGCGCCTCGCGCGATCCGGGGCGCCCGTGCCCCCTCCCGAGCCGCTCGCCCCGTCCCCGCTCCCCGACCCGCCCGCCGACCCTGCCCTCGCCGCGG
>JBBIOL010000214.1:0-2774 GCA_037443385.1 Anaeromyxobacteraceae bacterium
GTCGCGGCGCTGCTCCTCGGCCCGGACCTGGGACGCGGCGCCTCCCGGCTGCTCTCCGGCGTGGCGCCGGCCTCGGGCCCGCCCCGCGCCGACCCGGTCACCGGCGACGTCGAGCTCACCTACCGCTACCCGGCCCACACCGGCCGCCCGGAGCGGAAGGTGCCGGGGAGCGACGGCTCGGTGCAGGCGCCGCGCGGGACCGAGGTGCTGCTCTTGGCCCGGTCCGACCGCCCGGTGAAGGAGGCCCGGATCGCCATCGAGGGGGCCAGCCCGGAGGGGCGGCGCCTCGTCGCGCTCCGGGTGAAGGACGGCCGCGAGCTCTCCGGCGCGTTCCTGGTGGACGAGCCGGGCAGCTACCGCTTCCAGTTCACCGACGGCGACCGGGTGAAGGTGAACGGGCCGCCCATCCCGGTGACGGTCGAGCCCGACGCCTTCCCGGAGGTGGCCGTCACCGCGCCCCCGGGCGAGGTCGAGGTGGCGGCCGACGCCACCGTCCACGTGGAGTGGACGGCCTCCGACGATTTCGGCCTCGGCGACCTGACGCTCGTCCTCAAGGCTCCCGGGGGCGAGGAGGAGCGCCGGGTGCTGCGCTCCCTCGCGCCGGCGCGCCGCGACTCCGGGTCGTTCGAGCTCCCGCTCGCGCCCCTGCGCCTCGCCGAGGGGGAGCGGCTCCTCTACTGGCTCGAGGTGAAGGACAACGACGCGGTCTCCGGGCCGAAGCGCGCCGCCTCGGCCACGCGCGCCGTCAAGATCCACAGCGAGGCCGAGCACCACCAGCGCGTGCTCGCCGAGGCACGCCGGCACTGGGAGGAGATGGTGCGGCTGCTCGGCGACCGGATGGAGCGGCTCCCGCGCGGCCTCCCGCCCGAGGCCGGCCGGGTGCAGAAGGGGCTCGCGCTCGACGCACGCACCCGGCAGCTGCACGAGGGGTTGCGCGACGCCGCCCAGGCCATGCGCAAGGACAAGGGCGCTCCGGGGGAGCTGCCCGCGGCGCTCGCCACCGCGGCCCAGGGGATCCGGGAGCGGGAGGTGCTCGCCACCGCCTCCCGGCAGACGCTCGCCCGCCAGCTCCAGTTCGGTCGGCCCGGGGACGCGGCGGCCGCCTCCCGCACCGTGGACGGCCTGGACGAGGCGCTCGAGCGCGAGCTGGAGAAGGACGTCCTCTACCTGGAGCAGCTCTTCGACAAGCGGCGCGCCGAGGACCTCGTGCGCATGGCGAAGGACCTGGCCTCCCGGCGCCGGGAGCTGGCCTCGCTGCTCGAGCAGTACCGGCAGGCCCCCTCCGAGCAGGCGAAGCGGCAGCTCCTCGCCGAGGTGAGCCGGCTCCGGAACCGCATGCAGGAGCTCCTGCGCCAGATGGGAGAGCTGGCCCGGGACGTCTCCGACTCCCACATGAACGCCGAGGCCATGGCCGAGCTGGCGAAGGGGAAGGACGTCGCCTCCGGCATGCAGCGGGTCGAGGAGCTGCTCGCCCGGGACGACGTCGAGGCGGCGATGAAGGAGCTCGACGCCATGGGCAACGCGCTGCAGGAGATGATGTCGTCCCTGCAGCGCACCGCCGGCACCCCCGACCAGCGCACCGCCGCGCTCTCCCGCCAGCTGCGCGAGTTCCAGCAGGAGCTCGCCGCCGTGGAGCGGGAGCAGGAGCGGGTGGCCGGCGAGACCGAGAAGGTCCGCGAGGCCTACCGCAAGGCGGCCCAGGAGCGGCTGCGGCGCGCCGAGCCGGCGCTGCGCAAGGCCGAGGAGCTGGCCCGCAAGGCCGAGGCCGAGCTCCGCCAGTCGCGCGCCGGCGCCTCGCCCCGCTCCGAGGACGACTTCGCACAGTCGCGCGACCGGCTCGACGACCTCCGCAAGGCGCTCGCCGCCCGCGACGTCGACGCCGCGCTGGAGGCGGCGCGCCGCGCCATGCCGCCCATGCAGCGACTCGCCGCCGGGCTGGAGGACGAGGCGGTCATGGCCGAGCGCTTCGGCCAGCCCCGGCGCGACCCGGCCGAGATGCGCGAGGCCGCCGAGCACGCCCGCAACGCCATGCCTCCCGCGCGCCAGGCCCGCGAGGAGCTGGAGAAGCTCTTCCCCGACGCGCGAACGCTGCTGCCCCAGGGCGAGCAGCAGAAGCTCGACCGGCTGGCGCGGGAGCAGCAGGCCCTCGAGCAGCAGGCCGGCCGGCTCCAGCAGCGGCTCGACGAGATCGGCCAGGAGGCCCCGGTCCTGCCTCCGCAGGCGGGGCGCGAGCTGGCCGAGGGGCGCGGCCACATGCAGGCGGCGGCCGGCTCGCTCGGGCAGGGAAACCCGCAACGGGGCGCGGGCCAGCAGCAGGAGGCGCTCGGCGCGCTGGGGCGGCTGCGCAAGGGGCTCGAGCAGATGGCCCAGGGCGGCGGCGGCTTCCCGTTCCCGTACGCGTCGGCGGGCAACCCCCACCCCGACGGCATGGAGGGAGACCCGTCCCGGGAGAAGGTGGAGATCCCCCAGGCCGACGGCTCGAGGACCCGCGACCAGTTCCGCCGCGACCTGCTCGAGGCCATGAAGCAGGGGACCCCCGAGCCGTACCAGGTCGAGGTCAAGCGCTACTACGAGGAGCTCGTGAAGTGAGGCCGCTCGCCCTGCTCGTGGCCCTGGCCCTCGTCTCCGCCCCGGTCCTGGCCCGGTCGGGCGCGCCGTCCGGGAGCCCGGACGCGCGCGCCGCCGCCCGGGAGGCGCTCGAGCACCTCTCCGACGAGGACCTGGAGGGCGCCCGCGCGGTGCTGGCGCCCCTCGCGGGGCGCGAGGCCGGCGAG
>JBBIOL010000215.1:0-2751 GCA_037443385.1 Anaeromyxobacteraceae bacterium
CCCTCGATGATCCGCAACGAGAACGGCCTGCTCGCCGGCTACGTCTACGTGGACTTCGATACCTCGAAGATCGACATCGGCAGCTACGTGGACCAGGCCAAGAAGGCCGTGGAGGCGGCCGTGAAGGTCCCCACCGGCTACTCGCTCACGTGGAGCGGCCAGTACGAGAACATGTTGCGGGTGCGGGAACGCCTGAAGCTCGTGCTCCCCATCACGATCGTCCTCATCTTCGCGCTCCTCTACATGAACACGAAGTCTGCCGCGAAGGCCTCCATCGTCATGCTGGCGGTCCCGTTCTCCGCCATCGGCGCGGTCTGGCTCATGTGGGCGCTCGGCTACAACGTGTCGATCGCCGCCTGGGTGGGCATGATCGCGCTCATGGGGCTCGACGCGGAGACGGGCGTGTTCATGCTGCTGTTCCTCGACCTCTCGTACGACGAGGCGAAGGCGCGAGGCCAACTCCAGACGAGGGGGGATCTCGTCGAGGCCATCGTTCACGGCGCGGTGAAGCGGGTGCGCCCCAAGGCCATGACGGTCGCCGCGGCGTTCATGGGCCTCCTGCCCATCATGTGGTCGACGGGCACGGGTGCCGACGTGATGAAGCGGATTGCCGCACCCATGGTGGGAGGGCTCGTCACGTCGTTCGTCCTGGAACTGCTCGTCTACCCCGCCGTCTACCTGCTCTGGAAGGGAGCATCGCTCCCGGGCGGACCGGCGACCCCGACGACGGGAGCCGAGCCCGCAGTCGCAACGGCGTGACGGAGGATCGGAGGCCGCCGTGAATCACAGCGAGCACGGGAGCCACGGGGAAGCCGAGCACCCGCGCCAGGCGTCCGCGGATGGCGCGCATCGGGCTCACGACCGGCACGAGGGGCACAGCGTCGAGATGTTCCGGCGGCGCTTCTGGGTGAGCCTCGTCCTGACGCTTCCGGTTCTCGCCTTCGGACACATGGTCCTCTCCGTCACCGGCTGGAAGCCACTCGCCCTGCCGGGGACGGCCCACCTGCCTCCCCTGCTCGGCACGGCGGTGTTCGTGTACGGAGGATGGCCGTTCATCCAGGGCGCGATCCGGGAGTTGAGGGCCCGACTTCCCGGGATGATGACCCTCATTGCGCTCGCCATCAGCGTGGCCTTCGGGTTCAGCGCAGCCGTTTCGCTTGGATACCCGGGCATGCCGCTCTGGGAGGAGCTCGCCACGCTCGTGACGGTGATGCTTTTCGGGCACTGGATCGAGATGCGTTCCATCGGCCAGGCGCGTGGCGCGCTGAAGGCACTGGCGAGCCTGCTCCCTCGGACGGCCTGGCGCATCTCGGGTGGCCGGGAGGAGGAGGTCCCGCTCGACGACCTGCGGCCGGGCGACATCGTGCTCGTCCGGCCTGGATCGAGCGTTCCCGCCGACGGGGCGGTGAGGGCTGGTGAGAGCAGCGTGGACGAGTCGATGATCACCGGCGAGTCTCGACCGGTGCTGAAGACGCCCGGCTCCGAGGTGGTCGCCGGGACCGTCGCGGGCTCCGGCTCCCTGAGGGTGGAGGTGACCGGGACCGGGGAGGGGACCGCCCTCGCCCGGATCATGAAGATGGTCGAGAACGCGCAGGCCTCGCGATCCCGTGCGCAAGCACTCGCCGATCGCGCCGCCCGCATCCTCACGATGGTGGCGATCGCTTCGGCGCTCGTGACGGCGGCCGCCTGGACCGCAGCGGGCGCCGACGGCGCGTTCATCGTCGAGCGGGTGGTCACCGTGCTCGTCATCGCCTGCCCGCATGCGCTCGGGCTCGCCATCCCGCTGGTGGTCGCCATCTCCACCCTGGTCGCGGCCCGCGCCGGCCTCCTCGTGCGCGACCGGCGTGGTCTCGAGGAGGCGCGTCGGCTCGACGAGGTGGTCTTCGACAAGACCGGGACGCTGACGCTGGGCCAGCACCGGGTCGTCGGAGTTCGCGCGCTGGACGGACTGTCGGAGTCGGACGCCATCCGGCGAGCCGCCGCCGTGGAACGCGATTCCGAGCATTCGGTCGCGAGGGCCATCGTTCGCACGGCGGCCGATCGGGGGCTCGAGTTTCCGCCGGCCTCCGCGTTCCAGGCGATTCCCGGGCGGGGCGTTCGGGCGACGATCGACGGCCGGGAATGGATGGTCGGGGGACCGAACCTCCTGAGGGCGCTCGAGGCACGGGTGCCCGTCGAGCTCGCCCGGTTCGCCGACGACGCCGCGGAGCGGGGAGAGGCCGTCGTCTACCTGGTAGCGGACGGTCGGCCCCACGCCGTGCTCGCCGTGGCGGACGCCGTGCGTCCCGAATCGGCTCCAGCGATCCAGGCCCTCCACGCGGCCGGCATCCGGGTGTCCATGCTGACCGGCGACGCCAGGGCCGTCGCGGTGGCCGTCGGGAAGGAGCTCGGCATCGACGATGTGCATGCAGAGGTCCTTCCGGAGCGGAAGGCGGAGGCCATCGAGGCGCTTCGTCGTGGCGGTCACCGCGTGGCCATGGTCGGCGATGGCGTGAACGATGCGCCCGCGCTCGTGTCCGCCGACGTGGGAATCGCCATGGGCGCAGGCACCGACGTGGCCGTCGAGGCGGGCGACGTCGTGCTCGTTCGCAGCGACCCCCGGGCGGTCCCGCGGATCATCGCGCTCAGTCGCGCCACGTACCGGAAGATGATCCAGAACCTCTGGTGGGCGACCGGCTACAACGTGGTCGCCATCCCGCTGGCGGCGGGCGTGCTGGCTCCGTGGGGATTCGTGCTGTCACCGGCGGTCGG
>JBBIOL010000216.1:0-2664 GCA_037443385.1 Anaeromyxobacteraceae bacterium
CCGCGGCCGGCGGGTGCTGCGGGGCCGGGCCGGACCACCTGCGCGCGCTCGCCACGGCCCTCGGCCGCGGGGAGCCTCAGGCGCGCGGGTAGGACCCGAGGAGCAGCAGGCGGTGGACCTGCGCGCGCACGCCCGCGAGCGCGTCTGCGCACTCGGGCTCGGCCCGGTGACCCTCGAAGTCCAGGAAGAACACGTAGTGCCCGACGGCGGTCTTGGTGGGTCGGCTCTCGATGCGGGAGAGGTTGATCCGCCGGGTGGCGAACTCGGCGATCACCTCGTAGAGGCCGCCGGGCCGGTCCCGGTCGAGGGTGAAGGCGATGCTCGTCCGGTCCCGTCCGGTGGCCCGGGGATCCTCCCGGCCGAGCAGGACGAACCGGGTGAAGTTCTCGGCGGAATCGTGGATCGACGCCGCGAGCACGGCGAGTCCGTAGCGCTCCGCCGCGCCGCGGCCGCCCACCGCGGCGAGCCCGGGCTCCTCGGCCGCCCGGCGGGCGGCGTCGGCCGTCGAGTGGGTGGGCTCGGTGGGTCTCCCCGGCAGGTTCGCACGAAGGTAGCCCGCGCACTGGCCGAGCGCCTGCGGGTGCGAGAGGACCTTGCGCACGTCCGCCAGCCCGGTTCCCGGTCGCGCCAGGAGGTGCTGCTCCACGGCCAGGACGAGCTCGGCCTGGATGCGCAAGCCGGGACGGTGGACGAGGAGGTCGAGCGTCGCGCCCACGGCGCCCTCGATCGAGTTCTCGACCGGGAGCAGCGCCGCGTCCACGCCCCCGGCCAGCGCCGCCTCGTACGCGTCGGCGAAGCTCGGGAAGGGGACCCGCTCCGCGCCGGCCACGGCCGGGCACCGGGACACGGCCTCCTCGCTGAACGTTCCGGGGGGGCCCAGGTAGCCGACGCGCATCCCCTGCTTCTACCAGGGGTGCGGGTCCGTGTCTCCTCGCCGCCCGGGGGCCGCCCGGCGTCTGCTACTATCGCGCTCTTTCCGGTTGGGAGGTGCGGGTGGGTAACCCGATGTGGAAGGGCTTCGCACGACGGCCGGCCTCCCCCGGCGCATGGCTCGCGCGCCGCCAGCGGCGGCGCTGGACCACGCTGGCCCTGGGCCTCGTCGTCGTCGCCGCCGCGGCGATCTGGGGGATCACCCGGATGGTCCGGTCCGGCCGGGAGCCCTCCCGCGGGGTCCCGGCCGTGGTCGTGCTCCCGTTCGCCAACCTGAGCGGCGACCCGGGGCAGGACTACTTCGCCGACGGGATGACCGAGGAGCTGCAGGCGGCCCTCTCGCAGATCCGCGGGCTCCGCGTGCTGGGGCGGACGACCACCTTCGCCCTGCGCGGCAACTCCCGCGACCTCCGCGATCTGGGCCGCCGCCTCGGCGTGACGGCGGTGCTCGAGGGCAGCGTCCGCCGCGCCGGCGCGCGCGTGCGGGTGAGCGCGCAGCTCGTGGACACGCGCGACGGCTACCAGATCTGGGCGCAGAACTACGACCGCGAGGCCGGGGACGTCCTCGCCCTGCAGGACGAGATCGGGCGCGCGGTGGCCCGGGCGCTCGAGATCACCCTCCTCCCCCGGCGCGGCCGCCCCGACGCCGGTGGCCCCCTCGACCCGGAGGTCTACAACCAGTACCTGCTCGCCCGGCGTTTCCTGGCCCCGTCCACCGAGGAGGGCTTCGAGCGCGCGGTCAAGGCCTCGGAGAAAGCCATCGCGCTCGCCCCCCGCTTCGCACCGGCCTGGGCCACCCTGTCCGCGGCGCTGGCCGGCCGGGCCGACTACGCGGACGACCCCGCCGAGCTGGCCGAGGACCTCCGCAAGGCCCTCTCGGCGGCCGACCGGGCCATCGACCTCGATCCCGCGCTGGCCGAGGCCTGGGCCACGCGCGGCCAGCTCCTGGCCCAGACCACCTTCGACTGGGAGGGCGTCTCGGAGGACTTCGACCGCGCCCTCGCGCTCGCCCCCGGGGACGCCGACATCCTGCGGAAGAAGGGGGCCTGGGTGCTCGCGCCCCAGGGGCGCCTCTCGGAGGCCATCGACGCGCTCCGACGGGCCACCGAGCTCGATCCACTCTCGGCCTCGGCCTGGATGTCGCTCGGCTACCTGCAGGTCGCCGCCAGCCGCGGACGCGACGGCGAGGAGGCGCTGCTCCGGTCCATGGAGATCGCGCCGGGCAACGGCTACGCCTGCCAGGCGCTATCCGTCCGACGCCTCGTGCAGGAGGACGCCGCCGGCGCCCTGGCCGAGGCCGGGCGTTGCCCGAAGGGGCTCTGGCAGGCGCGCGGGGTCGCGCTCGCCGAGTACGCCCTCGGCCACGCCCGCGAGGCCGAGGCGGCGCTCCAGGATCTCGAGGCCCGCTTCTCGGTCTCCTCCCCGTTCCAGGTCGCCGAGGTGCGCGCCTGGCGGGGCGAGACCGACCAGGCCTTCGCCTGGCTCGAGCGCGCCTTCGGCGCCCGCGACGGCGGGCTCATGATCCTGGCCTGGGACCCGCTGCTCGATCGCGTCCGCGGCGACCCGCGCATGGCGGCCATGCTGCGACGGATGAACCTGCCGCAGCGGTGAGCCGCCGCCCTTTCGGGGCCCCGGAACGACGAAGGCCCCGGACCCTGGGGACCGGAGCCTCCTTCGTCGCGAGAGGACTGGTGGGCGCTGCAGGATTCGAACCTGCGACCCCTGCCGTGTGAA
>JBBIOL010000217.1:0-2647 GCA_037443385.1 Anaeromyxobacteraceae bacterium
GGCCCGGGAGGCGCAGCGCCGCCGTCCGTTCCTCGAGCGGCTGCGCGCCCGCCCGCTGCGCTGGATCGTCCCGGCGGACGGGCTCGCCACCGTGCTCGCGGTGGGGATCGCCCTGCGCCGCACCGGCGAGCGTGCCGACCTCGAGGTGGCCCGCCACCTCGACCTGCTCGAGAACTACGTGGCGGTGGCCAGCCTGGATCTGGTCGAGACGCCGGAGGACGTGGAGGTGGTGGCCCACCTCGACGAGCTCGGGGGGCGCCCGTGAGGACGCGTGCCGTCGTCGCCGGCCTCGCCGCCGCCCTCGCGCTCGGCGCGTCCGCCCAGGAGCCCGCGGGCCCGGGCGCCGCCGGCGGGGGCGGGGCCTCGCCCGGGTCCGCCTCCGGGGCGGCACGGGAACGCTGGGAGAAGCTCTCCCCCTCGGAGAAGGAGGCGCTGCGCCAGCGCTGGCAGGCCTTCCAGGAGATGTCCCCGGAGCGGCAGGCCGAGCTCGAGGCGCGGCTCGACCGCTGGCGCGCGATGCCGCCCGGGCAGCGCGCCGAGATCGCGCAGACCTGGAGCCGCTTCCGGCAGCTCGCCCCCGACGAGCGGCGCGAGATGCTGCAGCTCCTCGGGCGCTACCGGGAGATGAGCCCGGAGCGGCAGGGCCAGGTGCGCCAGCTCTTTCGCCGCATGGTCGACGCGCCGCCGGAGGTGCGGCAGCGCTACCTCGACAACCTCGAGAAGTGGCGCCAGATGACGCCGGCCCAGCGCGACCAGGCGCGGGACATGTGGCGCCAGAAGCGGCAGAAGCCTTAGCATCCGCCGGTGACGTCGGCGCTTCCCATCCTGGCCGTGCTCCTCGCGTCGGCCGGGGACGTCCCCGCGACCGGCGGCGGCGCGACCGCGCCCGATGCGCTCGAGCTGGAGCTCGAGGGCGACGACGCGAGTCTCTGGGCCCGGGCCGGGCTCGCGGCGCGGTACACCGGGCAGGCCGGCCTGCCCTCCACGCAGGTGCTCTTCGACACGGCGAGCCAGGTCTTCGCCACCGGCCTCTACCTCACCCCGGGTGCGGCCCAGTCGTACGCCTCAGGGCTGGCGTTCGTCTCGGCCGGCTGGGAGGCCACGCCCTGGCTCGGCTTCCGCCTCGACCTCGACTCCGGGCTGGTCCGCTCGCAGCGCTTCGCCGCGCCGGTGACGGTCTGCGCCTCGGCCTCCTCCCCGTCGGGGCTGGCCCCGCTCGGGGCGGCGCCGTGCACGGGGGGTGCGGCCCGCTTCACGCTGGCGAGCACGACCGCCGGGCCCGCCGAGATCACCTCCAACGGCCTCACCTTCCAGGAGGAGGCGAGCCAGACCACCTTCGTCCGCCAGCTCTACGCCGACGTGGTGGCCGGCCGGGCCGGGGCCTTCCACGCGCGGCTGGGGCGGCAGCGGCTGCGCATCGCCGACGGCTTCGTCTACGACGACTGGGGGCTGGGCCTCGACCTCGACCTCGACCTCGCCGCCATCGGCCCCCCGTTCGCCTTCTCGGCCTCGGTCTTCTACCCCTCGCGGTCCTGGCCCTCGGGCACGGCCTGGTCCCAGCCGGCGGTGGCCGCCACGGCGGAGTGGACGCCGTCGCTCGGCGAGTGGGTCGGGATCTGGGGAGCCTGGTCGAGCGACGGGAGCGGGGACGCCGCGCTGGTCCTGCAGCAGGGGCTCGTCGAGGGCCAGATGGTGGAGCTCGCGGCCACCGCTCCCGGGTCGGTGGCCTACCGGGCCGCGTCGCGCCGGCTGGCGGTGCTCTTGGGCAGCGGCGGCGCGGGCACGACCAGCCTGGGGTGGACCGGGGTCTCGGGGCGCCTCGAGCTCTCCTCCCGCACCGAGGTGAAGTTCACCGGTGGAGTGGCGTTCGGCTCGGTGGGCGCGACCGCGCCGGGGGCCGGCGGGACGGTCGCGGTGGAGGTGCCGGTGACCGGGTGGCTCGTCTCGGCGCGCCTCTCGTCGCAGCCGGGCTCGGGCTTCACCCTGAGCCCGTTCTTCGTGTGGCTGACCGGGGACTCCCCCCCCTCGACCCAGCGGATCACCTCCGGCCAGGGGAGCTGGGGCGGGTTCCTCGCCATCTCGCCCTACATCACGGCGACGAACCTCTTCTTCCAGGGCGGCATCGCCGAGTCCTACGCCGACCGGCGCGCCAGCGGGTCGGGCGTGAACGCCCGCGGGGTGATCGCTCCCGGGATCCAGGTCGGCTGGACGCCGGGCCACGGGTTCGACGCCACGGTGAAGGCGGCCTGGCTCTGGGCCGACCAGCCGAGCGGCTTCGGCGGCTCGTCCTACGGGCCGGAGGTCGATCTGAACCTCTCCTGGTCGCCGTGGCGGTGGCTCTCGGTCCTCGCCGAGGCCGACGTCCTCGCGCTGGGCGACTTCTTCGCGGGCCAGGGCGTGGCCCGGAAGTTCATCGTCGGGCTGAACGTCTCCACCCCGTGACCACCCTCCCCGCCCTGGCCGCCGCGGCGCTGCTCCTCGTCGCCCCGCCCGAGCCGGCGCGGGACACGGGCGCGCCGGCCCGGGTCGCGCCCGGGAAGGCGGCCGCCCGGGACCCGGACGCGGAGGTGATCGCCCACCTCGAGCTGCTCGAGCGCCTGGAGCTCCTGCAGCACCTGGAGGTCCTGGCGCCGCCCGGGGAGGCGAG
>JBBIOL010000218.1:0-2635 GCA_037443385.1 Anaeromyxobacteraceae bacterium
GCCGAGACGCGGGGGGTCGTGCGCTGGGGCAGGGCGGCGAGCACGCGGGCGGTCGCGGCGGCCTCGATCGGAGAGAGCTCGACACCCGGGTCCGCGGCGGCGTCACCGGTCCCGGTGGACGGGGCCGCGGTGGCCGCGTGACACAGGAGGGCGGCGAGGCAGGCGGCGGCCGCGCGGACCGGGCCGGGCGGGGCGGTCATCGCCGTCGTTCCCGGCGCACCCGGACGTCGAGGGCGGTGACCACGGGGCGCCCGAGGCGGGCGTTCACGCGATCGACGATGGCCGGGGCGATCCCCTCGAGCTGCGATGCCCAGGCCGCGGTGGAGGCGACCACCCAGAGGTGGCCGTCCGGCCCGAGGCCGCGCACGGTCAGCTCGCGCGAGAGGGGCCAGCCACACGCCTCCGCGAAGGCGGCCGCCGCCGCGGGCCTGCGAGCCTCGGGTCGCCGCCCGAGCGACTCGGCGACCACGCTCGCGAGGGTCCTCCGGCGGCCTCTCGGTCCACGTCCTTCCATCGGCAGCACCTTGCGGCCCACGGCGGGGAGGCGTCAAGGCGCGCGGGAGACGCCCACGGGGGCCTGGCGGGGGGCGGGCGGGTGGCGGGTGGCGCGGGTGGCGCGAACCTTTCCGGGCCGTTACGGCTCTCGGAGGGTGAGGCACCCGCGCCGATGGACGGCGCCGCCTCCGAGGATCGAACCATGAAGCCCACCGTGGACGTGACCGAGGCGAACTTCAAGGACGTGGTGGAGAAGGACGGCATCGTCCTCGTGGACTGGTGGGCGCCGTGGTGCGGCCCCTGCCGGGTCTTCGGGCCGACCTTCGAGAAGGTCGCCGGGCGACACCCCGACGTCACCTTCGCCAAGGTCAACACCGAGGACCAGCAGGGGCTGGCCGGGTCGTTCCAGATCATGTCCATCCCGACCCTCATGATCCTCCGCGACAAGATCCTCCTCTACTCGCAGGCCGGCGCGCTGCCCGAGGCGGCGCTGGAGGAGCTCATCCAGAAGGCGCGCGAGCTCGACATGGACAAGGTCCGTGCGGAGATCGCCGCGGCGGAGGCCGGGGAGAAGGAGAAGAGCCGGGCGGAGGCGTAGGCGACCCGCACATGGGCGCGCGCCTGACGCTGGGCTCGATCTGCGCGCCGTCCGGCGGCGTGATCGCGCGGGAGATCGAGGGCGAGGTCATCCTCGTGCCGCTCCGGGGCGGCGTGGGGAACGCCGACGAGGAGCTCCTCACGCTGAACGAGACCGGGAAGGCCGTCTGGCGGAGCCTGGATGGCCGGCGGACGCTGGCGGACGTCGTGGACGTCCTCGCCGGCGCCTTCGACGTTCCGCGCCGCGAGCTCGAGGCGGACGTCCTGGGGTTCGTCGCGGAGCTGCTCCAGCGCGGGATCGTCGCCGCGCGCGGATAGGGTCCGCGGAGCGATGGGCGAACCCCTCTTCCGGGGTGGGTCCGATCCAGTTCGCCTGGCAGGACGGCGCCGCTCCCCGGGACGTGGTGGGATGTCAGCCCCTCTTGATACCTGAACGAACGAGCAGTATCGTTCAGGACGTGAGCCATGGGCATCCCCACCCGTCAGCAAGAGGTCCTCGAGGAGCTCCGCCGCCAGATCCGTCGCATGGAGCGGCGGCCGGCGCGGCGCGAGGGCGTGCTCGCCTGCGGTCGTCCCGAGGTGGAGGCGCTCCTCCCGGGCGGCGGCTTTCCCCGTGGAGCCCTCTCCTCGATCCGTGGCGGCCCAGCCAGCGGGAAGACCGCGGTGGCCCTCGCGACGCTTCGCCAGGCCCAGGCCGAGGGCGGGCTGGCCGCCTTCGTCGACGGTCGTGGCGAGCTCTACCCGCCCGCGGCGCTGGCGCTGGGAGTGGATCTGTCCCGGCTGCTCATCGTGCGGCCGGAGCGCAGCGTGCGCACCCCGCGTGGAGGGCAGGACGTCCTGCCCGGCCTCTGGGCGGCGGAGGTCCTGCTCGCGAGCGGGGCCTTCCCGGCCGTGGTCATCGACGTCTCCCTGGTCTCCCTGCACGGGGACGCCGCGAGGCGAGCGTCGCGCGCCGAGCCCGTCCTGCGCCGGCTGCGGGCGGCGGCCGAGAAGGGCGGCTCCGCGGCGCTCCTGCTCGCCGGGAGGGGAGAGCCGGTCATCCCGGCGGTGCTGCGGGTCGACCTGGACGCGGTGCGCCCCGGGCCGGTCCTGCGGGCGATGCCGGCCGCGATGCCCGTGGAGGCCGGACATGCCGCATGAGCAGGCCACGGCCCGGGGCACGCCTGCCCGCGTCCTCGCGCTCGTCGTGCCGGACCTTCCCCTGCAGCGGGTGCTGCGCTCCCGGCCGCGGGCCGGTGCCCTCGCCATGGTGGCGGAGGGGATCGTCCGCCACGCCACGGTGCCCGCGCTCGCCGCCGGGGTCCGGCCGGGCGACTCGCTCGTCCAGGCGCGGGCGGCCTGCGTCACCCTCGAGGCCGTGCCGATCGACGCCGTCGCCGACCGCTCCGCGCTGCGCGGGCTCGCCGAGGCGCTGCTCGCGCTCGCCCCGTCGGTGGAGGTGGTGCTCCCCGACGCGGTGCTGCTCGACGCCGGGGGCGCCTTCCGATCTCAAATAGTTTGTTTCAGTTCCCAGAGAGCCCAAAATTTAGGCTGGAATATTCCC
>JBBIOL010000219.1:0-2582 GCA_037443385.1 Anaeromyxobacteraceae bacterium
CCGGCATCGACACCTCGAACCACCAGCTGGCCCCCGTCGTCCTCTGGGACCACGGCCTCAAGCACAGCCTGCCCATCGGCTCCAACCGCGACCGCACCGGCCAGTACACCGTCGTCCTCGACCCGCAGGGCGGCGAGGCGGTGCAGCGCCGCGTCGCGGGGGCTCTCGGCGGGGGGGCTCGGGTCGGCGCGTCGCAGTCGCGGCATCCTACCGCGCCTGCGGGCCGGCCCCGATCGCGGCCGCTATCGCGCGGCATCGCGCCGAACTGGCGGGCCGCCGCGGCGGGGATACATTCGACGCGAACCGGGGAGAACGCATGACGCATTCCGACGACCGCGTGGCATCGGAGATGGGACGGGCCCTCATGGCCATCTACCGCGCCGGGCTCCGCGTCCAGGTCTGGCCCGACGCGCTTCACGGCCGCGCCGGCGCGCGCATCGTCTCCGGCGCCGGGGCCCGGGCGCGCCGCCGTCGCGCCGGCTCGCCCCGGTCCGCCACCGGCTCCGGCGACTCGCCGCTGGCGGCGCTCTACTCGGCGGTGCACCGCCTGAACGAGCGCAGCGGCGCGGTGGTGGTCCGGCTCGACTAGCGTCCCGGCTCAGGCGAACAGGGCGTCGAGCTTCCGCTCGATGTGCCCCTCGACCTTCTGGCGCATCGAGGCGGGGATGAGCATGGGGTACTTCATCTCCACCACCACCTCGCTCGCCTTCACCGCGAACTTCCCGGTGATGCCCATCTTGGAGACCTCGCCGGTGCGGCGCGCACCGTCCTGCCGGTAGTCGAGCTTGAACTCCGCGGCGATGGCCTCCATCACCTCGTGGACCCTGTCGAAGATCTCGTCGTCCTTGCGGCCGTCGAACTTCCGGACGATTCGGCTCATCGGCGCGTCTCCTTCCGGGGGCGGTGGTAGCGGGTGGGGTCGGGGACGCCGGCCTCGACGAAGCCCTGCCGCCGCAGCGTGCAGGCGTCGCAGCGACCGCAGGCGCGACCCCGGACCGGGTCGTAGCAGGTGAGGGTGAGGTGGTAGGGGACGGCGTGGCGCGTGCCCAGGCGGACGATGGCGGCCTTGCCGAGGCGGAGCAGCGGGGCGTGGACGCGGAGCGGGCGCCCCTCGACCCCGGCCTTCGTCGCCACCCGGGCCAGGCGCTCGAAGGCGCGCAGGAACTCCGGGCGGCAGTCGGGGTAGCCGGAGTAGTCGATGGCGTTCACTCCCAGGAAGAGGTCGGAGGCGCCGAGCACCTCGGCCCAGGCCAGCGCCACCGCGAGCAGCACGGTGTTGCGGGCCGGCACGTAGGTCACCGGGATGTCGGATCCCATGGCCGCCGCGCTGCGCCCCTTGGGCACGGCGATGGCCGCGTCGGTGAGCGCCGATCCGCCGAAGGCGGAGAGGCTCACCCGCGCGGTGCGGTGGCTGGCGGCGCCCAGGTGGCGCGCCACCCGCCTCGCCGCGGCGAGCTCGCCCTTGTGGCGCTGGCCGTAGTCCACCGAGAGGCAGTGCGCCTCGAACCCGCGGTGAAGGGCGACGGCGAGCACGGTGGAGGAGTCGAGCCCACCCGAGAGGAGGACCACGGCCCGGCGGGGGCCCGGCGCGCGGCGGCGGCTAACCATGCGTCCGATCCTATCGGGAGCCGACGGTCTTCGCCGTCAGCGCGTAGGAGTAGGTGCAGGTGACGTGGCAGTCGCAGGGCTGCGCCGGGACCGCACCGGGCGGCGGCCGGACCGTCACCACCTGCGTGCCCTGGAAGCCCGAGTACCCGCCGGGAATGGGCAGGAGGCTCCCGGTGATCCGTTCCTCGAGGAAGACCGGGCAGGAGCACCCGGAGAGCGGCGAGTCGGGCGGGCAGAGGCAGCGGGCGGCGGCGACCGCCTCCGCGGTGGGACAGGTGCACCCGCCCACGCTGGCGGTGAGGTTCACGTAGGCCACGTCGATGTCCACGCCGGAGTGGGTCCCCAGCCGGGGCTCGGCGTGCGGGGTGGTGATGCACAGGGCCGCGTCGGTGGCGCCCGGGCCGAAGTTGACGGTGCCGGGGAAGGCGATGGGGTTGTTCACCTGGTAGGCCGGGTTGCCGGGCTGCGCGAAGAAGCAGTCGTCCGGGGAGGGGGTCTGCTCGCCGGCGAAGTCGAACACGCCCTGGCGATCCCCGGGGCAGGGGATGGGGCTGGGGACGGCGTACACCTCGCACCCGGCGAGCAGCAGGGCGGCTACGGCCGCGGCGGGTGCCCTCATGCCCACCCCAGGAGCTCGCCGCGGAGCTCCAGGTACCGGTCGGAGAGCGCGAGGCGGGCGAGGGACGCCAGGTCGGGCCGGTCGAGCACGGCCGCGCCGTCGGACGGGGCCACCAGGCCGGGGCGGGGGACCTGGGCCAGGACCGTGAGCGCGCCGTGCAGGTCGCCGGAGTGGAGCAGGGCCACGCGCGCGGCGGTGCCCTCCACGGCGGTCGCCAGGGCCACCGGATCGAGCGCGCCCAGCTCCTCGGCCGCGCGCGGCCCGAGCGGCGCGACGGCCTCGCGGGTGGTGCCGGGCACCGAGCGCTCCAGCGCCGCCAGGAAGGCGCCGGCGCTCCCGGCCGGGAGCCCGCGCG
>JBBIOL010000220.1:0-2568 GCA_037443385.1 Anaeromyxobacteraceae bacterium
GCCCGGGGGACGCGCGGCTCCTCACCTTGCGCGGCCGATGGCTCGCGGCGAGCGGCCGGGCGGCGGAGGCGGTGGCCCCGCTCCGGCAGGCGCTCTCGGGGGACGCGGACGGCGAGGTGACGCTCGCGCTGCGCGAGCTCCTGCGGGACGCCGCGCCCCCGGGTCCGGGGGAGCTGGCCGGCCGGCACGACCTCATGGTGGCGGCGCTGCTCCGCAGCGCGGGGCTCCTGCGATGCGGGAGGTGCGGCGGAGGCTCGCCGGTGCGCGCCTGGCGGTGTCCCCGCTGCGGGGCCTTCGACGCCTGGGCCTGACCGGCCACGGGCCGGACGGGGAGGTCGCTTGCCGGCGGAGCGGGGCGCGGGTATGACCGTGCCCCCATGCGACAGCACGTCGTCGACATCGTCCGGAAGGCGATCTCCCGCGGCGCGGCCGAGGGGCGCTGGCCCGCCCTCGACGTGAGCTTCAGCGCCGAGCCCCCGCGCGACCCGCGCCACGGCGACTTCGCCGTGAACGCCGCGCTGGTCCTGGCCCGGCCCGCCGGGCGCTCCCCGCGCGAGCTGGCCCCGCTCGTCGTGGAGGCCATCCGGGCCGAGGACGGCGGCCGGAGCATCGCCTCCCTCGAGATCGCCGGGCCCGGCTTCGTCAACGTGCGGCTCAAGCCGGAGGTCTGGCTGGCCGGCCTAGCGGAGGTCGAGCGCCAGGGCGACCGGTTCGGGCGGACCGACGTCGGCCGGGGCCAGCGCGTCATCGTCGAGTTCGTCTCGGCCAACCCCACCGGCCCCATGCACGTCGGACACGGCCGGAACGCGGTCACCGGGGACGCCGTGGCGAGCCTGCTCGACTGGAGCGGACACGCGGTCACCCGCGAGTACTACGTGAACGACCACGGCGCCCAGGTGCAGGTGCTGGCGCGGTCGGTCCACCTCCGCTACCAGGAGCTCCTCGGTCGCACGGTGACCATGCCGCCCCGGAGCTACCCGGGCGAGTACGTGATCGACGTGGCCCGCGCGCTCGTCGCCGAGTTCGGCCCGCGCTTCCTGGACGCGCCCGAGGCCGACTGGCTCGACCTCTTCCGCGACCGGGCCGTGGCGCACGTGCTGGGCATGATCCGGTCCGACCTCGCCGCGGTCCGCATCGCCTTCGACGTCTGGACCTCCGAGCGCGCCCTCTACGCCTCGGGGACGGTCGATCGCTTCCTGGCCGAGCTCACCGCCCGGGGGCTCGTCTACCGCGGCACGCTCCCGCCGCCCAAGTCCAGGAAGGGCCAGCCGGCGCCCCCGGCCGCGGCCGCCGGCGAGGACGGGATCGCCGAGGGCGAGGAGCTGACGCTCTTCCGCTCGTCGCTGCACGGGGACGAGGTGGACCGCCCGGTGAAGAAGGCGGACGGGACGCCGACCTACTTCTGCGCCGACATCGCCTACCACTGGGACAAGCGCCAGCGCGCCGACCGGCTGGTGGACGTGCTGGGCGCCGACCACGGCGGCTACGTGGCCCGGCTCGGGGCGGCGCTGGAGGCGCTGGGCGCGTCGCGCAACGACCTGCACGTGGTCCTCATCCAGATGGTGAACCTCACCCGCGGGGGCGAGGCCGTGAAGATGTCGAAGCGCTCCGGGAACGTCGTCTCGCTCCAGGAGGTGGTGGACGAGGTGGGGCGCGACGCCACCCGCTTCATCTTCCTCACCCGGCGCGCCGACGCCCAGCTCGACTTCGACCTGGAGCTGGCCAAGCAGCAGACCATGGACAATCCCGTGTTCTACGTGCAGTACGGGCACGCCCGGCTGGCCCGCATCCTCGAGAAGGCGCGCGCGGCGGGTGCCCCGGAGCCCCGCTTCGACGTGGAGACGCTCGCCACCCTGACCGCGCCCGAGGAGATGGACCTCGTGAAGCGGGTGCTCTCCTTCCCCGACCTGGTGGCCGGGGCGGCGCTGGCCTGGGAGCCGCACCGGGTGGCCTTCTGGCTGCAGGAGACCATCGGGGCCTTCCACTCCTACTACACGCAGGGGAAGCGGACCGGCGAGCGCTTCATCGGGCCCGATCCGGCCAAGACCGCCGCACGGCTCGCGCTGGCGCGATCGCTCAAGCAGGCGCTCGCCAACGGTCTCGCCGTCCTGGGCGTCGAGGCGCCCGACTGGATGGAAAGTAGAGACCTCGCGGAAGACGTCTAGAATCGGTGCGCCCCCCCGGGGGCGGACCATGGCGGGGAATCGACCGGCACGCGAGAAGTTCGAGTTCTCCCTGGATGCACGCCAGGTGGCCGGCGTCATCCTGGGCGCCCTGGGCTCCCTCGGCGTGGCCTTCCTGGTGGGGCACGCCCTGGGTCAGCGGGTCGCGACTCGTGCCCTTCCGCCCGCGCCCGCGCCGGTGGCCGCCGCCGCGCCGGCGCCGGCCGACCCGCTCGCCGCGCTCGATCAGGCCCCGCGCGTCGAGGCGGGAGACCCCCCGGCCCCGACGCTCTCCTTCCACGAGGCCCTGACGAGCGCCCGCCCGCCGCCGGATCGCCTTCCGCCCGTGCCGAAGGGGCAGGCCGCGCCAGCCCCTCCGCGCAGCGCCGCGGGACCCGGCGGCACC
>JBBIOL010000221.1:0-2317 GCA_037443385.1 Anaeromyxobacteraceae bacterium
CGCAGGGGCGCGCCGGACGTGGTGCGGCGGGTGGCGCTGCGCCTGCTCTTCCAGCTCAGGACGCGGGCCGCGGCGCTGCGGGTCGCCGCCGAGGTGGAGCGCGGCACCGCGGGCCGGGCCTGGCGGGAGGCCCACCGGGAGGCGCTCGCGCGCGCCACCCTCGCCGACTGGCCGGACGGGCTCGCCGCCCGGGACGCCGACCTGCCGGCCCACCTCGCCGCGCTGCGCGGGGCGGCCTGGGCGACCACCCTCGGGGAAGAGCTGCGCGAGCGGTTCGACGAGGACTACTGGCGCAACCCGCGCACCGGCGAGGCCCTCGCCGGGCGGCTCGCCGCCGGGAGCCCGGGTCCGGAGAAGGAGAGGCCCCCGCTCGCTCGCGCGGCGGAGGCCCTCTCGAAGGTGCTCGGGGGGTAGGGGTCTAGCGGGTCGGGCCCTTGCGACGCAGCGCCCGGACGATCTTCTCCTTGGTCCGGGAGGTGGCCGGCGCCGCGCGCGGTGCGGCGCGGGCGGCCGGACGCGCGGCCTGGCGGGCGCGGTGGGCCTTCATCTTCATCCAGGTCTCGATCTCGATGGCGCGCAGCTCGATCTCGAGCTCCTCGCTCTCGGTGCCCATCCACTCGAGCGGCTCGCGTCGCGCCGGGGCGGCGCCGATGCGCATGCGCATGGCCCGCTCCTCGGCCGGCGTGAGCGCGCGGGTGGCGCCGCGCCGGAGCGCGGCCTGGGCGGATGCCTCGGTGACGGTGGTGCCGGAGGTCGTCCTCTTCGTCATGGAGGAAATCCTAGGCAGCCGGTCCGCCCTGTCCAATTTTCGTGCGACGCGACCCTCCGGAGCACAGGATGGCTCTCACCCGGTATCGGGAGGTGACGACATGGCCGACTGGAAGGACAACCTGGTCGAGGACGACGCCGGCATCGCCGCGCTGCTCCGCGACACCCGCCGCGTGGCGGTCCTGGGGGTGAAGACCGAGGCCCAGGCCGACCAGGCGGCGCACTACGTGGCCGCGTACGTGGCCGGGCACGGGGGCGAGGTGGTCCCGGTCCCGGTCTATTACCCCGAGGTCACCGAGATCCTGGGCCGGAAGGTCTACCGGAAGGTGGCCGACATCCCGGGCGAGGTGGACCTGGTGGACGTCTTCCGCAAGCCCTCCGACATCCCGGCCCACCTGCCCGACATCCTGGCCAAGCGGCCGAAGGCGGTCTGGTTCCAGCTCGGGATCCGCAACGACGCGGCCGCGGAGCAGCTCGCGCGCGCCGGGATCCGGGTGGTGCAGGACCGCTGCCTCATGGTGGAGTGGCGCAGGCACCGGCCGGCCGGCTAGCCACGCCGCGGGCCGGGCCCGGGACGGCTACTCCTCCCCGTCGGCGTCCCCGTCCTCCGGGGCCTCCGGCGCGGCGCCGGTCGCCTCCAGGGCCCTCTTGCGCAGCCCGGCCTGCTCGAGCGCCCGGGCGACCCCCCGCGGCTTCCGCTCGTCGGGCAGCGCGCCGGCCGGGGCCTCCACCGGGGCCACGTCGGCGCCCAGCGCGGTGACCTTTCCCTCCACGTCCACGCGCACCCGCGCCTCCGCGTCGTCCTTCACGCCGAGGAGCGCCGAGAGCCGGACCACGAGCGGGGCGCCGCTCCGGGCGTCGAGGAGGAGCTCGCCCGAGGCGTCGATCGGCTCGCGCCCGTCGAGGAACGCGAGCCGCGCCCGGGTCGCGGCGTCCGGGCCGCCGGGCGGGGGCTCGGTGGAGAGTCGCGAGGGGCCGGGCGAAAAGCGGGCCCGGTCGAGCGACAGGGTGAACCGGCGCACCGGCCGCCCGAGCGCGCTTCCGCCGCCGGCGGGGGTGGCGACGAGCGCCGGGCCGAGGAGCGTGGCCACCTCGCCGGCGAGCCGGAAGCTCTCGTCGCGGATGCGGCGCGCCCCCCGGCCGTGGTCGGTGGGGCGCATGCGCCACGCGCCGGAGGCGGGGTGGAGCGAGCGCGCGTAGGTCATGCCCCCGGTGAAGATCACCCGCTTGCCGGTCTCGGCGCCCGGGTGGGTGCCCGGGTCGACGGTGCCCTCGGCGGCGAACGGCCCGGAGACGAGCTGGCGCACGGCGTGATGCTCGCTGGCCTCGACCTTCCGCTCCCCGCGCACGGCCGACCAGGTGGCCGTGCCCTCCCAGGAGAGTGAGCCCAGGCGGGCCGCGGCCTCGTCGGCGTCGAGCCGGAGCGCCCCCAGGGGATGGTCCCAGTCGAAGGCGGGAACGGGCCCGGCCTGCGGCGCCGCGCCCGGCCCGCCTCCGCGGCTGCAGCCGCCGAGGAGGAGCGCCAGCGCGAGGAGGTGCCGCGGGAGGA
>JBBIOL010000222.1:0-2024 GCA_037443385.1 Anaeromyxobacteraceae bacterium
GCGCGCGGCGGCCGGGCTGCTCGCCGGGGCGCGACCCACCGCCGTGAACCTCGCCTGGGCGGTGCGCCGCATGTCGCGCCGGATCGACGAGGGGCCGGCCGCGTTGCTCGCCGAGGCCCACGCCATCCGCGACGAGGACGAGGCCTCCTGCCGTCGCATCGGCGCGCTGGGCGCACCCCTGCTGCCCCCCGCCGCCCGGCTCCTCACCCACTGCAACGCCGGGGCGCTCGCCACCGCCGCCTACGGCACCGCGCTCGGCATCGTGCGGGCCGCTCACGAGGCCGGCCGGCTCGAGCACGTCTACGCCGACGAGACCCGCCCCTTCTTCCAGGGCGCGCGCCTCACCGCCTGGGAGCTGCAGCGGGACGGCATCCCGGTCACCGTCCTCACCGACGGCATGGCCGGCTGGCTCATGTCGCAGGGCGAGATCTCCTGCGTGGTGGTGGGGGCCGACCGCATCGCCGCCAACGGCGACGTGGCCAACAAGATCGGCACCTACGCGGTGGCGGTGCTGGCCCGCCACCACGGGATCCCCTTCTACGTGGCGGCGCCCTGGAGCACCTTCGACCCCACGCTGCCCACCGGCGCCGGCATCCCCATCGAGGAGCGGGACTCCGACGAGGTGGTCCGCATCTTCGGCCGCCGGGTCGCGCCCGAGGGGGTCCCGGCCCGCTACCCGGCCTTCGACGTCACGCCGGCCGGGCTGGTCACCGCCATCGTCACCGAGCGCGGGGTGCTGCGGGCGCCCTACGGGGCGGCGATCCGCGACGCCGCCGGTTAGGACCGACGGGCGTGCCCTCCGACGGCGCCCCCCGCCACCGCGTCACCCGGCTCCCCGGCTCCGGCCGGGAGATCCTCTCCATCGGCCTCCGCACCGCGCCGCTCCGCGACGCCTACCACTCGCTGCTCGTCGCCACCTGGTCCCGCTTCTTCGCGATGGTCCTCGTCGCCTACCTGGGCGCGAACCTCCTCTTCGCGCTCGGCTACCTCGCCATCGGCGACGGCATCGAGGAGGCGCGGCCGGGCAGCTTCACCGACGCCTTCTTCTTCAGCGTCCAGACCATGGCCACCATCGGCTACGGGAAGATGGCGCCGCGGGGGCTCGCGGCCAACCTGCTCGTCACCGTGGAGGCGCTGGTCGGGCTCCTCGGCCTGGCGCTCGTCACCGGGCTCGTCTTCGCCAAGTTCTCCCGCCCCACCGCGCGCGTGGTCTTCAGCCGCAACGCCGTCGTGGCCCGCTTCGACGGGGTGCCGTCCCTGCTCGTGCGCCTCGCCAACGAGCGCGGGAACCAGGTGGCCGAGGCCCACGCCCACCTGGTCCTGCTCCGCACCGAGCGCACGCCGGAAGGCGAGGAGGTCCGCCGGGTCCACGACCTCCACCTGCGCCGCAGCCAGTCGGCCTTCTTCGCCTTCACCTGGCTCGTCGTCCACCCCATCACGCCCGAGAGCCCGCTCCACGGCGAGACCACCGAGAGCCTGCGGGCGAAGGACGTCGACCTGGTGGCCTCCGTGACCGGGCTCGACGAGACCCTCTCCCAGACGGTGCACGCCCGTCACGCCTGGACCCCGGACCAGATCCTCTGGGGCCACCGCTTCGTGGACGTGCTCGTGACCCTTCCCGGCGGGAGGCGCGCCATCGACTACCGGCGCTTCCACGACGTGGAGCCGGAGCCGCCGGTCTAGCCTCCGCGGCCCCCATCTTTCCCGCGCCGCCCGGCGCCGGGTCGCGGCGATACTCCTCCCAACGTCCTCCAGGGGTGAACATGGCCGCGTCCCGAAGGAAGCCCGCACGGAAGGGTCCCGCCCCGGCGCGGGGCAAGAAGGTCCTGGGCGTCGACGTCGACGCCTACGCCCGCCAGCTGCTCGCCGAGAGCGGCGGCGACGTGCGGCTGGCCCACGCCGAGCTGGAGCACGCGCTCGACGCGCTGCGCGCCCACCTGCACGCCTGCATGGAGGAGCGGCTGCGCACGGTGCGGCTGCCGCGCGGGGCGACGCGACCCCGCTGACCGCCCCGGGCTAGGTCC